>NZ_HG422173.1:936145-983796 GCF_000341545.2 Nitrospina gracilis 3/211
CTCAAACTCGAGGCCCCGCAAAAGGGATGATCCATGGATAAAATTTTTGACAAGATTCCATACGACAAACTGGATCGGTTCCAGAAACCCCAGGCCATCATGGTGGGAGCGGCGCTGTGCTTCGGCATTTTTATTGCCTATTACCTTTTAATTTACAGTGCCTACCAGGATGAGTATCGCGAACTGGAAACCAAGTTGAGTAAAACTGAGGACAAGCTGAAACTGTACCAGCAGGAAGTGTCGCAGAAGGAATTGATCACCAAACAGGTCGCCACGCTTTCAGGTACGCTGGTTGAAAAGAAACGCCAGCTTCCGTTGGTTGAGCAATTGCCCACGCTTTTGAACAAAATTTCGGATGTGGGCCGGTTCCTGGACGTGAACATTGTGACGTTCCGGCTGGATGAAGCGTCCGAAAAGAAATTTTACAAGGAAATCCCCATCACAATGACCATCACCGGGGATTACTACCATACGGCCGGATTCTTTGACACGTTGCAGAGCCTGTTGCGCATGGTGAATATTTCCAAGCTCAAAATGGTTCGGGAGACCACTCAGGTTCCGGTGAAGGGTGAAATGGGTGAGGCCCAACGGAAGTCGGTCCTTTTGTTGAAGACGGACATTCAAGCGAAAACGTTTGCATACATTGAAGGCTCCGAGAAAGAGGGTGAATAAAGCCATATGTGGAACGCGACGATGAAAACGCAGACACAATATTTAAACGGATTCCCTGACACCCGCGGTGTGCGCTGGTTCGTGGCGGCCCTGATGGCGGCCTGGATGGTCCTTGCCGTCTGGGTCCCGGAACTCCAGGCGGCCAGAACGCAAAACAAGACTTCACTCGTTCGGCAGTTGTTCGTGCTAAGCGGATCCCAGAAGGAAAAGGCTCTGGTGGCGCGCATGACCATGGAACCTTCCGTGTTCACCAACCCGAACCTGCTGTCATCTTTGGGGCTTTCAAAAGAGCACATCACCCTCATCAATGAAGTGTACGAGGGAGCGTTCAACACCAACGAGTTTTACAATACCAAATTCCGGGCCCTTCGAGATGGTTTCAACCGAACGCACATCCGCCGGGCCATCCGGTTTTTCCGTTCGCCGCTGGGGCGCCGCATCGCTGCATTGGACTCCAGCTATGTGAAGCGATGGGGCGAATACGAAAGCTTTCTCAAGCGCATCACGGCACACCCTCCGGACAAAAAGCGCCTGGAGTTGATGGACCGCCTGGAGAAAGCCAAGTCGCAGGTAGATTACGATATCAAATTCAAGGCATCCATGCTTCGTACGGTGGCGCCGTTGAACGATTTCTTCGCCGTAGGCAGCGCCGAGAAGCTGGTCATGAAGTTGAAGATGGAACTGCGCGACCATCAGCGGTCCTTGCACATCATCGACAACCTTTTCCGCTACAAAGCTCTCAGTGATCGTGATGTCGAACGCATGGTCCGGTTTTATGAATCGCCCGAAGGGCGCTGGTACAACCGTAGGGACCAGGAGGGCAACGCCGCAGGTATCTCCAAAATGAATCGGCGGGCGGAAAGGGCCTTGAAGGAAGTGGTGCGCCGGCTCAAATCCACGAAAGAAGATTTTGACACTCTCAAAGCCGTGTTCGCTCCCGGTCTGCGCTACATGTTCACGGACAAACGGGATCCCTTTGTGCCTCAGATTGATGAAGTGAATATAGAAGCCATACAGAAGCAGATGCAGGAAGACAAGGACCGGCGGAAACGCATGAAGGAAAGAATGGAAGAGAAACAGTTGTTCCGAAGCCGTATGGACCAGGAACTGGGAACCCTTCCGTCGATTCCTTACGAGGTCTACCGCGCAGTCAAACGAACGGACCCGAGACTCCATTCCGACCTCGAATACTATGCGGCGCTGTTTAAAAACAAAAGAGAACTGCGGGACATGAGCAAGGATGAGATCGTAGAGGAAATCAGCAATTACAAGAATCTGATTGAAAAGGCCAGTGGGGTTGGGTCCATGCAGATCGGGTCCGACCTGCAGAATGAACTGGGTCAATTGAAACTGTCCGGTCTCATCTGGAACGGCCAGGAGACCGTTGCCCTGGTGGAGACTCCGGATACTTTTGGACATACCATCCGCGTCGGTTCTCTGCTTGGACCGCGTTATGGTGTGGTCGAAGCCATTGATCAGGAAAAGATCACCATTATTGAACGTATCCGCGATTATCAGGGCAACATCCGGACCCAAACCCGATATCTGGAGTTTACTAAACCGGCCGATGAATGAGGAGCGTGTTGTGAAAACCAAAAACATGAAAATTCATATCTCTTGTTTGACCGCCGTCGTGATGGCTGTGTGCCTGACGGCGTTCCCGGTTTTCGGCGCCACGGGGGACAAGGGCCACGCCTCCGTCAAGCCGGAAAACATGAAGGGGATTTCTGTCACCAAATCCGGGAAAACCATCAATGGAAAAAAAGGCAAGGTTTGGAATGTCGCCCAGATGACCGAAGAGGCGCCCGCTTCGACCATAAATGAAATTCAGAACCTGACCGCAGACCAGCAAGGCGACGAAACCTCCATTCAACTCCAGATCAGCGGCTCGGTGAATTACACTGCCTTCAAACTGGAAAACCCGCTCCGCCTGGTGCTCGACTTTCCGGGTACGTCCCAGGGCATGTTGAGCGGAGCCATCCAGGTCAACAAGGGAGTGGTCAATACGGTCACCCCGACGTACTTTGAAGAAGCCAAAGTGCTGCGCTTGGAGATCGGTCTCAACCAGACCGCCAGTTACGAAATCGTCAAAACCGGACCCAACAGCCTGGACGTCCGCATTCAGGCGGCTTCCATGGAAGCAGGAAACAAGGACACCCGCACGGCCTCCTCGTTTGAGGAAGAAATGGGCATGACCAGTGGGCAACAGGAAGGCTCCCTTTACGAATCGGGATCCAAGGCCAGCGTGGAAGATACCTGCGGCAACCTGCTGGGCGGACAGAAAGAACGCTATACCTTCGACTTCCAGGACGCGAGCCTGAAAAACATTTTCCGTATCATTTCCGATGTCAGCGGGTTCAACGTTGTGTTGTCTCCGGATGTGAGTGGAAACGTCAATGTCCGCCTGGTTGATGTCGGCTGGAATACAGCTCTTGAATTGATACTGGATAACTACGGGCTTGCACGCAAATGCCAGAAAAACATCATTCGCATTGCACCCAAAGCGGCGCTCGAGGAAGCCAAGAAATCCGAACCGCTGGTGACCGAAATGATCCGCATCAGTTACGCGGACATCGAGGAGATGGTGAAAAATCTGGAAAAAATCAAGTCGATTGACCGGGGTCAGATCTCTTCCGACACCCGGACCAACACGCTGATCCTCACCGACATTGAGGACAAGATCGAGGAAATGGTGTCGGTGATCCGGACGCTGGATATCCGAACCCCGCAGGTCATGATCGAGTCCCGTATCATCGAGATCGCCCGGTCGTTCACCCAGGACCTCGGACTGCAATGGACGTTGAACAACAACATCGACGTGGCCAACCCGGGATTCCCGACCACGCTGAACGGCGAATTCCTGGTGGACCTCGCCACTAACGTAGCCACGCCCGCGGGCTTGTACACGTTGACCATGAGCGATGCGGACCACCAGTTGCAGTTGATCCTGGCCGCCGCGGAGAGCGAGGGCAAGTCGCGCACCATCGCCAATCCCAAGGTGACGACACTGGATAACAAGGAAGCCAAGATCCGCAGTGGCCGGGAGATCCCGTATCAGACTTTCTCCGCGAACGAAGGTACCAAGATCGAGTTCGTCGATGCGGAAATCAACCTGACGGTCAAACCCCATATCACGGCGGAAGAGGACGTCTACATGAAGATAACCGCGACCCAGAACCAGGCCGACTTCGGTCAGCAGGTCAACGGCGTACCGACCATCATCACCAAGGAAGCCAATTCCGAAGTGCTGGTGGACAACGGTGCCACGGTGGTGCTGGGCGGCCTTTTCCAGCAGGAAATCAACGAAGCCCGCGTGCGGGTGCCTTACCTGCACCAGATTCCGATTCTCGGATACCTCTTCAAGAATCGTTCGCAAGATGATACCATCTCGGAATTACTGATTTTCGTTACGCCCACCATCGTGCGGGAAAACATCGAATAGGATTCAATGAAAGTTTTGAGGATAGATCTGGCCGACAGGAGTTACGACATCCTGATCGGCCAGAATCTATTTGGCACCCTTGGGGACCGCGTGCCTTCGCTTGCCGGTCTGCGCCGCGCGGTGATCGTCACGCATCCTTCCATCCGCGCTCTGTACGGGCCTGCGCTGGAGGCCGGGTTGAAGCAGGCGGGCATCGAAAGCCGCGTTGTTGAAATTCCGGAGGGCGAGGCGCACAAAACGCTGGCCAGCGCCGAAGTGGTTTATGATCACCTGATGAAGAGCGCCTACGACCGAAACACACTGATGGTCGCTCTGGGGGGCGGGGTGATCGGTGACCTCACCGGCTTCGTCGCCGCAACCTATCAACGGGGCGTGCCCTTCCTGCAGGTGCCCACGACCCTGCTGTCGCAGGTGGACAGCAGTGTCGGCGGCAAAACCGCCGTCAACCACCCGCTCGGCAAAAACATGATCGGCGCGTTCTACCAGCCGCGCGCCGTCATCATCGACCTCAACACCTTGAAGACCCTTCCTCCCGATGAATTCCGCGCCGGCATGGCCGAGATCATCAAGTATGGGGTCATCGAGGACCCGGATCTGTTCCAGTATCTGGAAGACAACGTGGATGCGATCCAGGCGCAGGACCCGCAAACGCTCACCCACATCATCGAAACTTCGTGTGCCATCAAGGCGCGGGTGGTGGAGAAAGACGAGCGCGAAAGCAATTACCGTATGGTTCTGAATTACGGCCACACCGTCGGCCATGCCGTGGAAGCCCTCACCGGATACACGCAATTCAAACACGGCGAGGCCGTGGCAATCGGCATGGTCGCCGCAGCGCGCCTGTCGCACCAGATGGGATACTGCGACGCCGCCACGGTGGAGCGGATCACCAAGCTCATTGACCGCTACGGCCTGCCCACGGCCCTTCCGGAATTTCCCGCCCGCGCTTACATCGAGTCCATGTACCGCGACAAAAAAGCGCGCGAAAAGAAAATCCGCTTCATCCTCGTCCACACACTGGGCAAAGTGGAAATCGTGGATGCCGTCCCCGAGCCGGAACTTGAAAAAGTTTTGATTTCGAAGTGATTCCTCCGCGCAGGGTGGGCCCCTGCCGGTCCGCTTGACTTCCCCCTGCCATTTACCTATATTCCAATTAAGCGGTGTTTTTACCGCATTTTCTTTTCCAGGTCCCGAATTTTCAGTGAACCTGGGTCTTCATCGGTCCCCGGAGGGTTCCGGTCTGTGTCAACGATCGATCTCCTTTCGCTCCGCCAGTCTTATCTCAATGCATTTCCATCCGGAGGTGTTGAATGACTAAGGAATACAAAAACTATATCAACGGCAAATGGGTGGCCTCGTCCAGCGGCGAGATTTTTGAAAACACCAACCCCGCCAACTGCAACGAGGTGCTGGGCCGTTTTCAGAAATCGAACAAGAAGGACGTGGACAAAGCTGTCGCCGCCGCGGCCAAGGCCAAGAAAATGTGGCGGGAAACCCCGGCGCCCAAACGTGGCGAAATCATGTACAAAGTCGCCGAGCTGTTGGTGAAGCACAAGGAATCGCTGGCGCAGGACATGACGAAGGAAATGGGAAAGATCATCGCCGAGACGCGTGGCGACGTGCAGGAGGCGATCGACCTCACCTACTTCGCCGCGGGCGAAGGCCGGCGCATGGCCGGGGAAACGGTTCCTTCCGAACTCAAAAACAAATTCGCCATGTCGGTGAGGATGCCCCTGGGCGTCGTCGCCTGCGTCACGCCGTGGAACTTTCCGCTCGCCATTCCGTCGTGGAAACTGATCCCGGCGCTCATCTGCGGCAACACCGCGGTCATCAAACCGGCGGAGGACACGCCGCTGACCGTGGTCAACTTCATGAACATTTTCGAGAAGGCGGGGCTGCCCCCCGGCGTGGTCAACATGGTCACGGGTTTCGGACCCGATGCGGGTGCGCCGCTGGTCGAGCACAAGGATGTGGACATGGTGTCGTTCACCGGTTCCACGCAGACCGGCGCGGGGATTGCCAGCGCCTGCGCCCAGAGGATGAAGCAGTACTCGCTGGAGATGGGCGGCAAGAACGCCATCATCATCATGGACGACGCCAACCTGAGCCTTGCGCTGGAAGGGGTGATGTTCGGAGCGTTCGGCACCACCGGTCAGCGTTGCACGGCCTGCAGCCGCGTGGTCATTCACAAGAAGGTGGCGAAGAAGTTCACCGACATGCTGGTCGAACGGGCCAAAAAGCTGAAACTGGGCAACGGTCTCGATGAGAAAGTGGACATGGGGCCGCTCATCAACGACAAGGCGCGCGAAAAGGTCCACCGCTATGTGCAGATTGGCAAGGACGAAGGTGCAAAACTGCTGACCGGCGGCAATTACGCCAACGGCAAGGTCCTCAAGAACGGCTGGTTCTACCAGCCCACGGTGTTTGCCGATGTCGATTCCAAAATGCGCATCGCGCAGGAGGAGATTTTCGGTCCTGTGGTCGGTGTCATCGCCTGCAGCAGTTTCGAGGAAGCGGTGGACATCGTCAACGATTCCTCCTACGGGCTGTCTTCGGCGATTTACACGCAGGACGTCAACCGGGCCTTCAAGGCCATCGAAACCCTGGAAACCGGGTTGACCTATGTCAACGCATCGACCATCGGTGCGGAAATCCAGCTCCCGTTTGGCGGCATCAAGGGAACGGGCAACGGCCACCGCGAGGTGGGTATCGCCGCGCTCGAAACCTTCTCGGAATGGAAGTCGGTGTTCGTTGATTACAGCGGCAAACTGCAGAAAGCCCAGATCGACCACGACTAACGGGCGTGGCCCGTGTCAGGTTGGGTAATGCCCGATGGACGGAACGATGGTCGGTGGGCCCAATTTCATGTGGCACACGTTTCCTCCGGACGTAGTCCAGGCGGGCGTGGCCCGCGACAAAAGGTAAACGCGTTTGCGCGGGAAACGTTTACCTGCTTTAATGGTCCCTCCTTGGTAATAAGGGGAAAACTGGAATTCAGAGGGGAATTCCTTTAAGAAAAGTTTTAAAGCGGGGTGACGAAACCACGCGTTTTCTCCGGACGCGGTCCGGGAAAGGGGAGGACCATTCTTAGATTTTCCGTTTTATCCAGCGGCAGCAAGGGCAACGCGCTGTTCGTCGAAAGCGACCGCGCCCGCATCCTCATCGACAACGGCCTGTCCCTGCGCGAATTGAAACTGCGCATGGAGGCGGTTCAGAGGAACGTGACTGACCTCGACGCGGTATTCATCACGCACGAGCATTCCGACCACATCCGCGGCATGAAGTTGCTGCTCAACAAACACGGCGTCCCCGTGTACGCGACCCAGGGCACGTTCGACGGCGCGCGCCGGCACCACGATCCGTTTGACAAGGCGCAGTGCATTGCGCGTGAGGACGAGGTGGCGGTGGGCGACCTGCGTATCGAATCGTTTCCCACCCCGCACGACGCCGCGGAGTCGGTGGCCTACGTCGTGCGGTGCGGATCGATGAAGCTGGGTCACGCCACCGACCTCGGTTCTTCCACGCCCACCGTCGAAGCGCGATTGAAAGGGGTGGACGTGTTGCTGATCGAGGCCAATCACGATCCCGACATGCTGCTCAACGGCTCGTACCCGTGGCCGCTCAAAAAGCGCGTCGCCAGCGACACGGGTCATCTTTCCAACCAGACCTGCGCCGAAATGTTGAGTGTCCTCAATCACGCCAACCTTCAGAAAGTGGTGCTGATGCATCTGAGCGAAAAAAACAACCGGCCGGAGCTGGCGCTGAACCACGCGCACCGTGCGCTCGCCGCTTCACCGGTGCCGGTGGAGGTGGCCAGGCAGGATCGGCCCACTCCCCTGTTTGCCATCCAGTAACCCCCCTCCGTTTTCATGGAACCTTCCGCATGAGTGCCTCCGATGACAAAGCCCTCGGCAGCTGGTACGGCATGGCCGTCGGCGACGCGCTCGGTCAGTCGGTGAAGGGCCTCAAACCCGAAACCGTCAAACAGTATTTCAAAACCGTCGATGCCTATCACGATGTGAAACCTTACATCGGAAAAGGCGTGAAGCGGTACCGCATGAAGGGATTGTACGGCGTGCAGACGCAGACGGCGCTGGCGCTGAGCGAGGTTTTGCTGACCACGAAAAAACCGGAGCCGGAAGCGGTCGCCGATGTGTTGATGCGCATGGGGGCGAACGGACCCGAAGGCTACTTCGGCGTGTTTCGCCGGCCGGAAGGGTGCTTTTACAAGACAGTCGAATCGTTTCCCAACCGCACGGCTGTGGCGAGGTCAAACGAACCGTACGCTTTCGGATCGACGTTCTCTGTCGCCGTACCGATCGCCGCGTACATGAAACGCAATTCCGTCACCTTCCGCAGTCAGTGCGTGGAAGCGGCGCGGCTGTTCAGCCGGCATCCATGGGAAATCGTCGGCACCGTGCTGACCGGGTTTCTGGTGACGCGTTGCCTTGATCTGCAACCCGCATCCAGTCCCGGTGCGTTACAGCATTTGTTTGGCGATGCCGCAGAGTTTTGCGAAGAAATCGAAGCGTTGTTGCAGGCGGAGCACGGCGACGTCTGGCATGCGGTGGAGAAAGACCCGCAGGTGTTCAGCAAAACGTTTCGCGAATTGGAAACGCGATACGAGCCGGGGCAGCGTGACGCACTCGGCAAATGGATCGCTGAGAATGCGTCGCACTTCACCGGTTTGGACATCGTGCACCCGACGCAGGGGCACGCGCTTTCCCTCCTGCCGTTTGGATTGCTGATGCTGGTGGAAATGACGGGTGGTTTCGAGGCGGTGCTCACCACCACACTCAATCATGGACGCGAAGCCGACAAGCTGGGCGCGCTGGTGGGCGCCTGGGCCGGAGCGTTGTACGGGTTCGACGCCATCCCCGACGCCTGGCGGAGCGGGCTGGTCAACGCGAAAGAGATCAAGGCACGCGGCGAAGCGCTGGCACGCCGGAAGAATATGAAAAGTGACAAGGACCTCATTGCGATGGAACTCGGCCTCACCAACAAGGAAGCCGAGGAGCGTAGAAAATTTCTGCCGAAGGAAACGAAGAAAGCGGGGAAGAAATCAACGCCGCTCGACGATCTGTGGATGGAAGAAGAGTCGCGCGATACCATCAGTCAACTGAAAGAGGACCCGTACAAGTGGCGGCAATTCGAACGCGACAAGGCGAAAAAGAAACGGGATCGGCGACGCAAACCGGGATTTTCGGATTAATTTTTGCCCGAATAGCCCCTTAAATTGGCAGTTTTTGGGGAAGTCATTGATTTTTTACAGGAAAATTCAATTATCCGCTTAACCTCGATGTGAAAATCGGCTATAATATTTGTCATAATCCATTGATAGATAAACTGTTATGAGGGGGACCGGGGCCGGTTCCAATCTGAAGGGTGCAGGATTTGACAAGATTAACGGGTCCACTTTTGTAGGAGAGAGTTGTGAAATCCGGAAACTATTTTTTGCTGGTCTTGAGCCTCGTATTTGCGGCGCATCCGGTATTTGCGCAGGACGCGCCCAAGCCTGCCCCGGCACCGGCGCCGGTGCAGGAACAGAAACAGGAGTGTGCGCCGCGCCCCGGTGAAACCCAACCGGCGGACATCGTGGTGGGCAAAAACCTGTCGGTGGACATGCCCCTGCAGGCAGCCGTCGACCTTCTCGGCATTCCCGAATTCATCAAGATCAATCGCGGTACGGATCCGGGTTTGGACAATATCGAGATCACTTATCCCAATCATGATCTCGTGATCCGTGCATTGACTGAAGGCAAGGTGGTGGAAGCCATTGAGATCGGCCCGAACTTCAAAGGCGCGTTCAGTCAGGGAGACATCCGCCTCGGTGCGAAATTCGAGGACGTGGTGGCGAGTTACGGGGTGCCGGCATCGCTGACGGCTCAGGTGGCGCGGTATCCGGACGAGGGTCTGTATTTTCTTTTCAGCGACCGGATTCTTTTGTCGGCGAAAACGTATTCCAAGAATACGCGTCTGCTCGATGCGCGGTTGATGAACCCGTAAGCGCCCGGGCAAAACAGCAAATCTCGCAGCACCGGCGCAATGCCGCAAGGTTATTTGGAGGAGGAGAAACATGGGTCTTCGGACCCATGTTTTTTTTGGCTGGAAGTCGCGAATTAAAGCGAGATTTCCACCTGCAACTGCAGGGTGTTCCAGGCATGGCATTCTGGACAAAAAGCATACCAGGCGTTCCCTTTGTGGTGGCAGGCCGAGCAGATGTACTGTTCGATGGCGATGGAGAGGCGGTTGTGGGTGGCGTGCATGATTTCGTCCACCTGCGCATAATCGTTACGATCCAAAAGGGCTTTGATCTTGTACATCTGCGTAGACAGCGAGGGGTGTTCGATATTGTTGAGCACTTCCATGGCGGTGTCTTTTTCTTCGTGGTGGAAGAGATGGTGTACGTAGAGCATGGAAAACAATTCGCGCCGGTTGTCGCTGGATGCTTTACTGATCGCCTCCTGGTACAGCTTGTAGCTGTCATGGACTTTGTCCATGTCCTCGTAGAGGTTCTGCAGGCGGATCAGGAAAATGGGTGACTGGGTGATGTCGAACCCGTCCTTCCAGAATTTGATCGCGGTTTTGGGGTTGTTGTTTTCCAGGTAAAGCTGGCCGAGGGTGAGGTAAGCGGGAAGACACCTGTTGTTCTCGCGAAGCGCGCGCTTGAGCTCCACAATTGCCGGCTCGATTTTCTTTTCCTGGTAGAGCTGGTAGCCCTTCGAATACGTGATCTGGCTGAACAGCTCCTGTTCCTGCGCGAGCTCGCGGGCGTCGTGGATGAGGGGCATGACGGCCTTCTGCATCTGGTACGCCTGGTCCGGGTTGCCCGCTTTCAAAAACGCATCCCGCAACTGGCGCAGGGTCGGAAGGGAGTTGGGATTGCGGCTGCGGATTTCCTTCAGGGTGGCGATTTCATTTTCCACGTTGCCCAGAGCGGCGTAGTCCTTTGCCAGCGCGAACCGGACCGGCAGGTTGTCCGGGTCCAGCTTGATGGCCCGTTGGTGCATGGTGACGGCGCGTTCGGGGTCGCCTTCCTCCCGCAATTGATCGCCCAGGTGAGCGAGCGCTTCAAAATGCTCCGGCGCCTGGTTCAGGATTTTTTCCAACAGGGCGATGCCTTTGGCCCGCTGTCCACTGGTGATCTCGTTGATCGCTTTCTGGAAAAGTTCTTCCCATTTACGGTGCAGCTTTTCCTGTTTCCGGACCACCCGCTGCCTGCCGTACTGTCGAAGCGAGTTGCGGAACTGCTGGAGCCCCGTCGCCAGCGCCGTGCACACCACTCCGACCAGGATCGAACCCAGCATGAACACCACGATGGGCATTTTCAGGGAAAAGTGCTGGGTGAAATAAACCTCGACGTCGCTGGGATTGAGAAACGTGAAGTAAACGATCAGCAGGACAAAAACGATCAGGGTTGAGATCAGTTTTAAGGTCACGTCGTGTATTCAGGTTGTGAAGTTGTTGATCAAACAGTTTGTGTCGCGGATTTCAGGAAATGGATCCCGGATCGTCTCCGAAGGATTCCATCCGCCTGTTGAGTTTTTCTTCCTTTTCCAGTTTTTCCAGGCATTTTACACAATACCGGGTGAACGGCACCACCTGAAGACGGGCCTCGGGAATTTTACCTTCACATTCCGAGCACACACCGTATTCACCCGCGGTGATTTTTTCGAGCGCCTCTTCCACCAGTTTCAGTTTTTGCCGTTCCTGTTCACCCAGGTTGAGCAGCATCTGCCGGGAGGAGGAACGCGCCGCGTCGTCGGACACATCCGAGACAAGCTTGGTGAATTCTTCATCCTGGCTGGATTTTATGTTTTTTTCCAAGTCTCCCAGAATTTCCGATCGGATCTGGATCAACTGGGACTTCAACTCGGAAACTTTCTTCTTGTCCATGGTTCCGGAATCTCCTCACGTTCACTCGTTCATTCGCTCATCGCTGCAATCACGGGGACATCTCCCCAAAGCCGCTCCAGGTCGAAATGCGTCCGGACTTCCTGCAAAAATATATGAACTATCATGTCTCCAAGATCGAGGATCACCCAGTTGCCCTGCTGGTACCCTTCCTGTGCGACCGCGTCGTAGGGAGTGCCGGAGGTTTTTTCGAGGATGTTGTCCGCGATGGCCTGAACCTGGACTTTGGAATTCCCACTGCATATCAGGAAATAATCCGTCAGGTCCGTGCGGTTTCTCAGATCCAGAAGAATGATATTGGAAGCTTTTTTTTCGGTGGCCGCGTCAACCACCAATTGTTGGAGTTCGCTTAAAGACTCTCTCATCAAGACATCGGATGGGGGTGTGCTTGGTATAAACGATGCGTCATGATATACCCTGATACGGCAGGTGGCAACATCTTTTTGACCGCGTCACCCCGCCTCAATGCATCCCGGATTTCCGTTGAGGATACGGCTTCCGGAGGGATTGGAAAGAGTGCGATGCGGCGTCCGGTTTGCCTGCAGAAAAACGTCCGCCGTGTGTGGTCGGAATCCTCCGGCCGATAGGAAAACGGCAGGTCGGAGATCAGGGTTTTCATGTCTTCGGCGGCTTCGTCGAGCGTGTGGCCGGGGCGTGACGCCACCAGGATGTGACTCGCTTTCAACACGCGGTCGTACTGCTTCCAGGTTGAAAAGTCGCGAAACGTGTCGGCACCCATTATTAAAGAAATCTGGGCGTTGGGCCATCGACTTTGCAGTTCTTCCAACGTGTCCCGCGTGTAAGACACTCCCCCCCTTTCGATTTCAATTTCCGAAATTTCGAATCCGTTTTCATTCTCCAGTGCGCGGCGGAGCATCTCCAGACGGTGGTGCGTCGGAGTGATATCCCGGTCTCGTTTATGCGGGGGAATGGCTGCGGGAATGAACAGCACCCGGTCCAGGGAAAAAGTGGCCCGTGCCTCCCGTGCCAGGCCCAGGTGGCCGTTGTGCACGGGGTCGAAACTGCCGCCCAATATTCCGATTTGTTCGTGGGATGGTGTGTTCATGAAATCGAGTCGGGAAAATGGATGCCGGCCAGAGGAATGTGCCGCTGCCTGCAGCCCCTGTTAATACCGCCATCTTATCGGTTTGATTTCTTTTATTTAAGAAAAAAACGCAGGGGTCGAAAAGGGATAAATGCCCGGTTCTTCTGGCCAATTCTCTGAACGCCTGATTGGGGGTCAACTGGTCCGGTCTGCCCTTCCGGGTGGAGGTTTGGTAAAGGAATGGCACGGCATTCTAATGGAAGGGGACCGCAACCTCTAAAATCAAAAGGGTTTTCACAATTTTTGTCTCCGGGAGTGACAATAATTGTCTTTTTCAGGAGGGAAAGCGGTGAAATTTTTGTTGGACAAACTCCCCCTTTATTTTTTAAATTGTTGTTATTAAATGAATTATTAAAATTATGGAAGAATTTGGGTGTTTTCGGCATATAGCTTGCAATCTACGTGGGCAAACGAATACGACGAGTATCCCAGAAGTCAGGTTTTGTTCCAGAAACTGTTAACTCTCATCAGGAGGAGTAGTAATGATTAGTCGAAACGAAAAAGGTTTTACCTTGATCGAGCTGCTGATCGTAATCGCCATCATCGGTATCCTGGCGGCGATCGCGATTCCTCAGTTCAACCAGTATAAAGCTCGTGCCTACAACTCGGACTCCAAGTCCAACCTGCACAACCTGTACCTGGGTTGTAAAGCTTACTGGGCCGAGCAGGGTTCTTCCCAGGCGTGTAACGTAGCCACGGTTACCGCTGCGGAATACGGTTATGTTCAGTCCACCCGTGTCAGCATCCAGGGTTCCGGTAATGAAACCGGCTTTGCCGCTACGGCTCAGCACCTGGACAGCACGACCAGCTACACCATGGATGCGAACGGCAACATCAACTAATCCATGGGTGTCGTAAGACACACGGGTTTGTGTTGAACCAAACTCACCATCACGCTCCCACCCCGGAATCCGGGGTGGGAGTTTTTTTTGCCCAGACCTTGTCTGCAGGGCCGCATCTGATTGCCGGCCTGCAGGCAGGATTGACATGGGTTCGGTAAGGGAGTCCAATAGCAGGGGAAGTATGACTTCGTTTACCCTTACCGGTTTCGCTGCCTGTTCCTTCTAAACGAGAATCGACTGGTGCCCACCACTCCGAACGACGCCTCCAGACAATCCAGAGACCGCGCTCCTTTTACAGTGGCGTTGCTCAGTTTCCTGGTTTACATCCATTCGCTTCGCAACGGGTTCGTCAATTATGACGACATCGACGAGCGCATCCTGAAAAATCCCTTCATCAATACGCCCTGGGACTGGAGCTTCATCCCGCAGGCCTTCAGCCAGGCGACAGCGGGATATTACGATCCGGTTTATGTTCTTTCCTACGTCCTCGATTACAAGTTGTGGGGCATGAACCCAGCCGGGTTTCACTTCGGCAATCTGCTTCTGCACACCCTCAATTCGCTTCTGGTATTTCATCTGGTGAGGACCATGACGAAACGCCCCAACCTCGCCTGGGTGACAGGAATATTGTTCGCGGTCCATCCGGTGCACGTGGAGTCGGTGGCGTGGGCCACCAGCCGCAAGGACACGCTGTCCCTTTTCCTGGCGCTGCTGTCCATGCTGGTTTACTGGGTCGGAGCAGGGAAGGGCGTCCGGAAGTATGCGGTTTGCGCTGCGGGATCGATTGCCCTTTTGATGCTGGGCATGATGACCAAGCCAACGGTGGCGGTGGTACCCGGGATGATCCTGTTTGCGGAGCTGCTTTTGGGGCCGCGTCCGTTTTCCTGGCGTCGAATGGTTGGGTTCCAGTCCCTGGCATGGGGCGCGGTTCTGGTTTTCGTTGCGGCCACGTATTCAATGACCGTCGGCATCGCCGTCAAGGAAACCATCCACTTCACACCCCTCCAGCACATCGGCCTGTTCTTCGACCTGTATGCCTATTTCATTAAAATCATTCTTTTCCCGGTGAACCTGTGCGCTCTGTACCTGATCGAGGTGAAAGACCGTTTCGATCCATTAACTCTGGTATTGTTCATTCCCGGGTTGCTGTTCCTGGTCGGTTGGATGTTGGTGGAAATCAAACGGTGCGTGGTGGACGCTGACCGGGCTCGCCGGTATGGACCGGAAGTGTGGGGGGCGGTGGTGTTTTTTGCCGGACTCCTGCCCTACACCAACATCATGCCGCGCACCATTTACCTCGCCGACCGCTACCTGTACCTGCCGTCCATCGGCTTCTGTTTGATTGCGGCGTCCATTCTGCTTCGCATCCCTGTGGTGCGGTTGCGCCTGGCAGGCATTATAATGGTCGTGGTGCTGTACGGTGCGTTGACCGTGGGACGCGTCCCGGTGTGGCAGAACAGCGTCATTCTGTGGTCGGATGTCACGAAAAAACGGATATGGACGCAGACCGCCAACATGTTCTCATGGCGCGGGCCTATGGTTTCGAGGGACAGTGGGGAAAGGCGGTTCTGGAATACGAACAGGTGGGCCTGTCTGCGAAACCGGATCCCGGGTTGTGGATGGACGTGGCGAAAGCTTACGTCACCGTGAACCGGCTCGACCGCGCCCGCGGCGTATTGAAGCGCCTCGCCCGATCCTGCCCGCATTACACCATCCCGAGCCTGCGCCTTATCGCACTCGACATCGAACAGGACCGGCTGCAGGCGGCAAGGCAACACAAGCGAACCTTGAGCGAACGGTTGACCGGGGAAGAACGCGCTCTTTTGAATTCTGTCTTTCGGTTGCGTGCAGAAGGTCGAACGGAACCCATGTGGCGTGCGTTCTCACGACTGGACCAGCGTATTGAACAACGCATCGCTCCTCATAAACAGGAGTTGTTCAAACAGTGCAGTGAACAACTGCGCCAGAGGGATTGAAGAGGACTCATTGCATGGACGAAAAAAATAACGAAGGGTTCCGGATACACGCCCTGCCCCTCCTGCTTCTTGCGGGAGTGATGGCCTGGTATTTCCTGCCGGTGCTGTCCCTGGGCCATACGTTTTTTTTTCGCGATGTGATGAAATTCGGGTTGCCTGAAAAATGGTTTCAATGGCACACCTATCTGCAGGGCGCCATGCCCTACTGGAATCCCACCATCTTCAACGGGGTGCCGTTCCTTCCTCTGTTGCACCCCAACGCCGCATACCCGCTGAATATCCTGTTGTTCGCGGGTGACTTCCCTTACGGGTTCAACCTGTTCGTTGTGGTGCACCACGCTGTTCTGGTGTTTTCCGTGTACGCGTTGATGCGCTTCTGGGGGATGTCTGCGGGGGCCGCCACGGCTTCGGCCCTGGTGGCGGGACTGGGTGGTTACTTCCTTTCCATCGTTTCCCTGGGCAACCAACTGGTGTCCACGGTATGGACGCCCCTGGTTCTGCTGGCGGTGCAGAAGTACATGGTGCGGCCGCACTGGGGATGGCTGACAGCGGCGGTGATTTTTGTGGTCCTGCAGATCCTGGGAGGCAGTCCGGAAAGTTGTGTGATGTCCACACTGACGGTGTATTTTGCCTCCGTCTTCATCACCCCCGGGCGTGGCACGCACTGGAAACGTCCCACGCTCGCGGTGGCGGGGTTGTCATTGACGGCGATTGCGCTCACAGCGTTTCAACTTATTCCCACGTACCGGGTCATTCAGCGATCGGTTCGCACGTGGGATTTGGACTCGGCGTTCAACACGAAGTGGTCGCTGGAACCGGAAACCCTGCGTCACCTGTTCGCTGCGCGGAATTTCGACAGGTTCATGACGGCATCGTCGCTGGACGCAGTGCCATATTTCCCCTCGGTGTACATGGGCGTCATTCCGGCTCTGGCGCTGGTGTCGGCGGCGGTCCTGATTCGCCGACGGGAAGTGGTTTTCTGGACGGTCGTGTTTTTCGCAGGGCTTTTCTTTGCTCTGGGCGGAAACAATCCGGTTTACACGCAATTCTTGCCTTTCAATCCGCTTCTGCAGATGTTCCGCTACCCGGAGAAATTTTTCTTTTTTCCGCGTTCGCGATGACGTTCCTGACCGGGTATTTCATCGATCACCTGTTCCAGGCCCGGGCGCGCCATCGTTTGTCTCCCTTCATCCTCGCTTGTCTGATTTTCGGCACGATTCTCGCTTCGATAGCGGTGTACGTCCACGAAGATCGCATCGTTCTTTCCGCAGGCGTGTTTGCGGCGGTGGTGGCACTTGCGGTGATGGTGTTTACGGGGCGCATGGAGCCTCGCTGGGGCCGGGCTTTGCTGGTGCTCGTGGTGTTCATCGACTTATGGACAGCCCATAACCGGCTGGTGCCTTTTATCGACAAAAAGCTCGTCACTCAACCGCCGGAAGTGATGGCAGATCTGCCGGAGTCGCCTCCCCTTTACCGGGTGTACACCGGGGCCCTGGACCGCGAACGGTTTCGTTCCAAAAACCTGTTCCCTCAGGCACCCAATCTGGTGTTGAGCCATATTCTGGAAAAGGAAACCGCCAGTCCCAATCTCGGCACCGTGTTCGGACTCCATTACGCCGATGGGTTGATGGCCATCGAATTGGAAAACGTGTGGTTGTGGACGCAGATGTTCCGTAAGTCTTCCATTGAAAAGAAGCAACGCATGCTGGAGAGGAGCAACGTGCGCTACTGGGTCGCCGGGGGGGACCTGTTCGGACCTGAAAGCCGGTCACACCGTTTTGGTTCGGATTCCATCCGTGAATTTCAAAACGCCCTGCCGCGCGCCTTTCTCGTGCCTGCCATGCGGCAGGGACCGGAAATCAAACTCATCAACACGTTTTTCGCGAAAGACTTCGATCCACGAAAGGAAGTTCTGCTCGACCGACCGGTGGATTTTCAACCATCGGAACGATTCGACGGCACGGTGCAGTCGATCGAGTATTCACCCAACCACGTCACCTTGCGCACACGGCAGGAGGGCAACGGATTTCTGGTTTTACTGGATTCCTACTTTCCCGGTTGGACGGTGCATGTGGATGGCAAACCCGCACCCCTTCTCCGCGCCAACCATTTCTTTCGGGCGGTGCCATTGGAATCGGGCATGCATCTCCTGCAATTCAAGTATGTGCCCGAGGGGTTGGTTGAAGGGCAGGCCGTCACTTTTCTCATGGTTGTGATCTTCCTTGCGGTTTTGCTGGTTCGGGTATTTGCACGTCTCCCGGTCAACCGGTGGGATTCCCTTAAAACTTCCTGAGCCTAAAAGGTTCGATGACGACTCCAAACTCATCATTGCTGTCCCGGATACAAAGCGGTCTCGGGTTGTTGTTGCTCGGGGGCGGGCTGCTGTTTTTTTTCTGGCCCATGTTGTTTCAGGAAAAGGTGCCGTTTGACCGCGACTTCACCCTGGTGACCTATCCCGTCAAGCATCACTTGCATCAGGCTTACCAACAGGGAACGCTGCCGTTCTGGAATCCAAACGTACACATGGGCACACCCTACTTTGCGGAATTGCATCCGGGAGTGTTTTATCCACCCAGCCTTTTTTTCTTCATTGAAGATTTTCCCATCGCACTCAATCTGTACTACATTTTCCATTTCGTCATACTGGCCGTCGGGACGTACCTGCTGCTGCGCCGGTGGGGGGTCTCGCGGACAGGTGCAGTGGCATCGGCGTGGACTGCGGCGCTCAGCGGTTTTATTTTTTCTTCGACCTATCTGAGCAACCTGTTTCTCGGGGCGGTTTGGTTGCCCATTCTGTTCTGGGCATTCGAAAAATTTCGTGCCACGTGCCGGGCGCGCTGGTTTGTGTTCACCGCGTTTCTGGTTGCCTGCCAGACGCTTGCCGCCTGCCCGGAGATCAACATCTTCACCTGTGGTCTTTTGGGATTGTGGACGTTATTTGTGCCCGCAGAACGGGAACATCCCGGTCCCGGGGGGCGCCTGACGGCTATAAGGCACATGGGCATGCTGTTGCTGGCGGTGATTTTAGGGCTTGGCATCATTGCCGTCCAACTTCTGCCAACGTACCAGTTGATGCAGCACAGTCACCGCACCGACGGCATCGATTACACCTTTCACACCGAATGGTCACTGAGTCCGGCCACCTTCGAGACGTTTTTCCTGCCGCACGCAGCGCAGGCAAGCATGACGGGAAACGTGATTCCGGTGGAGCAGAGTGGGTTTCTGGAAAGCGTGTACCTGGGTGTCTTCGCACCTCTGTTCATCGTGGTGGGCCTGCGTTTCTGGCGGGACCGGCGCATCGTGTTCTGGCTGGTGATGTTTGCGGTGGGACTGTTTCTCGCTTTCGGCAAATACAACCCGTTGTACGCATGGGTGTACGAATGGGTGCCGGGCCTGGACCGGTTCCGCTACCCGGAAAAGTATTTTTATGTTTCCGCCATGGCTTCGGTGTTTCTGTTGGGGCTGGTCTGGGACCGACTGGTGGCGGCCACAACCAAACGCAGTCTGGGCGAAAAATTCGTTCCGGGCGCCGTGCTGATCGCCGCCGCGGCCGTGGTCAATACGGCGCTGGCGCCGGAGGTGCGGGATGCAGTGCCATCCCTGCTCATCCTGTTCGCCTTCGGAATCACGCATACGCTGTTCTACTTTCGCAAGATCGGAATCGGGTTGTTCAGGGCGGTTTTTCTTGGTTCGCTGTTCCTCGATCTGGTAGTGCGAAATTTCGGCCTCTTCCCGCTGATCGACAAGGAATACTATTTGAACCAACCGGTGATGGCTTCCACCATCCAGTCGGATCCGGAACCGTACCGCCTGTATTCGGGGCGGGTGGTGGAGAACCCCGACCGATTTCGCCTGCCCAACGGCCCCACCCGCCTCGCCGCGCTCATTGCCATGAAAGAATACATGTACCCGTTTCTCGGCACCGTGTACGGAATGCAGTACGCCGACGGCATGCCGGGCCTCGCCATGGGATTGAAGGATCACTTCCTGTGGTATCGGGCCCTCCTGCACGCCCAGCCGGAAACACGGTTCCGCATTCTCAAGCGCAGCAACGTGAAGTACTGGATCGACGTCGATCGGCCCACGGCGTATGTGAATGGTATTCCGCTGATCCTGCCGGACCGCCTGCACGTGTTCGATGACTCCCTGCCGCGGGCCTTCTGGGTGCCTCGTGCGCGGCAGGTGTCGGATGAACGCCTGCTGGGTCTTTATTACGGCCAGGGATTCGATCCGTTGCGTGAGGTGCTGTTGACCCAGGCGCCTCCGCTGAAAAACGTTCCCGCCTCCACCGGCTGGGTGAAATCGCTGAAGTATGCGCCCAACCGCGTAACCGTTCGCACCCAGCAGACGGGCAACGGTTACCTGGTCCTGCTTGATTCGTGGATGCCCGGCTGGCGGGTGACCGTCGACGGCGAACCGGGAATCGTGATTCGGGCGAACCGGTTTTATCGCGCCGTGCCGCTGGGCCCGGGACCGCACAGGGTCGAATTCACGTTCACGCCCGCCGGGTGGCGCGAGGGACTCGTCATCAGCGCCGCCTCCACAGTATTTCTCTTCCTGGGGGCACTCTGGCTGCGCCGCCGGAACCGGTCGGTTTCAACCCAGCAGCAAGTCCAAAAGTCACTGTAAAATCAACATCTTATTGATTTTTTTGGGTTTTGGCGGTACAATTTCTTCATGAGAATCACGCGCGATTTCATAGTCGTGGGCAGTGGCCTTGCCGGGCTCACTTTCGCCCTCAAAATTTCCGAATTCGGTTCGGTGGCGCTCATCACCAAGGATGCGCTGGACGAATCGGCGACCAAGTACGCGCAGGGCGGCATTGCGTCCGTCATGGCGGCGGACGATTCGATCGACCTGCACGTCGCCGACACGCTGGAAGCGGGGCGCGGCCTGTGCCGCAAGGACGTGGTGCGCTGCATCGTGCAGGAAGGTCCCACTTTGGTGCGCGAACTGGTGAACCTGGGTGCGCGTTTCACCCGCACGCCGGAAGATGCCTATCATCTCACCCGTGAAGGCGGCCACTCCAAGCACCGTATCCTGCACGCCGACGACATGACCGGCTGGGAAATCGAGCGTACGCTGATCGACGCCATAAAGGGCCGGAAAAACATCGATGTCTATACCTACCACATGGCGGTGGACCTGATCACCCGCGCCAACCTCGATGCGTCCGTCATCCCCGGCAGCGCGGAGGACGAAGCGCTGGGTCTCTACGCACTCAACGAAAACACAGGCGAAGTGAACACGTTTCTCGGCAAGGGAGTTCTGCTTGCCACCGGCGGGGCGGGCAAGGTGTATCTCTACACTTCCAACCCGGATACGGCGACCGGCGACGGTGTGGCGGTGGCCTACCGCGCGGGGGCAAAGGTCGCCAATATGGAATTCTTCCAGTTTCATCCGACGTGCCTGTTTCACCCGCAGGCGAAATCGTTTTTGATTTCCGAAGCAGTGCGTGGGGAAGGCGGCATCCTGCGCCTCAAGAACGGTGAAACTTTCATGGAAAAGTACCACCCGCTCGGATGCCTGGCGCCACGCGATGTGGTGGCGCGCGCCATCGACTACGAAATGAAAAAGAGCGGCGACGACTGTGTGTACCTCGATGTGACGCATCTCGAGGGTTACCTGACGCGCGAACGTTTTCCGAATATTTACAAGACCTGCATGTCGTTCGGCTTCGACATGACGCGCGAACCCCTGCCCGTGGTGCCGGCGGCGCATTACATGTGCGGCGGAGTGGTGACCGACCTCAACGGGCAGACCAACATCCGCCGCCTGTTCGTCTCGGGGGAGGTCGGGTATTCCGGCCTGCACGGTGCCAACCGCCTGGCGAGCAATTCGTTGCTGGAAGGCCTGGTGCTGTCGCACCGTGCGGTTTTCAAGGCGCGGGAGTTGCTCCCTGAGTCGCAGGAGAGGATCGTGTTGCAGGAAGAGATTCCGGAGTGGGACCCGGGCGACGCCGTTGAAAGCGACGAGTCGGTTGTGGTGTCGCACAACTGGGATGAAATCCGCCGCCTCATGTGGAACTACGTCGGCATCGTGCGCACCGACAAGCGCCTGCACCGGGCGCACCGTCGCATCTCCATGTTGCTGGAGGAGATACAGGAATATTACTGGAGTTTCAATATCACCAGGGACACGCTGGAGTTGCGCAACATCGCCATCACCGCGCGCCTGATCATTGAAGGTGCGCTGAAACGCAAGGAAAGCCGGGGTCTGCATTACAACCTGGATTACCCCGAACCGGACGAGACCCGGCTGTCGGTGGAGACGTTGTTGCAGGACACGACCCAGCGCCTGTTGAGCCAAACACGAACCCGGAAACGAGCCAACCCATCATGAGTGGAACGCAAAACAACAAACCCGAATCGAAAATCCTGTCGAAGGATACCGCCGCGCCCACGCGCCTGCATCCGTTGCGCGATGTGTTTGGCGTGATGCTGATCGGCTTCACCGTATTTGCACTTTATTCGCTGCTCACTTACACACCGAAGGATCCGTCTCTTCACAGCCAGGTGATACAGGCGGTGGAGGTGCAGAACAATGGCGGCATTGTCGGTGCGTACCTGGCAGACCTGCTGGTACAAACCTTCGGCACCGGGGCCTTCGTGTTTCCGTTGATCACGTTCATCGTTAGCTGGGGACTCATCCGG
Organism: Nitrospina gracilis 3/211; assembly: GCF_000341545.2. Classification (NCBI taxonomy): domain Bacteria; kingdom Pseudomonadati; phylum Nitrospinota; class Nitrospinia; order Nitrospinales; family Nitrospinaceae; genus Nitrospina; species Nitrospina gracilis. The sequence continues at coordinate 958,750 of NZ_HG422173.1, forward strand.
GGCAAGGAGTTTTCCCGCTGGCCCGCCATGCTGAGCTTCGGCTTCCTGTTCTGGGTGGTGTTGTGCGGCCTGCTCACCATGAGTTTCGATCCTGATCCTTATTTCGGTCATGCCACCGTTTCAGGCGGTATAGCGGGCGGATACATTTCTTCCTACCTGGTCTTGTGGCTGAATGCGTGGGGCGCGCGACTGGTGCTGGTGACGATGATGTTCATCGCCATCATGGGGATGGTGGGCGTGCCGATGGACACGATGATTCGTGGAACCGGCAACCTGTTCCGCTTTGCAGTGCGCATGGCAGTGAAAGGATGCACGCAACTGCTGGCGCTCGGTGCGGCATTGATTGCGCTGGTGCAGGAAGGTACGAAAGGGTTATGGCGGTTCCTGAAAATGATCCGCAAAACCATGCGCGACAACCGGCCGAAGCTGAGCGAACCGGTCATCGTATCCAGCGAGGCTTTCGTGCCGAACGAAATCATGACCCCGGTTACCAAGCAGCCGGAGCCATCGGCAATCCGTTCCAAAAAGAAAAAGGAAGAGGAGCCGGAAGAAAAACCCGCGTTCGCGACGCAGGAGGATTTTCCCTTCGTTCATGAGACAGGCGATTACCGTGTGCCGCCGGTGGATCTTCTGGACGAGCCCGTCCACATCAAAAACGTGGAAAAACTGCGCGAGGAGATCATGCTGAATTCGACCATCCTCGAGCGCAAGCTTTCGGATTTCGGCATCGCGGGCAAGGTGGTGCAGGTTCTGCCTGGCCCGGTGATCACGCTTTATGAATACGAACCCGCGCCGGGGGTGAAGGTGAGCCGCATCCTTTCCTTGACCGACGACCTTGCGCTCGCCATGCGCGCGCCCAGTGTTCGCATTCTTGCACCGGTGCCCGGGAAATCGGTGGTGGGGATTGAACTGCCGAATCCGAAACGCGACACGGTTCCTATTAAAGAGATCATTCAGTCGGACGCGTTCCAGAGCTCGCCGTCGAAACTGACCCTGGCAGTAGGCAAGGACAACATTGGTGTGCCCATGGTGCAGGACCTGGCACAGGTGCCGCATTTGTTGATTGCAGGTTCGACCGGGTCCGGCAAGTCTGTCGGCATCAACTCCATGATCATCAGCCTCCTTCTCAATGCCAACCCGGAGGAAGTGAAAATGATCATGATCGATCCGAAGATGCTGGAGCTTTCGATGTATGACGGCATCCCGCATCTCATAGCGCCGGTGGTGACCAATCCGAAAAAGGCCGCGGCGGCCCTGCAGTGGGCGGTGGCGGAGATGGAGCGGCGCTACAAGATGATGGCGGAAAAAGGTGTGCGCAATATCACAGGTTACAACGAACTTGTTGCCAAACTGGAACGTCAGCGCGAGGAAGAAGAAAGAAAAAATAAAAAAGCGAAAAAGAAAGCGGCCCCGGTGGAAGAAACGTTTGTCGAAGAAAATTTGGATGAAAATGCGGAAACCGGAAAGGAGGCCGAACCGGAGGTGCTCCAGAAACTGCCTTATGTCGTGATCATCATTGACGAGTTGGCGGACCTCATGATGGTGGCGTCGAAGGGTGTGGAGGATTCGCTGACGCGCCTGGCCCAGATGGCGCGCGCCGCGGGCATTCATTTGATTGTGGCGACGCAACGGCCTTCGGTGGACGTGCTGACAGGCATCATCAAGGCTAATTTCCCGGCGCGCATTTCGTTCCAGGTGACGTCGCGTGTCGACTCGCGCACCATTCTGGACAGCGTCGGCGCGGAAAAACTTCTGGGCAAGGGAGACATGCTGTTTCTGCCTCCGGGGACGTCGCGCCTCAAGCGCATCCACGGTTGCATGGTGAGCGATGAAGAGATCAACCGCATCCTGAAATTCATCAAGGACCAGCCGAAGGAAGCGGAGTTGCGCGAAGACGTGTTCGAGGAAGTAGTGGAAGCGGAGAAACAGCGCGCCGAAGAGGAAGAGGAATTTGATGAGCTGTATGACGACGCGGTGGCGATCGTCGCCAAAGAAAAACAGGCGTCGATCTCCATGCTCCAGCGGCGCCTTCGGGTGGGCTACAACCGTGCGGCGCGTATGATCGAAATCATGGAACGCGAAGGTGTGGTGGGGCCCTCCGACGGCATCAAACCCCGGGAAGTGTATGTCAAACCAATTCCTTTCGATTAAGCCAAGAACAAGCGTCGTGCTGGCGACTGTCCTGGCTTTAGCCGTATGGCTGGCCATGAGCCTTTCTGCACCTGAAGCGGTTGCCAAGATTTATAAATGGCGCGACGATAAAGGCAAATTGCACTTCACCGACAATCCTTCAAAAATTCCCCTGAAATACCGGGAAGAACAGAAAATCCAAACTTACGAAACCCCTCCGGAAACCACCAACCCTGTGAAACTGAAAGTTCCGGAGCCAGTCCCAAAAAACCACGTAGTTCCACTGACTCCCATCGGAAACGGCAATTATATTGTTGAGGTGATGATCAACGGCCGGATACCGGGTAGATTTGTTGTGGATACGGGCGCGTCCAGCGTGACTCTTTCAGAGGAATTGGGACGCAAGGTGCATCGAAACCTTGGGGCCTTACCCAAGCTGCAGGTCCAGACAGGTGGCGGCATGGTGGATTCTCCTTTGCTCCTTCTCCGGTCTCTTAAAGTTGGAAGTGCCAAGGTGGAAAATGTGGAAGCCAATGTGAACCCGTTTTTGGGGGAAGGGTTTGACGGCCTTCTGGGTATGAGCTTTCTTGGTGATTTCCAGGTCCGGGTGGACAGTACGGACGATGCATTGATTCTCGACCCGCTGGGAAAAAAGGGGGAAGCCACCTGGGGAGGCAAGCCGTCAATATGGTGGCAACGCAGGTATGAGGCCTATATCAGCAAAATGCTGGGCTATCGAATGATGGCGGAAAGAAACAAGAATGATTTCCGCGCCAGGAACAATTTTAATAAGCTTTCCCAATTTTATGAAGAACTTTATCAGTCGCTGGACAAGCGGGCCACGCGGGTGGACCTTCCTCAGGAATTTCGTATGGATCCAAAGAACATGCGCGTTCAGCTCCCTTGATTATGAATGGCGACTCCGGAATTCCCTCTCCTTCAACTTCTCTCATTGGCGAAAATGAATTTCATATTTGCGTATTGCTCGGAGCCAGCAATCTGGCCCGGGGCTACAGCGCGCTTGCAAATTATCTGACCCGGAATTTGAAGCCGGAAGCGGTGAAAATATATACGGCTTGTGGGCCGGGTCGCGGCTATGGTTGTTGGGGAGGCATGTTCAACATTTCGTACCCGCCCATTGCTGAAAGCCCGTTGTTCGAACGCGTTCGGAAACAGGCCCGGGATGGAAATCGAATTGTTGCCTTAATTACAGATATTGGGAATGATTTGTTATACGGAATGGATGGGGACTCCTTGATTGCGACCATGAAAAACCTGTTTGGGCGGCTGGAGGATCTGAATGCGGAAATTTACGCAACCACTCTGCCGGTATATTTTGAAGGCAATGTGCCTGCAATGGTATACTATCCCATCCGAACATTTTTATACCCCAAGTCCCGCATCTCCCGGGAAGAAGCCATTAAAAGGGTGCGGCGGGTCAATGCTTTTTTAAAAGAATATAAAAGCTCTCACTTTCATTTGATTCCCCCTTTGGACGACTACCTGGGATGGGACCACGTACATTTTGGGTTGGTCCGTTCGGCGGAGGTGTGGAATCGCATAGGCGAATGTCTGCTTGACGGATTGGGGAGGCGACCCCACCGCCCGATTCGTTTTCCTAGGATGCTGCTTTCGTACAGGGATTGTTTTATCCGTCTGGTGTTCATGGAAATGTTTAGATGCATACGTCGCTCCAAAAACCTGTTTTAAAGGAATTTTATGCCTTTCCTGCGTATGGGATATCGCCTTGTTCTGATAACTTCAGTGGTCATCCTCTCTTTCTTGACATCCATAGTGTTGTGGCTGTTGTTTCGTAATAACCAGAAATCCCATTGCAAGTGGGTGGGATGGTTTGCCCGTTTCTGGGGCCGCCGAGCATGTGCTGCTATCGGACTGAGTTATACCGTGGAGGGGGATCTCAATATTCCCGCGGGATCGATGATCGTCGCCAATCATGTGGGGGCAGTGGATATTTTTTTGATGGCGGCCAACTTCAAATTGTTTTTTGTTTCCAAAGCGGAGGTGAATGGCTGGCCAGTGGTGGGGCAAATGGCGCAGTTGGGAAAAACCATTTTTGTGGATCGAAGCCGCCGCCACCAGGTGACGGGCATGATCGACAGCATCCGGAAGCGCATGCGCGACGGTTTCAATGTCGCCTGGTTTCCGGAGGGCAGTGTCACCAAGGGAGATGATGTGTATCCGTTCAAACCGTCCGCATTCGAGGCCGCGGTGCAGGAAAAAAGGCCGGTGGTTCCGGTGTTGATCCGTTACGAGGGAGGAGGGGAGCCCTACGTGGCCAGTTGGACGGGGACCCTGGGTGAGCACATGATCCGGGTTTTGAAGTCCAAGGGGTTGCGTGCAAAAGTCCGGGTGTTCCCTCCAATCCCCCCTGCAAAAACAAGACAGGAGCTTTCCCGAGCGAGCCACGACCTCCTATATCACGCGTTCCACAATAACCCGAACGAAAAAAACTCCCATGTCACTGAAGTCGGGGCCCCTTCTGAATATTAGAAATTCCTTCCGAATCTTTGAGTTTGAGAACTTGAACTCCAAATCTTTTGCTTTGAAACGGTGTGCCCCCAAACTGCCGCATGGGAGTGTACCGGGCTTCAATCCAATTCTTTAGTCCACTGGCATAGTCTTTTCCAAAAACGGGGCTTCCAAAAATGGTGAAGTCGATGTTGACGTATACCACATAGTCGGGGGGGTGATCCTCCATTAATTGGATCATTGCAGGATCGCCACGAATGATCCACACCAGGGGATTGAAAATAGTGTCGCGTGTTGGGAACCGGCGGCGGAGCAGGTAGTTGATCATCATGGAATCGGGTAGAGATAAAATGGTCTCGTTGGACTTCACCTCTTTTTCCAGGAAACTCAATGCATGGCTTAAAATCTCCGCCCGGTCCAGCGGGGTTCCGTCGAAACGAACCGCGTTGGGTGGGAAATCATAGATCATGTCCGCACCGCTACCCACGGGGTAAGTTTTAATCTGGTATTGGTTGTACGAGATGCTGGTCCAGATGAGTACCGTCACTGCAACCAGCCCATAAGTTCCGCAACGAAAAAGCCAGGCGGTTTTGTTCCCGGATTCAATAAATTTCGGAAGGAAGTGGAGAAGCCCGGTAACCATGACCAGCGTGGCAGGAAGGGCGAGGACAAACCCCAGATGGGATGTATTTAAGTTGAAAAATACTTTCAAGGTGAGGACCAGGGCAAATACGCCCAGCATGAAAAAGGAAAGGAGCTGAACTCTTTTCCGAAGTGATGGAAGATTTTTGACAAGGAAAATGCCCACCCCCAGACAAAAAATCACCAGAATGGCAGGAAAGGATCGTGGAAGATGCCGCCAGGGAATCTGCGGATATAAAAGAATGAGTCCCGTGGCAACTGCCAGCCCAAAGTACAGCCCCGCACGGGGTGAGTTCTTGCCATGTTTCTCAAGCCATAAATTTAAACCGATCAGGATTGCCAGCAGGAGTGCGTATACCAGAAGATGGACGGAGATTTTAAGAAGGTTGGCCTCCAGAAACATCGTGCCAGAAACAAATCTGTAATAAAACAGGGAATGAATATTCAAGTTGAGCCCATGAATCCATTGGCTGAAAAGATGATGGGCAGCTTCCTCCATCGGCATTTTGAAAGCGAAATAAAAGAAGAAAAAAAGAGGAAACACAAAGATGGGACCAACAAACAAAAGAACCCTCAGAAGGGTTTTTCGCACCGGTTCATCCCTCCCGCGCAAATCCACGAGAAGGGTTATTCCCACAGCGGAAATGACGGCGGCAAACATTTCCGCTTTGGTCAAAAACACGAGTCCCAACAAAAGACCAACCCCCAGAAGACGGGCAGGTTCGCGAAATTCCAAATAGCGTCCGCACTGGTAAAGGGCGACGCACCCCAGCATGAATCCGTAGGTCAGGTCATAAACATAAGGGCAGACAAAGTTCAGCAGCCCCATTCCCCAATAGTAGGCAAAAGCGAAGGCCAGAACAAAAGTGACACCCGCCAGGGTGGCGCAGATGGTATCGCTGATCTGCTTCATCCAGTAGAAAAGAAACAACGAAAACCCGTAAACCAAAAACAGGTTGGCGAGGGCGAGGTGGATCATGCCCGGCCCAAGGAAATAAAATAAGGCGGCGTTGATATACGATGCAAGGGGGCCGTGAAAATACACAACGTCACGATAGAGAACCTGCCCTTCGGAAAGCATCCAGGGGACATACAACTGCTGGCCAAAGTCCATGATTATATCGGGCCAGCGGCGCCAACTGATCCACGTCATGAAAGCGTATGAAAGTGTGATGAGCAGAGGACCCAGGGCGTTCCACTGAACCTGGATGAGTCTGGTGGAAGGCTTGGATTGATTGAAGGTCATAAACTCAGGACTTTCCTGGAAGTGAACGTTTGAAAATTTGAACGCCAAATTCCCTGCCCTCAAATGGCGTTGCCCCGATCTGGCGAACCAGGACGTAATCGCGTTGTATCCATTCCATTACAGAGCGGGCATAATCGGTTCCGAAATGACGTTGACCGAACCATTGGTAATCCGCATGCACCATGAGGATATGGGAGGGTGGGGCGGCCTGCAACCGGGTCGATACTCCATTTTCATCCTGGGTGCGCATGGTGAGAGGGCTGAACAACGTGTCCCTGGTTGGAAAGGACTTGCGTAAAAGGTAATTGAAAATCATGGCGTCAGGAAGGGTGAGCAGGTCAGTTTTTTCTCCCATTTCTTTTTTCAGTAGTTCCAGTGTTTCGTTAACAATGAGACCACGGGAAAATATCCGTCCGTCCGGGTACTGCACAAGAGGCTGAAAATCGAAAATCCGGTCCACTCCTTCGCCAACGGGGTAAGTTTTGTTCTGGTAGGCAAAAAAACTGTTCATGCCGATGACAGCAATGAAATACAAAACAGCGCTAATGGAAACGGATCGAATGATAACGGCATTACCGGAGATCCGTTCCGCAATGCGGGGTAGAGAATGCAATGCAAAAAACAGCATGACCAGAGTGGCGGGCATCGCCAGAGCAAACCCCAAGTCGGAAAGACGCAGGTTGTAAAACGCCTTGAATGTGAGAGTCAGGGAAAAAACAATAAGAGTGAGGAAAATAATTCTACGCCGGGTAATCTGAATTAGCCGCTGTCCCCGCCCGATTCGAATGGCCAGATAAAAACCTGTAATAAATAAAATGATTGGAAAGGCGCGGGTGATTTCCAGCCAGGGAATGGTGTCCGTAAGAGCCCAGAGAGCCACCAGAGTTAATAATCCCAATAGCAGCCCGGTCAATCTGTTATTGGTTCGGTTGCGGAAAAAAATATAATTGAGATAACTTACCAGCCCACCGAGGCACAGAAAAATCAATGCGTGCAAACCCATTCGTTTCAGGTTGTCTTCGAGGTGCATCCAGCCCAGGGTGAATTGATAATAGGGCATGGTGCGAATGACGGGATCTGCGGCATTAAGGTACTGACCCAATATATGGGAAAAAGCACGGGTCACCGGCATGAAGAAAGAAAAATAAAGGGCAAAGGCCAAAATGGGTAAAAGTGAACACCCTGCAAAAACCGCAGCGTTGAGCAAAATGGTTTTTGAGTGCAAGCGGCGTTGCGACCAGAAAATAAAAAGACCTCCCCCCAGACTGAGAGAAACGGCGAGAAAAACCTCGACCTTGGTGAGAAAAACCAGGCCAAGCAACACTCCGAGGGCGCAAAGGGTTTGCAAGCGCGGCGATTTCAGATAGCGGTAAAAAAGAAACAGAGTAAAAATCCCGAGCAGGATCCCATGCGTGAGATCGTATGTGTATGGGGCGATGAAGTTGAAACTACCAAATCCCATATGATGTGCGAAGACAAAAACGGTAATAAATGACAGGCAAATGAGGGTTGCGTTCAGGCGATTGCTGAAATAATGGCAGAGCCGAAAAATAAGAAAAGAGACAAGCGATACCAAAGCCAAATTGAAAAGGGCCAGTTGCAGGATTCCAGGCCCGAATATAAGAAAAACAAGAGTGTGGATATAAGAAGACAGGGGGCCATGAAAATAAGCGACATCGCGATAAAGGATTTGGCCTTGCGACAACGCCCAGGGAACATAAGCCTGCTGACCAAAATCCACCAGGAGGTCCGGCCAGCGTTGCCAGCTGACCATCGTCCAGACAATCAAAGCTGAACCGATCGGCAGGCCTCCGGTATACCAAAAATGAAGTCTTTGGATCATTGGAAACTCAGGAAGAAGAGCTGTTTGAATGCTCTTTCATTTTATAAACCAAGGCACCGAACCCACTCTTGGTAAATGGAATGGCGCCAATTTTTTTTTCACGAGAGTAATTTTCCATAATCCACTGATAAACGGTTTGGGCAAAATCCTTCCCAAAATGCTCCATTCCCCATTCTGGGTATTGCCGCTCAACTAAAACGATGTAGTCCGGAGGATTGGCTTTCAATTGCTCCAGTAGCGGCGGATCGCCTCCGATTAGGATCCAGGTCAGTGGATTGACTAAAAACCCTTTAATGGGATCCTTGTGCCGCGTGAGGTAATTGATCATGACCGAATCGGGAAACACCGCGACTTTGGCCTCGGGCTCTAGATTCTCCTCCATGTATTCAAGCAGGTACCGGGTTACGATGGGTTCCATGTAGGGACGCCCGAAATGAGGGCGGCTGTTTGGGGCGTATTCATAAAAACGATCGACGCCCTCCCCGACGGGGATCACCTTTTTTGAATAATACAGGTAAGAGTCGTAAACCATAACGAAGAGGTAAACCGCAAAAAGAGACGCTGTGGTCATGGTATAAAAAAATGTGGATACGTTATCCCTTCGTATCCAGTCTGGAAGGAGATCGGTGACGAGTATGATCACCATGAGGGACGCGGGGAACGTGAGAGCGAAACCATAATGATATATCACTGTGTTAAAAAAGATCTTAGACAGCAGGAACAGGGAAAATAAAGTAAGTACCAGAAGAAAAATATATTTTTGGTGTTCCCGGTCAGAAAGTGATCGTGATTTGACGTGCCAGATGATAGCAATAAAAATACCGATCATGATGAAGGGCAGGGGATTCAATATCCATTTCCAGGGGATGGCCCAGAAAAAATACCAAGAAAGCAGGGGAATTAAAACCGCGGTTGGCAAACCGAATCTCCAATCATTCCTGCCTGATTCATCCAGTTTCTGATTGATAAAAACGATTCCGCTCACCATAAGAATAAAAACCATTAAATACAAAAACATGAAAATCAGATTGCGGCCAAGCGCATTGGTTCCCATGAGCAACTTGTAATAAGGAAGGTTTTTGACCTCCGGATTTAACGAATATTCAATGGGAAGAAGCAGGTTGGAAAAGGCATCGGCAAGAGGCATCAGGGTAGCGAAATAACAGAGGGCCAGAAGAGCAGGGAGGAAAAAAGCTGTTGAGAGGGCAAGCAGATTCATTGCAATGCGTCGCCCATCCATCCTGTGAAAACGGAACACGATTCCCAAACCTGCTGCCCCCGCCAGTCCGAGCGCAAACATCACTTCGATTTTGGTCAGCAAAGTCAGTCCGGAAAGAAAACCGATCGCCAGAAGCCTTTTGGTGGTAGGGAACTTGATGTATTCAAGAAAAACAGCCAACGTGATGAAGGCCAACAGAATTCCATGGGTCAGATCGTAGGAGTATGGTTGAATGAAGTTGAAATTTGCAAGGTAACGGTGATGGCCAAGAGCATGGATTACGAGAAACAAGAGGGCGCCCAGGGTCGCAGTCCACGCACTGCAAATTGAACTCACCATGCGATAAAGCACCACGGTGAGTGCGATTGTCAGCCCGATATTGAAAAGGGAAATATACAAGGCTCCCGGCCCGGCGAGTTTGAAAATCAAGGCATGTAGGTAGGGAGACAGAACCCCGAAAACATAAAAAAGATCGCGGTATAAAACTTCTCCTTCAGCGATGCGCCAGGGGATATATAGCTGGTTTCCAAAATCGATCAGTACGTCGGCCCATCTTTGCCAACTCAGCCAGAGCATGAGTCCCCCCCCGATAAAAACAACCACCGGTCCGACCCATGCCATGACTGTTTGAAAGCGTTCCGAGGGCCCTTTGGTACTGGGAGGGGGATGAGGGGAAGTCGATTTCATGAATTCTTCCTTTGCCTGTAAATTTGAATCCCGAATCCCGATACCGTGAAGGGTTCTGCACCGATCTGTTTGATCAAGCCGTAATTTTCCTGGATCCAGCGGTTTATGAATACGCCGTAATCCCGGCCGAAGAGGGGAAGGTCGAATTCGAAATAACTCCGGTCCACCATCACAATGTAATCAGGAGGTTCGTTCCTTAGCAGGCGCAATAGATGATCGTCTTTTTCAAACAAAACCCAGGTGACGGGGTTCAACAGAAATCCCTTGGCGGGGTCGCGATGGCGTGAAAGGTAATTGAATATGACAGCATCCGGCATCACTGTCATTGTGGCATCTGGAGGAATTTCCTTTTCGATGTATTCCAATGCAAATTTCGTGAGCATGCCTTTCACAAAGGGTTTGCCTCCCTCAATCCGGCTCATGGGATGGTAGTCGTACATGAGATCCGGACCCCGCCCGATTGCCAGTTGCTTTTTGTTGAAGAACAGATAAGAGTCGAAGCACATCGCTCCAATATAAATAATGAGCAACACGGATGCAGTAAAACGGTAGGTATATTGCGGACCCCAATGCTTTTGAATAGCTCCCGGCAGGATGTGAGTCAGTGCGATTACGGTCACCAGGACCGCCGGGACGGACAGGGCGAATCCGTAGTGCATTATGACAACTCGAAAAAACACCTTGAGGAGGAGTGCCAGGGCAAACACCGTTAGAACAAACAATCCCGCATCTCGAACGAAACGACGGTTTGGTGTAAAGTTTTTTTGAATCTCAAAGATCAAAAACACGCCGACAAGAAGCATCAGAAGGGGCAGAGGTTTTAGAAAGTACCGCCAGGGAATTTGCTGGAACCCGGCAAGGACAGCGGCGGCAAGCAATGCCGACAAAATCAGCGCCGGTCTCCAGGTGTTTTTGTTTTTCTTATTGAGAAACCGGTTGCAGGCCAGAAGACCGGCGAGAATGACTGCCAGAATGCCGGTGTATAAAAAAATCTGGTACAGGTTGTGACCCAGAAAAGCGAGGCCTTTCATTTTCTTGAAATAGAAAAAATCGTGCACCTCCGGAGCGAGGGCCAGTTTCCACGGCAGTATTAGGCTGTGCCATGCTTCGGCAGGGGACATGTGCAGGGAAAAGAAGATGAGGAAAACAATCAAAGGCGTGGAGGCGGCCATCAGGAAAATAAAAACATGGCGTGCAATGGCCTTTCCCGGCAGGCGATGAGCCCACACTGCCAGAACTAGGCCCGTTGGCACTGCCAGACCCGCCGCCAGCATGACTTCAATCTTGGTCAAGAACACCAGGCCCAGCAGCAGGCCAATGGTGAGAACCCGGTTTGATGTCGGTCGTTCGAGATACTTCAATACCTGGTGCAGGGAGAGGAAGCTGAGCAGGATTCCGTGAGTCAGGTCATACGAATAAGGCTGGATGAAGTTGTAGTTTCCAAGGAATTTATGCTGACCCAACGCATGCACCAAAAGGAATACAAGGGACGCCAAAGTTGCCGTCCAAGGGTTGGAAAGACGAAGCACCAGGCTGTAAATGAGGGCGGTCAACACCGCTGTGAGGAAGATATTGAACAGGCTGAGATAATGGGCCCCTGGACCCAGAAGAGAAAACAAACCCGCGTGCAGGTAGGAAGAGAGTGGACCGAAAACATAAAAAAGGTCCCGATAGAGCACGTCTCCTTCCGCGATGCGCCAGGGAACGTATAGCTGGTTTCCATAATCGACCAGCAGGTCCGCCCACCGGCGCCATCCCCAGGCGATCATCACCGCCCCCGCCAGAAACACGGGAATCAGTCCGGCATACCGGGCTAGCCCGGTGGATGCCCGGTCGTCACTCACCGTGCGGGTCGAATTTAATTTGGCGTCCTGTGAGATCTTCACGATGGATTATCGGTGGTTGCGGATGAATGCTTCATAATCCGGACCCCGTAGCCCTTCCCGCTAAACGGCAATTCCCCAAACAGCGCGTCCTGGTGATAATTTGCAATCACCCACGCGTACAGATCCCGTGCATAGTCCCGGCCAAAGTAGGGTGCACCCAGCCAGGAGTGGTCCATTTCCACGAATACGATGTAGGGTGGTGGGCGGGATTGAAGTCGTTTGAGGTAAGTCTCTTCTCCGAAAAAATGTACTTCCGGAGGGGTAAAGAAAATAAAGGGAAACGGATTCGGATGGCGCGACAGGTAGTTCAACATGTTGCCGGCAGGGAAAACGGGGAACCCCGCCTGCGGATCCATTTTTTCCCGCATGTAATGCAGAGCCTGGTTCACGATCTCTCCCCGTGGATTCAGAAAAGGGTAGTACTCCATTATTGTGTCAGAGCCGGAACCGACGGGATAATTTTTTAATGGGTACAATTTGTAGGACACATTCCCATGCGCCACGATAAATACAAGGATCAAGCCGGCGAACGCCAAGCGAGCGAAGGGAAAACGATTTGGTGCCGTGGGCAACCATCCCGGTAAATCATAGAGGGCAAAGCGAAGAAACAGCAAGAAGGCGGGTAGCGCGAGTGCAAAGCCGTAATGGTACACATGCACGTTGAAGACAATCTTGAGCATAAGAACGAACGCGTACACGGAAAACACGAGAAGGAACAAAGGTTGTCCCCTTTCCGCGGCAGAAGCCCGCATGAACCGCCTTGCCTGATAGAAGCCGTAACCCAATACGAAAAGGGGGAGAGGACGGCCCAACTCCAGCCACGGTACAGAAACCCACCAGGCTGTGAGCATAAGCAGGATAACCAGCGCTCCCCCAGTAAATGATGTCACCACGTCTGGATTCCCGCGTTGGAACAATCGGTGAATCCCGGCCACCATCACCAGCACTGCGGCCCATCCCAGCGCAAACCCCAATCCCTGGACCAGGTTTCCGGAAAGATCGTTTATGCCGCGTATCCACTGGTAAAGGGGAAGGGTGCGCGTGAACGGATCCAGCACGTGCAGCCAGGGACCGATCAATCCCTCGAAAGCCTTTTGTGCGGGCATCCTCAATGAAAGATAGACCCAGAACAGAAAGGGTGCCGCGAAAAACGACGCGACCCACACCAGCGCATTGAACAGTTTGACGCGACAAGACTCGGTTCGAAAGTACAGTGCCAGCGGCAGGCCGACGATCATTGTCGCAAACAATGCCAGGAAGGCCTCCGGCTTGGTGAGGAAGACCATGCCGGTGAGAACCCCCAGCGTCATAAGAGTCCAGACCGCAGGCCGCCTTACATAAGAATGAAACACGAGCAGGGTGACAATCCCGAGGATGACGCCGTGCGTCAATTCATAATTATAAGGTGCAACGAAGTTGAAATTGCCCCCACCCTGGTATTGCGCTAAAGCGAAAACGACGACAAAGGACAAAGCGCAAAGCGAAGCGGTCAGCGCATCCGCAATGCGTCGGAACAGAACAAAAATAACCCCGGCGAGCCCCGCAGTCAGCAGAAGATTGAACCAAACAAGAACGCGAAAACTCGTTCCGAAAATCAAAAACAATAGAGCGTGCGCGTGACTGGATAGCGGGCCATACAGATAAAAAAGGTCGCGGTAGAGAACGCGTCCTTCGGTGATCTGCCAGGGAAGATAAAGCTGTGCGCCGTAATCGATCATCAGGTCCGGCCACCTGAGCCACCCGATGGATACCATGAAAACACCGGCGGCCGTCGCCAGAAGGGGGCCCCATACTCTGGCCCGTTGTTCCAGAACACGTTCCCGGGAAGAGCGCTCCATAAGAGGCGGGCTTCCGAAGGGGCTCCCTTCTGAAGTTCCGGAAGTCCCTTCGGCCACAACGTCGGATGAATTGGAGAACGATTCTGTTTTCAATGCCGGATATATATAATGTATAGATTCCAGAAAAGAGGCGGCCCGAGTGGCCGGAATGCTTGCCGCCGACAGCCCTCAAGGAATTGGAATAACAGGTGTTTCCTTAAATATCAGGTTAAGGGTATACTACCCGAATTGCAACCGGCCCCCTTCGGTCCTGCCGGGACCCCGGAAACCAAACCAGTTTGAAAAACGGAAGATACACGAAGCCAAATACGAGTCGGAACCCTATCATGATCCAAACTTTCATCGACAAAACACCTCAAGTTCATTCCTCCGCGTGGGTTGCGGACAACGCCCGGGTGATCGGCGATGTCGTCATCGGCGAATCCAGCAGTGTCTGGTTCAACGCCACCGTCCGCGGGGACATCAATCACATCCGCATCGGCAAGCGCACCAACATTCAGGATGGATGCGTTCTGCATGTCGCCCGCAAAACCCTGCCGCTCATCATCGGTGACGAAGTGACCGTCGGCCACAATGCGGTTCTTCATGCCTGCACCATACAGAACCAGTGCCTGATCGGTATGAGCGCAACGGTCATGGACGGTGCGGAGGTCGGCGAAAACAGCATCGTCGGTGCCGGCGCGCTGGTGACCCCCGGTACCAAAATCCCGCCGCGAAGCCTTGCCGTCGGTTCGCCCGCGCGGGTGAAGCGCGAATTGACGGACGAGGAAATCCGCAGCATCCGCGAGTCCGCCGCGCATTACGTTGCGGACCTCGAACATTATTTCGAGTGACCGGCTTCTTCCAAGGTGCAAGCCCATGCAAGCTAACCTCGCAGTCATCGGTGGCAGTGGCGCTTATCACCTGTTGACCCGGAACCTGCTGGGCGAGGAAGCTTCCTGTTCATCGAAATCCACCCCGTTCGGCGAAAGCGCCCCTCTGCATGAATTCCGTTTCGGCGAAACAACGTTTCTGTTTCTGTCCCGGCACGGAGAGACCGACTACTCCCTCACCGCACCGTTTGTCAATTACCGTGCCAATATTTACGCGCTGAAAGAATGCGGGGTGCAACGCATCATTGCGTGGAGCGGACCCGGAATCATCAATCGTGCCTACCGTCCCGGCGAGTTCGTCCTGCCTCACGATGTGATCGACGAAACCCGTAACCGCGAATCCACATTTTTTAAGGGCCGGGGAGTGGGATTCATCCGTCAAAGCCATCCCTTCTGCCCTGAGGTGCGCGACGCCCTGCACGAAAGCATGCATCTCTCGGGGTTGACCCACCACGATAAAGCCGTGTACGTGTGCACGCAGGGGCCGCGGCTGGAATCGCCCGCCGAAATCAGAAAATTCCGCATTGTCGGTGCGGACCTTGTCGGCATGACGCTGTGCCCGGAGGCGTTTCTGGCGCGCGAGCTCGAAATCTGCTACGCGCCGGTCTGTTACCTCACCAACTACGCGGAAGGTGTGGTCGAGCGGGATTTTAAAAAAGGGGAACTGTTCGAAGGCATGCAAAGCAGTGAAGAGAAGACGCAGGTGGAGGCGGCGGTGCAGCGTTTCCCGTCCATTATCGCCGGGGCCTTCACCCAACTGATGGATCGGACCCCGCAGTGCAACTGCCCGCACGCTCTCCAACGTTACCGGGACAAGGGCATGATCGGCGACGACTGGCGCGAATGGGTGGGCCCACCCTGATGCCCTTGTTCGCTCAGGGGAATCGCAGGGGTATGGGATCCGGGTTGTATTTCAAGAGTTGATTCCGGTGTTTGAAGTAAGCCGGGTGCCAGGGGCGGCTGGTCCGTGCAAACACCCGCGCACGGGGTCCTTCAAATATTTTCACCCAGCCCGGGGTTTTTTCCAGTTCCCGGTTCTCTTTGCCGGTCAGTATGATCTCGTGCGGATAAAATTTCAGAAAATACTGCCAGCCCTGCCAGCCTTTATGAAACACCATGTTCTGCCTGACCAGCTTCGGCTCGTACACGGTCCAGTAGCGTCCATCGCTGGAAACTTTTGAATGTGGAAGGTGGAAAATAACGTACTGGCCCCAGTTGGTCGGCACCAGGATATTGCCATGGATGCGATTCTCTTTCAGGAAACGCACGGCGTGGATCGGAAAGTATCCCGGGTCCACCTTCAATTCGAATCCCGTACGCTTGAGTTTGAATGCCTGCACGTTTACCTGGAACGCCGCGAAGGCAATGATGATCACGGCCATCAGGGCGTGGGCCAGGCGCGGCAGGGCAGGGGAGAAAGAGGTGCGTGAACGGAAACGGCCCATGATCGCCGCAAGCTGCAGGGGCAGGTACGGCGTCATCAGCAGCCCCGTCAACACCGTATGGCGCACGTGCTTGATGCCGAAGTAAATCCCGAACAGAATGATCGCCACCTCCCACCAGCGTTTGGGTACCGGGAAAAGCAGGGTTGCTGCAAACAGCAGGACCATGATTTTAAAATGCAGGTGGCTGGCATCGAACAGGTTGAGACCGTACCATTCCGTCACGTCGCGTGCCTGCGGGATGGTTTTCAGGAAAAAGGTGAGCAGGTCGATGCCGTAGGGATTGACCAGCATCGCGAGACAGGACCCGACCCACGCGGCCAGCAGGTATTTCCAGTTCGATCCCCCGGTGAACGCGTTGCGTATTGTTTCCACCGCCACGATCATCGAGAAGATGCCGAGTCCGGCCACCACGCCGCCATGACAGTTCACCCACAGCACGAACACGGGTGGAATGAGGATCAGCGCGCTCCGGTTGCCATCGAAAAAATCATAAACGAGGTATAGGAGGGCCGGCAGGAAAAAATACGTCGCCAGTTGCGGGCGCATTGCGAAGCCGAACGCCAGCACGTGCGTCAGCAGGATGAAATGAAGCGCGTATGCAAGAAGGTTGTTCGAGCGTGAAAAGTAAAGGTCGGTCAGAAGGTGGATGATCGACAGGCCAAGCACGAGGCGAAACATCAACAGGCCGGAGGAACCCCACGCATCGTACAGGAGGTAGAACACCACTTCCATCAGCCATTCGTGGTTGATCCACGGGCCTTGGGACGTGTAGGCGTACGGGTCGGTGAGGGGAATTTGCCCGGAGTTCCAGATCTCGCCGCCGTAGGTGATGTGGCCGAACAGGTCCGGGTCGGCGTACACAAAGGTGAACGCATTCAACGCGTAAGCGTAAACGAGGACCTGAACGAGAGGACGATAGAATCGGGAGTAATCCATTGTCGGTGTGTTTCGATTCGGGTTTTCGATCGGCAGGCCGTCGCGGTTCGCCCGGTGCGCCACGCCGCCGGTTTCGGGCGACGGTGCTTTATCTTACCGGAAACATCATCCTGAAAACACCATCGATTCTGATTTCAATCCGTGTCCGCAAGCATGTAAACTAAGCGCAAAAATTTTGGATCCCAACCGGCGGGCGACCGCTTTGGGATTGCATCCCGGGAGACACCGATGAAAGACTGCCCCTGCGGGCTCGATTCCCCGTACACCGACTGTTGCGGCCGGTTGATCCGCGGATCGGGCTACGCCGATACGGCCGAAGACCTGATGCGTGCCCGCTACAGCGCGTTCGTCATGAAGGAATGGAAGTTCCTCGTCAATACCTTGTGCGCCGAAGAGCGGGCGGACAAATCCCCCAAAGATTTTGAAGAAGGGCTGGGCCCCGTCACGTGGCGACGGCTGGATGTGCATGGTTCCCGGAAAGGGGGCGTCGGCGACGACACCGGCACCGTCGAGTACGTCGCGCATTTCACCGAAGACGGTGCGGACAAATCCCTGCACGAGACCGCGTCCTTTGTAAAAGAAGCGGGGCGGTGGGTGTACAGTGAGGCCAAGTCAAAATCGCACGTGCATGCCGAGGGACAAAGTTGCGGCCACGAACCCGCCGAGCCGAAGAAACCCTTCGTCCGCGACCAGCCGAAAGTGGGCCGGAACGATCCGTGTCCCTGCGGCAGTGGAAAGAAGTACAAGAAATGTTGCAGCAAGTGAGCACGGGATAGGCCATGCCCGGATTCGGCTGGAACATTCCCCTGCCTTACATCACCGGCGCGGTGTTCCTGGTTTTTCTTTTGGCGTTTGTGGTGTCGCCGTTCAGCCCGCGCTGGGAGAACATCCTGTTCAAAACCGGCGCCGCCCTGTTCTGGGCCGTCCTCGCCCTGTGGGCCATCAAGGGCCTCCTGCACGCGTTCTTCCAGAATTAAAAACCGGGTTTCTTTTGCGTGTTTTATGGATGAGCGTTATTTTCGCTGCGCGAGTTCTTCCGGCAGGCGGTCGAAGCGGCGCCGGGCGCGCTCGTGTTTTTCCTGCTGGGCGGCGATGCGGTCCAGCAGCTCCTGCCGGGCCTGGAGTTCTTTCAGCTGATCGATCAGGTATCCCAGATGATCGGGTGTGGGTTCGTAGCGAAATGTCATGACACTTCCTTCCCCCCTTTGAAGGACGAGGTCTTGAGGTGGGAGGCGGGGAGCCTCCGTGAGACAGAAATATTATCATAATATTGAAAAATAAGGAGTTGTTTTATTGCTGGGGCAAATTTTCGGCCCTCCTATCCGGCCTGAAACAGGGGGTGTGGCGGGAGAGAGCGTATTTAAGGGAGTTTGAGGAGGGGCCTCCTTTCAGCATGGATGGGAACGGGTGTTCAGCCGTCCCCACCCGGAAATGCCCCTTAACATGGGAAGAATTCCGAACCCATCGGTCAGCGGCAATGCAATATTTATTTAAAACATTTCTGGTTGGTATCGGATTTTCTAAAACCAATGACCTTTCCCTGTAATGAGAATTAAATAATTCCATGCCAGTCTCAATCCCTTTTTGACCAATTGCATCTCAATCCAAGTTGGTAACAGAATTTGATACATACGGGAATGAAATGAAATCGAAATCTTTTATCCTGGCAGGTTTGCTGTTCGGAATGATTTTGGCCGGTCCCACTCACGCCGCCTCACTGGACGTGCCACACCCGCGTTACGGTTTGAGCTTCGGCAATTCGGAGACGTTTCACGGACTCAGGTTCAACCTCGCAGACGAAGACGTGAAGACGGTTCG
The DNA here is from genome assembly GCF_000341545.2 of Nitrospina gracilis 3/211. Classification (NCBI taxonomy): domain Bacteria; kingdom Pseudomonadati; phylum Nitrospinota; class Nitrospinia; order Nitrospinales; family Nitrospinaceae; genus Nitrospina; species Nitrospina gracilis. Next base: position 977,802 of record NZ_HG422173.1, read on the forward strand.
CGGCATGAACTTCACCGTGTTTAACTGGGACGCCCATTACGAACAGCCGTACACGTTGACCGCCGACCGCATCGACGGCCTCGCGCTGGGATTGATGGGCCCGCGCGCCCGGGAGATCAACGGCCTCGCCCTCGGCTGCTGGCTGACGAACGTGGACACCCTGCGCGGCATCAACATTGCGCCTATTCACGTGATCGGCGGTACCAACACCGGGTTCACCTTCAGCCTCGTGCACACGCTGAGGAAAATGAACGGCATCAGCATTGGCATGGTGAGCAATATCGAAAAGGAATCGAACGGCATCCTCATCGGCCTGCTGTACCTCACCTCGCCCAAGGTCAACGGGCTGGTGATCCAGGGCCTGTTCAGCGGGAAGGTCCGGGAAATTCGTGGCGTGTCGCTGGAGTGGGGCAGTCTCGCCTTTCTCGCTTCCGGCATCCTCGCCGGACTGGCTGTGGGCCCGGCTCCAGAGGCTACGGCGTCGCCTTCGTTTTCCCCCGTGGGATCGAAAAAACTGACGGGCCTGATGATCGGCGGTTACAACCTGGTCGAGGAACAACAGGGTGTTCTTCTGGGCCTGTTCGGCAACAGCATCAAGAAGGGTTCGGGATTGCAGGTCGGCACGCTGTTCAACACGGCGGAATCGTTCGACGGCGTGCAGATCGGTTTCATCAACCACATCGAGGAAAACCCGTTTCTGTTTCGCTGGATGCCGGGCATCAACTTCCACTTCGGCGGCGACGAAGAAGAAACCAAATGACCCGCCCTCGATTCTTCCCTTTCTATTTTTCCTCCTGTTCACACTCTTTTTTGGTTTGATAATACGGAAATTGCATGACTGATTGCGTTTTTCAGGAACATTAAGAGTCCGGATTTTTGGAATCCCTGATATTATTTGAAGGAATTTTGAATTGGGAGTGAGACATGAATTGGAAACGCGTAATGGCAACGGTGACGGTGAGCGCTTTGGTTTTCTCCGGCTGTGCGAGCTCCGGTGCGCAGGGTCAGGGAAACGTGAAGCAGATGACCATCGGCACCGTGCAAAGCGAGATCAAGATGGGTATGTCGGCGGCGCAGGTGGCGGAAGCGCTGGGTTCGCCCAACATTGTCACCACCGACGAAAAGCGGCGCGAGGTGTGGATTTACGACAAGGTGTCCTCCAACCGCGTGGACACCAGCAGTTCGGCGTACGGGACCCTCATCATTCTTGGCGGGAGCACCCGTTCCGGTTCCAGCACCAGCACGCAAAAGACCATGACCATCATCATCAAGTTCGATGAAAACAAAATGGTACGGGACTTTGCCTACAACTTCACTCAGTTCTGATTCCTCTCTTCCCCGCCGCGCCCGGCTCTGGTGCGTGTTTTTGATCTGCGCGGTGATGGGAAGCGGATGCGTCACCCGGGTGGATGACCCGGCGACGCTGTTCAACCTCACCCCCGAAAGCGCGCAACACCGCGCCCTGCAAACCCGTTATTTTGAAACCACCGACGAACAGGCGCTGCTCTCCGCCTCCGCCGCGGTGCTTCAGGACCTCGGCTTTCAGGTCCAGGAAAGTGTGCACGACCTCGCCCTGCTTCGCGCCTCCAAGGAACGGAGCGCTTACGAATACGGACAGCACATCACCCGCTTTTTCATGGCCGCGCTGGGTGCGTTCGGGCAAACCATCATCCTGGTGCCCATCGACCTGCACCAGAAGATCGGCGCGACACTGGCGATGCGTCCCGTGGATTCGCAGGGCAAACGCTATTCCGTCCGGATCACCTTCTACCGCGTCATCTGGGAAAGCGACGGGCAAAGCGGCGATCATTATATCCCTCCCGGCAGTCAACGGATGGAAATGATCCACGACGCGACCATTTACCAGCAGTTCTTCGCCAAATTATCCAAAAGCGTGTTTCTGGAAGCTCACAAAATTTAGAACGAGGACCGTCATGCGCCCACGACCTTCTGTCATTTTATTAGCGTTCCTGTTGCTGACCCTGACGGCCTGCGGACCCCGCGCCGTGCCCACGGAACTGCTGGCGCCTTCCGCCCAGCAGTTGAAACTGCGCAGTTTCCAGACGCGTAGTTTTGAAGTCAAAGACCGGCAGGAAGCGGTGCGGGCGGTGATCGCGGCGCTGCAGGATCTGGGTTTCATCGTCGAACGGGCGAACGGGCCTCTGGGACTCGTCACCGCCGGCAAGTTCGCCGAACCCAGCTACGTGGACCTGATTGAACTCACGGTCACCGTGCGGCCGAAGACGCAGACGCAAATGGAGTTCCGCGTGAACGCGGTGTTCAACACCAAGCCCATAGAAGACCCCAAGGTGTACCAGAACTTTTTCACCGTTCTGCAACGGGCGTTGTTCGCCAATCCGCAAGGATGACAGGATGAGTATCCACTGGTATTCAAACCGCCGCGTGTTTTCCATGATGGTTGCGGCGTTTGTGTTTTCCGGTTGCGCCATGTACTCGGTGGAGCGGCAATGGAACTCCAAGGGCCAGATCCTGATGTCCGAGGCCAGCCAGGTGAAACTGCGATCCCAGCAGACGCAGGTGTTCGACACCACGGACCGGGATGGAGTGATGCAGGCGGTGGTCGCCACCCTGCAGGACCTCGATTTCACGCTGGAGGTGGCGGATCAGGAACTCGGCGTGTTCTCGGCGAGCAAACTGCACCACGACGGCAACGACAGCAACAAGGATATTTACTACACTTTGTATGACGGCGACGAACTGTTGATGTTCGCGCGGAATTACCGGACGTGGGGACCCTTCCAGCACCGGCGTGACCTGGTGCGGCTCACCGTCACCGTGCGGCCGAAAAGCGCCTCGCAATTGATGGTGCGCGCCAGCATGCAGTACGACCTGCGGGCGGTCGAGGATCCCGTCATCTACCAGAAATTTTTCAAATCGCTCCGCCAGTCGATGTTCCTCTCCTCCAATCAATAGCGGTATGCCCGCGACATTCCTTCCTTAATTTTTTAAACAGAGGTGATGAGGTGTTGCTCAACGCGGCCGCGCGCAACGGAACCCGGCGAAAGGAAGCCGGTCTTCCGGGTCGGCGGGAGTGCGGTCGGCGGGACGCACGCCGGTGGAATAATTCACCCACGAACCGCCGCGCATGATTTTCATTCCGTCCCGGCCGGAAACCCTGGGATTGCGACGCGGCCCTTTCCGGTAGGCGTCGTAGGCGTAGTCATCCTGCACCCATTCGTATACATTGCCCGCCATGTCGAACAGACCGTATCCGTTCGGCGGAAACGATCCTACCGGCGCGGTGTGTTCGTATCCGTCCTGAAACTGGTTTTCCTTCCAGCGTTCGTCGCAGGCGGCGTCGCAGAAATTGGCTTTGCCTGATTCCATGCGGTTGCCCCATTGGTAGATGGTATTGACGCCGCCCTTCGCCGCCTTCTCCCACTCAGCCTCGGTCGGCAGGCGTTTGCCCACTTTGCGGCAGTAAGTATCTGCTTCCTGCCATGTGACGTTTTCCACGGGCAGGTTGTCGCCTTTGAATTTTGACGGATTGGCGCCCATCACTTTCTTAAATTCGGCCTGCGTCACTTCGTGGGTATCGATCTCGTAGGTGTTGAGATGAATGCGGCGCGGCGGTGCTTCGTCGCGGAACCATTTTCTCTCGCAGTGGTCGTTGTGCTCGACGCACAGGCGAAAACCGATCTGCGGGTTTCCGCCCTGTACGAACTCGCCCGCCGGGATGAGGGCCATGCCGGGGGAGGCTCCGCCTTTACCCTGCGCCTGGGCGCAGGGCGCTATTGCGAACATCAAAAACAGGACCACTCCCGAAATCGAAAACCGCTCGTAAAAAGGTGAGAGTTTGCTGGTATCCATACCGTCCGGTTTGGGGTTGCGTGCAGGGGTTAAAATCAGGCAAAGCCATTGGATATTATACCCGTTGCACGAAGGTGGAAAAACCGGAACAAAACCCGATCCGTCTGCATCTTAAATTATGGGAACCCTCAAGCGGAAAAGAGAAGAAGACACCGATCGAGGTTTCTAAAGGAAAGGAGAGGGTGTCATGATTGCGGTCGAAAAACTGGGTGAGAACCGCGTGTCCCTGACGTTGCCGGAGAAGATCGAGGCCAGCGATTTTCCCGCCGCCGCGCCGGAGGTGGATGGACTGATTGAACGGTACGGGCACATCCGTCTTTTGCTCAACCTGGCATCGCTTCGCCGCTGGGACGGATGGCAGGCGCTCAAGGAACACATTTCATTTGTGCGTGCGCATCATCAGCATATTCAGCGCATCGCAGTGGTGGTGGGTCCCCTTTGGCAGAGGATTGCCGTGCGCGTAATGCGTGTCATTCTACATGCGCGGGTGCGCGTGTTTGAAGTGACGGAGCTGGAGGCGGCCCGCGCCTGGCTGCAGGGAGACGGCGGTAAATAATGGAGAAACCGGTGGCACGGTCATGAACGTGCAACGTTTGTTGATCGTAGCCGGCGTGGTGTTGCTTGCGGTGGGACTGCTGTGGCCGTGGATCGGTAAGCTCGGCCTCGGCCGCCTGCCCGGCGACATCACCATCCGCCGCGACAACTTCAGTTTTTATTTTCCCCTCACCACCTGCATCGTGCTGAGCGCAGTGGCAACGTTGATCTTCTGGCTGTTCCGAAAATGACCCGGGGGGAAACCGAGTTTGCCTTCCGAACCGCGCATCTCCTTAGCCTTTGAAACGCGACCAGGCCGACTCGATCCCCGTTTTCAGTTCGTTCCATGACTTGTCGAGCCCGGTTTTCATATCCTCCCACGCGCCCTCGCTGGCCGTCTGTACGTCTTTTAATTTCGCCTGCATGTCCGCCTTTTTCTTCCGCATCGCTTCCACTTCATCCAGGTATTTCATCTGCGCTTCCGCCTCTGCCTGGTTGGCCTTGGCCTTCAGCTTGTCGATGTCCGCAGAGACCTCATCGAGTTTGGACTGCATCCAGTTGATGTATTCTTCCTTCTTGCCCATTTGCATCTCCTTTTTTATTTTCCACTATACGTTTCTGTGGATTGAGATGCAGGAAACCCATGCCGCGTTGCAAAAATCGGGAATCGAAAGTATCTGAATTTGCTCGTGAAAGGGAATGTAATTTTGTTGACTTGCCGATACCCGGTTTTCACAATTGACCGCGGGCGGGATCCGGAATTAATGTAAGAGACTACTTAATTTTAAGGGAGGTGGACGATGGAGTTGCAAAAGAGGGGAGCGGCGGCTTTCACGTGGCGGTGGATCGGGCTGGCTGCGCTCCTGCTGGGGCTGGTGGCGTGTGGCCATTCGCATTCCCACGGCGGCAAACGTTACTGGAGTGCGGACCGCGACCAGTGGCAGAAACCGGAAGCGGTGATCGCCGCCCTTCAACTGCAACCCGGCATGGCCGTCGCCGACCTCGGTTCCGGCACCGGTTACTTCACGCACCGGCTCGCGGGGGCGGTGGGTGCGGGTGGACGGGTGTATGCCGTCGATGTCGACCGCGACCTGCTGGCGGAAGTGGGCCTGCTCGCGCGGAAGAAAAACCTTAACAACGTCCAGCTGGTGCGCGCGGCCAAACACGATCCCCAGCTCCCCGAACCGGTGGACATGATTTTTTCCTCCAACGTTTACCACCACCTCGAAGACCGCGCCGCGTATTTTGAAAGCGTGAAGAAGTATCTGAAACCCGGCGGGCGGGTGGCGATTCTCGATTTCCGCGAAGGCGCGTTCCGTCACTTCACGCGGCGGGCCACGATGATCGAGGAGTTCGAACTGGCGGGATACGCGCTGGTGGAAGAACACACCTTCCTGCCGCGGCAGAACTTTCTGGTATTCGAGCCGCAAACCCCTTAACGCTATTCACATTCCAGATTCATCGGGCCCCTTTCCCGGGAAGCGTACCGGACTGGCGAGCCCGGACAGCGCCCGGTTTCGGGTTCCATTTGCATTCCGCATTGGGAAATAATTCCCTCCCTTTCTTTGGGTAGCCGGGAACCCTTTAAAATTCAATGCCAAAAAATTTAAAAAATCGGTTGACAGGAACT
>NZ_HG422173.1:983896-1021718 GCF_000341545.2 Nitrospina gracilis 3/211
TGTTATGATTATGATAATGATTTTCAAAATCATAGCTGAAGGACTTCAGGCATCCATTTAGCTGCATTTTGAAACCTCAGTTCAACGCGTTACCGGGTCCGTGTGAGGAGGGACCGGGGGCTGTGATTCCCGACTGGGGTTGGGAGTTAAGGAAAGGTTGATGGTTCCTCGGCCATTCCCAGCTCCTGGTCCTTGACCCGGCTTGAATGCAAACCTCCCTTGGTTTGTTGCAGTAGATTCAAACGCATTGGTTCTTGCGCGGCCCGGCGGGCCGTCTTCCCCCGCCGGTCGCGTCTGGAAAGAGGGGGTCGTTTCCACTTTCTCAAAACAGGCTTACCCCTCCCGTGGGAACGGCGCCCTCTTCTTCCAGCTTCTTCCGATTCCAAATCACCCCACCCCCGGCAATCAAAACGTTAACCGGAAAATTTCGAAAAAAGGGTCGGCGTCCGGCGCTATTCAGGTTTTGAGAAAGGCGGGAACTTTTTCCGCCCACTTGCCTTTGAACAGCTTGCCCGCATGTTCGATGTAGGCGCGGCTCATTTCCTTCAGCCGCGCGGTATCTTCTGCCAGTTCTTCTACTTTCACCCACAGGTTCCAGTGGTGTGCGATGGACCACGCGGGATCGTTCAGGCGGCAGTCGGGCAAGCGAAAATGAAAGGTGGGACGGGGTTTGGTCAATTCATCGGTGACCAGTTGTTGCATCAGGTCTTCGTTGATGTGAGAGAGCAGGGGAAACAAATCCAGCTCGCGATTGCGCGTGTCGTTGAATTTCACGTAATCGCGTATGAATGCTTCGTCATCGGGCTGGTATTCCGGGTCAAGGATTTTCAGTATGTAGGGTTCCTGGAACGCGCGGATGTAGGGCGACAGTTTGCGCGCGAGGTCGATGCCCATCTGCTCGTGCAGCCATTCGGCGAGAAGCAGGTAAGCGCGAAGCACGTTCAGGATCCACGTGCAATCCTGAACGGCCACTTCCGGGTTCAGGTGCATGCCGAACGCGTAGAAAACGCCCTCGTCGGTTCCTTTCACCTTGAGCTTGCGCAGTTCCGCGACCAACTCGTCGAGTTCCCCAATACGGTCGAGGGGGATGGGGGGCGTCACCAGTTCGTACGGGACGACGTGTTTCATGACATCGCCCACCGCCTCAAGGATGTCATCGAACAATTCCTGCGGCAGCAGTTCGTCGATGAGGGGGACCTCCTCCTTGTTCGGCCGCTCCCAGTGGACGTACTGGGTGTCGAGCTCGATGGTGAACGTGCCCAGGGTCGTGTCGCGGATTTTGAACAGGTGGGGGTCGATGCGGTCGATGGTTCCCGGGTAAATGCGTTGTACGAGTTCGGCCAACTGGCGGCCGTCTTCCGCGGCGAATTCCAGCTCGATTCCTACCGTACGCATCTTGCCTTTTGCATTCCGCGGTTTCGGGGGCATGCGGTACTCGTTTTTCATGGCTGCCTCCGTTCAGGGTCTTCGCCTTTCACGAAACGGATAGAAGCGAAAGGAAAGGAAGGTTTCTAAAAACACCGGTGCCATTATTATAATACGGGAACCAGAGGCTGTAAAAAGTCAGGGTCTGGTTTTTCCTGCCAGTTTGGGCCGAAGCCGCGCCGGATGTTCCCGGATTAACATGGCCGGCCCCGGAGTGAGTTCTGATTTGCGGGCTGGAAAAATGGGTTTACGTCTATATAATGTACTTTTTCCCAGATAGAACTGGTTCTTCGGAAAACGATTCATGGCACATAAACATCCTGCGTCCGCCGTTACGGTATGCATGCTGGTTTTTTTCTTCTGGCCGGGTGCGAAAAACCGCCTGCACAGCCGCTGATTTTACCGGCGGGAGCCGAGCCTTCGTCGTTCATGTTCAACGAGCGCGGCACCGACTATTTTCACAAGGGCAACTACAGCGAGGCGGTGATTGCGTTTCTACAGGCAAAGGCGGCCGACCCGCACGCGGGCGAAATCCATTTCAACATCGCGCTCTGCCGCCACATGATGGGACAGAAAAACAAGGTGCGGGATTCGCTGAAGCTCGCAAAAAAGTATGCGCGTGAAAATCCGGAAATTTTGCAATCGCCGTTTTACCTGCAATACATGCAAGGGGAGGGGTGAAGTGCGGCTCCGTGCCCCCCATCAGTTTTTCAAAAGTTCACCCAGTCCCTGAACCCGCGTGCCGTAGACGATGGGCCCTTCCTCCACGAATTTCCATTCCGGGTTGAGTGCCGTGTCCCGCAATCCCTCCAACAGGGCATCGAACGCTCCGCGGTCGCGGTCGGCGTATTCAAAGTAGGTAACAAAGTCCGACTCGTCGTTGATGAAACGCGACTGGTACAGCTTGCGGAAAATTTTTTGTATGTAGCGGAAGCCGATTGCGTTGTGACCCAGATGCTCTTTACCGTAGAGGTCCGGATGCTGAAAGAAAAACGATTCGCGTTTTTCCTGGGTCATTCCCCACCATTCTTTCGTTTTGGAAAGTGGAAACACCACGGCATTGGGTTGTTCGAAACCGGAGCCGCGTTGCGGCGCGTTCTGTTGCAACCGTTCCAGCGTCTCGGCGTCGGTGTAGCGCAACTCCGATGTGACGCCGTAGATGATTTTCAAATCCAGCCGGTGTCCGGCGGCTTCGCGAAGCGCCTGGTAAAAGCGTTCGATCTTCTCCCGGTCCATGGATTCAACACGGATCACGCCCAGCGGTGCGGGCGTGATCGGCTTGCCGTACCGTGTGTAGCGACTGGTTTTGATGTAGAGAATGTTTTCCGGCCCTGATTGCGCAGGAAGAAAATCGTTGGCGAATGGACTGGCCGCCTGTCCGGTGAGCCCGGTGAGATCCCGTTTCCATTCTTCCGTCAATTCCGCCCCGCTTTCGGGAAACAGGTAAATGAATCCACCCCACTGACCTTGCGCCGCCTGCGCGGCAGATGGTGCAAGCAGAACAATCAGCAGAGTGAAGACAACCCGCATTTTGTGACAACGAAAAGACATATGGCCTCCGGAAAAGAAAAATACGAAAAATTAAATGGAAGGACGGGGTCCGAACAGGATCAGGGCCGCCCCGGCCAGGCACACCAGGGCGCCCAGGACATCCCACCGGTCCGGGCGCTGGCCTTCGATGAACCACAGCCACAACAACGAAGCGGCGATGTACACCCCGCCGTATGCGGCGTAGGCACGCCCGGCGAAGGCACTTTCGATGCGCGTGAGCAGGAGGGCGAAGGCGATCAGTGACAGCAGGCCGGGAATCGTCCAAAGCGCACTGCGGTCGAGACGCAACCACGCCCAGAAAGCGAAACAGCCACCGATCTCCGCCACCGCCGCCGTGATGTAATACCCTAACGCGTGCATGATGTCTCACCGCCTTCTTTGCAGTACCACCTTCAAGGGGTCAACGTGTTGTTAAAGGGACCGGTTTCCATGATACCAATACACGGGTTTGGGCCCAAACCGGGTTTTCATTTAGAATGAGAAATGGCTTCATTCCAGAATGAATTCCATCCCACCCCCGAAACCCCACAGCTGACCGTGCGTGCGGTTCTCACAGGCATGACCCTGGGGGCTTTGCTGGTTCCCTGCAATGTGTACAGCGGATTGAAGATCGGCTGGTCGTTCAACATGTCCATCACCGCCGTCCTGCTGAGCCTCGCCTTCTGGAGGTTCGGTGAAAAGGTGACGGGCTCCCGACCATGGGGTATTTACGAAAACAACATCAACCAGACCGCCGCTTCGGCGGGGGCGTCGATCGTGTCCGCCGGGCTGGTCGCGCCCATTCCGGCACTGGCGCTGTTGACCGGCGAGCGGCTAGCGTGGAGCGTGCTTGCAGTGTGGACGTTCGCCATCAGTGCGCTCGGTCTGGTCATGGCGGTCGGACTGAGGCGGCAGATGCTGCTGGCGGAAAAACTTCCCTTCCCCGCCGGGGTGGCGACGGCGGAGGTTTTGCGCGACATTTATTCGCACGGAAAAGAAGCGACCGTGCGCCTTCAAATGCTGACGGCGAGCGCGGTTGTGGCCGCGGTGGTGAAAGTGCTGGAGACCACCACCTCCCTGGTCGGCCGCGTCGGGTTGCCCGCGCCGTTCGGCTGGTCCGCCTCGGGCGCCCTCAAGACGGCAGGTTACCAGCAGGTCACATTGAAGAACCTCGGTTTTGTGTTCGATCCATCCCTGCTGATGGTCGGGTTCGGGGCGATCGTCGGGTTGCGCGTTGGGTTGTCCCTGCTTCTGGGGGCGGTGCTGGCCTGGGGGGTGCTGGGGCCGTGGGCGCTTTCCCGGGGGTGGGCCATCCCCGGTGCGAATGAGGCCGATGCCTTCTGGTTCGCCGACATGGTACCGTGGTTGCTGTGGCCGGGGGTGACGCTCATGGTGACCGCATCGCTGACCTCCTTTGCCATCGCTTCCGTTCGGGCCCTGCAAAATCGGAAGGAGAAACAGGTGGCGGAGGAAATCGGCGACATGGCCCCGGGGCGAGACCTGGCGTGGTTTCCGGGTGGGGCTGGTGCTTGCGATGGGACTGGTTGTGGTTGTGCAGGTGGCGCTGTTCGACATCACTCCGTGGATGGCGGCAGTGGCAGTGGTGCTAACATTTTTTCTGGCGATCGTATCCGCTCGGGTGAGTGGTGAAACCGGCATCCCTCCCATTGGCGCGCTGGGCAAAGTGACACAGTTGACCTTCGGCGTGCTGTCTCCCGCAAATGCCACCACCAACCTGATGTCGGCGAATGTCACCGGCGGCGCGGCGGGTCAGTGTTCCGATCTTCTTCACGACCTGAAAACCGGTTTGTTGATTCACGCCTCGCCACGACTGCAGAGCGTCGCGCAGGTGTTCGGCATCCTGACCGGATCGCTGGCAGGCACGGCCGCCTACCTGTTTCTCATCCCCGATCCGCAGGCCATGTTGCTCACCGCCGAATGGCCCGCTCCCGCGGTGGCCACATGGAAAGCGGTGGCGGAAGTGTTTCAGCAGGGGCTGGGAGCACTTCCTGCGGGATCGGTCCCGGCTATGGCGGTGGCCGGAGGGGCCGGTTTGATACTGGCTTTTGGCGAACGATTTCTTCCAGCGGACTTCCGCCGATGGTTGCCGAGCGCGGCCAGCCTGGGGCTGGCTTTTATCATTCCCCCGTGGATTTCCCTTTCCATGTTTATAGGGGGACTGCTTTCGTGGGGACTCGCCCGCCGGGTTCCCGAATGGCACCGTCGGTTTCTGGTGGTGCTGGCGGCCGGCCTCGTTGCGGGGGAAAGCCTGGCCGGGGTGGCGCACGCCCTCATTCAATTGATATCCACCTGAAAATAAGTATCGGATTCAAACAAATTATTAATAAGCTTTACTTGAAAATGATTATCATTATCTGTTATCCTATAAGTACAATTTTACTAATATATTGAAAACTCAAACCGTTAAGAAGGTTGCTCGTATGCTCCTGCTCCCCAACTCCAGATACTCAAGCAGAAACAGTCGGATCGTTATTTATGAACCCTTAAAGAGAAATTGCATGACATTTCCTTCCGGATTTGCGCAAATTCCGCAGATGGTCGCCATCATGGAAAACCTGGTGGAAGGGGTGATATTGACCGATGCAAAGGGGTTTATCCTGTGGACCAATTTTACGGTTCAGCAATTGCTGGATTTTTCCTCCTCGGAGCTTTCGGGTCGCAACATCCGGTCCCTGTTCGCCACCCCCACGATGGATTTCTGGGACATGCAGTTCAGTTATGAAGACGAGGACCCGGAATTTCCCTCCTTGCAAACAGGCACTTGCGAGATTCGCGGAATCGGACGCACCGGTTCGCTGGTCCCCCTCAGCTTGAAAATGGCACAACTGGAACAGGGAACGGAGCCGGGTCTGATGTTTGTGGTCCAGGACCTGTCTGAGAAGAAAAAAGCGGAGGAGACCATCAAGCACCTTGCCTATTACGATTCCCTCACCGGCCTGCCGAACCGCGAATTGTTCTGCGACCGGCTGATCCAGGCGCTGGCGCATTCGCAGCGGCACCGAGAACTGCTGGCCCTGATGCTGGTGGATCTGGATGGGTTTCGATCCGTCAATGACACGTACGGTGAGGAGATGAGCAATCGTGTCCTGACTCAGGTGTCACACCGTATCAGCAACACATTGCCTGAAGACAATTCCCTTGCACGCCTGAACGGGGATCGTTTCGGCCTGATTGTGCCGCAGATCCAGAAAGCCGATGCCATGCACATCGGGCAACAACTGCTTGCAGCTTTTACCAAGCCGTTTCCGTGTATGGATAAGGAAATCATGGTCACCGGTTCAATCGGGATTGCGCTGTACCCGCACGACGGAGTCACGGCTCCCAGTCTCATAAAAAATGCGGAGATCGCCATGTCACAGGCCAAGCGTTCGGGCAAGAACACCTATTTCTTTTTCGATCCCCGCATGGAGGAAAAGGCCAGTTCGCGCATGGAACTGGCGGGGTCCATTCGCCGCGGGCTCAAGCAGAACGAATTCGAAGTGTTTTACCAGCCGCAAATCGATTTTCAGAACGGCCGTCTGACCAGCACGGAGGCGTTGATCCGCTGGCGGCACCCGCAACTGGGTTGGGTTCCGCCCTCGACGTTCATTCCGCTGGCGGAGGAGACGGGACTGATCCTCGACATCGGCGAATGGGTGTTATCACAGGCCTGCTCCCAGAACAAGAAATGGCAGACGATGGGACTGGGCAATCCGCGCATCGCGGTGAACCTTTCGGCCTGTCAGTTCCAGCAGGAGGGCCTGGCCCAGAATATTTCGTTATTGCTCCATAACCTGGAAATGAAATCGAACACGTTGGAGGTGGAACTTACGGAAAGCACGTTTCTCGAAAACCCGGACAAGGGAATGAAAATCATCGACGAGTTCCGCAACATGGGAGTGACGGTATCGATCGACGACTTTGGTACCGGGTACTCGTCCCTCAGCTACATCAAAACAATCACGCCGGGCGTGCTGAAAATCGACCAGTCGTTTATCAATGAAGTCATCAATCCGACCAACAGGGCGATTGTGCAGGCCATCGTCACCATGGCAAAATCGCTGAACATCGAAACCATCGCGGAAGGCGTCGAGACGCAGGAACAATTCGACATCCTGCGCGACATGGGTTGCGACAAATACCAGGGTTATTATTACTCCCCGCCCGTTCCCGCCGATGGCATGACGCAGATCATGATGCAGGATATGAAAAACTGAATCCGCCCTTCATAGGATTTTCTTTAACCGGTCAACAAGGCCGGAACCGTTCTTACCCTTCCGCTTGAGGACCCCGTTCAACAGCGCAGCTCCGATCAGTCCCGAAACAAGCGATCCTGTCAGAATCCCCAACCGAACATCGCTCCTGTCATCCAGCCCTCCCAATGCGAACGCCAGCGACCCGATAAACAGGCTCATGGTGAATCCGATTCCACAAAGAAATGATACGCCCAGTATCTGCGGCCAGGTTACTTTTCCCGGAAGGGAAATCAAGCCCATCCGGGTTGCCACCCAGCTGAAGCTGACGATGCCCAGCGGCTTGCCGACAATCAGACCCGCAAGGATTCCCAGTGTGACCGGCCGGAGCAGGCTGTCGGGTCCGAGTCCCTGAAGAGGCAGTCCCGAATTGACAAACGCGAACAGCAGCAGGATGAAATAATTCACACCGGGTTCCAGCGTCCGCTCCAGGTAGAGACTGGGAGGGGTGCGGTTTTTCTGTTTGATGTTCTGGGGAATGGTGAACGCGATCATCACACCCGCCAGAGTGGCATGCACTCCGGACTTGAGCAGAAACAGCCAAAGCAGGGAGCCGACGATCATGTAAGGCCAAAGGCGAAGAATCCCCGCCCGGTTGAAGAGAACCAGGATTGAAAAAGTTGCGGCGGCCAACAGGATATTGGAGAGGGAAAGGTTTCCAGTATAAAACAGAGCGATGATGACGATCGCCCCCAGGTCGTCAAGAACCGCCAGCGACAAAAGAAACATTTTCAGATCGGAAGAAACCCGATTGCCAAAAAGGCTGAGGACGCCCAGCGCGAAGGCGATGTCGGTCGCCGCGGGGATGGCCCAGCCTTTCAGGGCGATGGGGTGGTCCCAGTTGACCCAGGCGTAAAGCATTCCCGGCACCGCCATGCCACCGGCCGCGGCAACGGCGGGAAACAGGAACTGCGATGGGGCTCCATGCCCTTCGCCCAAGGTTTCGCGTTTGATCTCCAACCCAATCAACAGAAAAAAAACCGCCATCAAACCATCGTTCACCCAGATGCGAAGGGGTTTTGAAACCACCAGATCGCCAACGCGGATTTCCACCAATGTTTCAATAAAGTTGTTGTAGGAAACGTGAAAAGGCGAATTTGCCAGACCAATGGCGAAGATGGCCGCCAGACACAACAGAACCCCTTCGTGCGCTTCCCATTCAATAAACTGTTTCCAATGCTTTTTAATGGACACGAATCCGTTTCCCTTAAGAGCGAATAGCTACTTTAAGATTATAGACGCCGAACGTCTTTTTTCGAAGGGGCGTCCAATGAATAATCGGAACCAGATTTTTTTTTACAGATAAAACCCCTCATGGAAGGGAAAGTTCAGCGATTTTGAATTTGATTCTTAAAACAAATCCTGTCATGGGTTTGACAAATTGAACATTCATTTTATTTTTAGTTCCAACAGGGAATGACGAATGGAAAGGAGGTTTTCCTCGTGCATTGCATACAAAAAAAATGTTTTTCCATCATGGGACTGCTGGTGGTCTCTCTTATGCTGGCGGGCGCAACGGAAGGCCGCTACCAGGAAGGCATCCAGTTTCTGAATTTCAACGATTACCCAAAAGCCCATGACATCCTGAAGCCGTTGGCGGAGGAAGGTCACATGCGGGCTCAGACACAGATTGCGCATCTATACCGCAATGGCCTGGGTGTCGAACAGGACCACACGCTTGCCCGCCACTGGTACCTGAAGGCTGCGCAGCAGGGCAGTGCGGAAGCTCGTTTTCATCTGGGCAAGATGTACTTTGAAGGCGACGGCGTACCTAAAGACTTTCGGCGCGCCTTCAAATGGTTCGAGCTTGCTGCCCGGAAGGGGAACGCCACAGCGCAGTATCGTCTGGGTGCGATGTACGAATTGTCGCAGGGCGTGATCCAGAATTACGCAAAAGCCGCGTACTGGTATCAGCAGGCAGCCAACCAGGGCATGCCGCAGGCCCAGTTCATGCTGGCCGACCTGTACTACAAAGGCCAGGGTGTGCCTCAGGATTTGGTCCTGGCCCACATGTGGGTGAACCTTGCCGTCAAAACATCGCGTCCGGCCGACAAGGACTACAACGATATGGTTCTCCTGCGCGATAAACTGGAGCGACTGATGAGCGCCAACCAGATCCGTACCGCGCAGAACAAAATGGACGCGTGGCAGTCGGTAAATTAAATTACGTACCCGCCACGCCCGTTTTTGAAATTCATTTAGGAGGTGTTTTTAATGATTCAGGGCATTGTGGACAAGACGACGTGTTGTGAATGCAACGCACCGATCACCAACTGGTCGGTCAGGTGTTCCAACTGTGGCGAGATGTTTCCAGCCGGCAACATCCATGTCATGATGGCCCGTGGTTTTGGAATCATTCTTGCCTTGGCTCTGGCCGTGGCTGTTACATTGGAGTTGCTGCAAAGAATTTGATCCAGGTCCGCGATTGTATCGTTGGCGCCTGTTATCTGTATATACAGAGCCGGTCCGGTGGACCGGCTCTTTTTTATTGTCCTGCAGCGGCGGCGGAACGTTAGACTGAGTCTCAGAATGGACCACTTATTAATTGAAGTGAGGGGAGCATGACAGGTATCTGGATTGGATTTGTTGTGATGGTTCTGTTCCTGCTGGCGCTGGATCTGGGAGTCATTCACCGCAAAAGCCGAGAAATGCCGGTCAAGGAAGCCTTGGCATGGGTGGCATTCTGGGTGGTGCTGGCCCTTGCATTCAACGTGTTCATCTATTTCATGTATGAATACCAGCTCTTTGGTGCAACGCCACTCATGGAAGGACACAGCGGGCGCAAGGCGGCGTTCAAGTTTTTTACCAGTTACCTCGTCGAAAAATCCCTCAGCGTCGACAACATATTTGTTTTTCTTCTCATATTCCAGTATTTCCAGGTTCCACTAAAATACCAGCACCGCGTGCTGTTCTGGGGCATTCTGCTTGCGGTGGTCCTGCGCGGCGTGATGATCGGACTGGGCGTCACCCTGCTCAACCGGTTTGACTGGATGTTTTACGTATTCGGCGGCCTTCTCATCATCACAGCCGCCCGCATGCCTTTGTCTGAAGGAGGGAGCATCGACCCGGACCGCAACCTGTTCGTGCGAGCCGTGAGGGCGATGATTCCCGTCACCATGCAATTTCAGAAGGAAAGATTTTTCGTTCGGCAGGACGGGCGGTGGGTGGCCACGCCCTTGTTTATCGCTCACATACTGGTGGAATCCTCCGATGTGGTTTTTGCGGTCCATTCAATACCCGCCATTCTGTCCATCACACAGGATACCTTTTTAGTGTACACGTCGAACATCTTTGCCATCCTCGGATTGCGGTCGATGTACTTTGCGGTGGAGGCAGCCGTGGTGCGGTTCCGTTATCTCAATATCTGCCTGATGTTCATTCTTGGTTTTATCGGCATCAAGATGATCCTCACCCACCACATTCATATTCCAGTTGAAGTGTCTCTGGCGGTAATTGTCGGCATTTTAAGTCTGGGTGCGCTGGCTTCTTATGCAGATACGCGGGGAGGGGAAACACGGATGTTCATACCGATCTCGGAGGGTGTGCGGACCGTGGCGCGGTTGACGCAACAAGGAGGCCGTCGACTCGTCGTTTTTGTTGTGGGTGTTACTGTTCTGCTGTTCGGTGTGGTGCTTATCTTCACGCCGGGCCCGGCGCTGGTAGTGATTCCCGCGGGCCTGGCCATCCTCGCAATGGAGTTTGCCTGGGCGCGCTGGCTGCTGAAAAAAATCAAAAAACGCTTCAAAGATCTTCCGGTTAACCTCCCGCCCGGCCTGAAGGAAAAGTTTAAAAACAATCCGCGCGAACCATAAAAAAAACCGGTCCCTGGAAAGGACCGGTTTTCGTACTTTTTGTTCCGCCGTAGTGTGAATGGTTGAAAGAAACGGTCAGCCTTTCCCGTGGTATTTGAAAGAAAGGGCTACTTTCGCCCGGTAAGCCGTCACCTTGCCATTCTCGATTTTCATGTCGAGTTTCTCGATCTCCGCCACCCGAAGATCTTCCAGGCTGTGACTTGCGGTGTCCACCGCTTTTTTGGCGGCGTCCTCCCAGGAATTTTCACTCGTTCCAATCAGTTCGATGATTTTGTAAACGCTGTTCGGCATCATTGACCTCCCAGGTTAGGGCCAATAAACCGGCTTCATTCCGTTTCCCATTCCAGAATGCTGCCGTCTTCGGCAATCTTGACTTCGTTTTCCTTGCCGTCTTTAACGAATTCCACTTCGTAAAACATGTTCCCATTCTCGATTTCCTTGACCAGCTCTTTAACTTCCGTACGGTCGGTCAGTCGGGTGACGGTGGCCCGAACCGGGTCAGGAAGGTCTTCCAGTTTGACACCTTGCTCCCATTCCTTGACCGTACCTTTCTCCGTTACCTTGAGCTCCGCAATCTCTCCGCCGGTTCTGTAATGGGTAATGTAAAGATGCTGACCTTCCTTGTGTTTTACCTTGATGGATTCTATGACATTTCCGGAAGTGTGGGTTTGGATGACGCTTCGGGCCGGTTCGGGAACTTCTTCCAGGGTGACGGTTTTCTTTCCATGCAACAGGCCGCATCCGGAGAATCCAATCAGCAGGGAAGAAAATACAAGGGCCGCAGTCAGTTTCCAGTTTTTCATGAAAGCCTCCTTTTCCGGAAATTAGTTCATGTCTTTTCTTATTAAGATTCCTTTCTATTAAAATCGATTCTTTTGTTTGAAAATTCCACAAAATCTTGATGCAGGATTAAAGAAATTTTCGACTCTTCCCGGGAGCAGGTCGTAAGGCCCGTTCAGGCTCCCAATAAAAAATTTTCAATGCGAAGGCGACGGCGCATTACATTTTGTGTGAGCTTTGCCGGTATCTTGGAACAACCTTTATTTTCGGGCCTTTACGAAAAGTGGTGGCCTGAAATGCCGGAAAGCGCTCCGGTATTTTTGATCCGGCACCGGTTGACGGGTTTTCCAGTGGGGACTTAAGTTGTTTGTATGACGCAATTGTCTTTTTCCTGGTAATAGTTGAAAAAGCGGGTTGTTTCAACGAAAGGGATCGGTGTTATGGATAGCGACCAACTTGTCAACAAACCTCTGGTGAGGTCCTGGGGCTGGTGGGGCCTGATCTGGCTCACGATATTCCCCTTCATCGGGGTTTTTGTTTCGATCAAATTCCACAACCCGGAATTTCTGGGCGAGACAGCCTGGTTCACTTTCGGCCGCATGCGGCCCGTCCACGTGAACGGAGTGATCTTTGGGGCGTTTTCAACCCTGTTCATCGCGCTCATGTATTACGCCGTGCCCCGCCTTTGCGGGCGCCGTATTTACAGAGAGGAGTGGGGGCACTGGCTGTTGTGGTTATGGAACGCGTTTCTCATACTCGGTACCGGATCGTTTCTGCTCGGCCACAACATGGGGTTCGAAGCCGGAGAGTTCACCTGGCCGTTCAACCTGCTTCGCTTCTTTGTGCTTGGTATGGTGACGGTGCAGGTGCTGGGCACGGTGTTTCAACGCCGGGAGCCGCGGTTTTATGTTTCGCTCTGGTACATCACCGCCGCCTTCGTGTGGACCGTGTTCAATCTCGTGCTCGGCAATGTCGTGCTGCCGTACGGACCCTTCACCGGTGTGGACAGCGCCGCCATGCACGGTCTGTATATCCATTACATTGTGGGTTTGTGGCTGACGCCCGCGGGGCTCGCCATCATCTATTACTTCCTGCCGCTTGCCGCCAAGCAGTCGCTGTTCAGCCATAAGCTGTCGCTGTTGGGATTCTGGTCTCTGGCGCTGTTTTATCCCTTTGTTGGCACGCATCATTACCTGTTCAGCCCCATCCCTTATTGGACGCAGACCATTTCCATCGTCACCAGCATGCTGTTGATCATTCCGGTGTGGACGGTGATCGTGAATTTTTTCGGAACCGTACGCGGAAGGTGGGGGCAGGTGCTGGGCGGCACGGACGCCGATGCCTACGCCGGCAAGTTTCTCATCCTGGGTGCGGTGTATTACCTGTTCGGCTGCTTCCAGGGATCGGTCGAAGCACTCCGCCGCATGCAGGAACTGACACACTTCAACGATTTCGTCATCGCACATTCGCACCTCACCGTGTTCGGTTCGATGGTGGTGTGGGTGGTTGGCGGCATGTATTACGTCTGGCCGCGACTCACCGGAAAACAGCTGTGGAGCGCGAAGCTGGCGAGCTGGCATTTGTGGCTCACCATAGGCGGGTTCAGCGTGATGGCGGTCGGCCTCACGGCGCAGGGCTTCGTGCAGGGTTCCATGCTGGAGCACGGCGCGAACTTCGTCGATACCGTCAACGAAATGAAACCCTGGTGGGTGGCGCGCACGCTGGGCGGTCTCGCCATGGACATCGCCATTCTGTTCATGTTGATCAACTTTTATAAAAGCGCACAGACGGGTGTCGCCGTGGAATCCATGGCCGCCATCGAGCAGACTGGTGAAAAAGTGCCGATGGCCCCGCTCCAGAAAGGCGGCAACTGGCTGGAGACGCCGTCCGGCGTCGTGGTCGGTGCGGGCATCTTCCTGTTCGGCCTCGCCGTCGGCACTCAGGGAATCGCGCCGTACGTGACCAGCAAACAACAGCGCGCGCAGGTGACCGATGTGGTGGCCGATACGAAGATCAACGTGCCGTCCTACACGCCTCTGGAAGAACGCGGAAGGGAGGTGTACATCCGCGAAGGATGCTGGTACTGCCATTCGCAATACGTGCGCCCGGTGACGGGAGAGAATTTCCGCTGGGGTCCGGTATCCCAGAACGGAGAGTACGTTCACGACCTGCCGCACCTGTTCAGTACGCGGCGCATCGGTCCCGATCTCGCGCGCGTCGGCCGGCGTTACAGTGACGGCTGGCACGCGGCGCATCACTGGGATCCGCAGGCGGTGAAGAAGGATTCCATCATGCCCCGCTTCCCGTGGTTATTTGAGAAGGCGGAAGATGAAGGCGAAGCGCCGAAACTGAATGAAGACGGTAAGGCGCTGGTCGCCTACATCCAGCGGCTGGGGACGGCCATCGGCGACTGGCGGGAGAACTTCGTCTCCACCAACCTGTCCGTCGGTGCGAGCGTGAACCCCGGCAGTCACATTCAAAAAGACCTTCTGCCTTTGGGTAAAAAGATTTATGACCATCGCTGTTCCGGCTGCCATGGGGACGAAGGCGATGGAAACGGCCCCTCGGCAAAATTCCTCGATCCCAAACCGCGCGATTTCACGCAGGGAATTTTCAAGTTCCACTCCACACCCGGTCAGGATGCCCTGCCCACGGACGGCGACCTGTTCAAAACCATCACGCACGGGTTGTGGGGAACGAGCATGCCGCCCTGGCACAACCTGACACAGAACGAACGGCTGGCGGTCATCCAGTACATCAAAACCTTTTCCGACCGCTGGGAGAAGGAAGAGGTCAAGGACCCCATCGCTGTCCCGAGGGAAACACCGGTCACGCTGGCGTCCATAGATAACGGTGGCCAGTTATATGTCAAGAACTGCCAGTCCTGCCACGGCGCCGAGGGACTGGGCAACGGACCGCTCGCCGGGGTGCTGAATGACGCGTGGGGATTTCCCATCCAGCCCGCCAATTTCACTCTGCCCGCCGGGGAGGAAGGCGGTGTGAAGCTGGGACACGACAGCCGTCACCTGTTCCGCACCATCATGAACGGGGTCGGTGGCGATCCCATGCCCGCGTTTCAGGGGGCACTCAATGCCAAGCAGGTGTGGGACATCGTGCATTTCGTTCAGTCCCTGCGCGTTCAATCCTATGAAGACCGGTTGCTGGCGGTCGGGGTGGACCCCGAGGCGCTGGAGGACGCTCGCCGGAACATCTGGGCGATGTTGTCCAACGCCGCAAATCAGGGCCGGCTGCAGGAGAAGGTGGTGGAATTGACCGACACCAATGACACAAAGCTGGGCGGTTGATTTCTTCCGGGTCACGGGGGCGGACCGAAATTTATTTTCAGTTTGTAGAGACAGTGGGAGACGTTGATGATGGAAAATAAAACCGTACAAACCAGCCGGCAGACCACCGAAAGCACACACGGTTCCGATTCGGAGTACACCTACCAGACCGCAGGCATCCGTGAGCGGCACGGATATGTCCCCGTTTGGCTGATCCTGGTGTGTGTCGGCCTGCTTGTCTGGAGCGGGTACTATTTATGGACCTACTGGACCCCGCCCTTGGGGTGATGCCCGAATTCCCCGGCCGGGGACCGGGTGCGTGCCCAGTTCGGTTTCACTTGCCATATTGGGCAACCAATTTAAGCCCGGCAAATGGCCTCCAAATGGGTGAAAGCCTGTGTTATAATAAGGAACAAAACAGAGGTTAGATGGTTTGACACAGGCAGAAGGTGGTGTGTCCCCGGAGTCCCGGTAAAAATGGAATGCCTTTTAAATCAAAGGCTTGAGAGCCGGCCATCCAAGACGATGGCTTTTTTTGCGCCTCGCTCCCCCTCCCAGCCCCTTTCTGCCGCACCCATAAGGATATCGGTCCATGCATGAAGTGAAGGTATTTGACAGCTCAGGAAACCTGAAGAAAGTGATCTCAGTGAACTCCCTGCGGAAACGCTCGGCGCAGTTGATCGAAAAGCCGTCCATGTTCCGCAAAAACAACAAACCCGCCAAAGCGCAGAAAGCTCCGGCCAAAGCGGTCCGGACAAAAACGACGAAAACCCGCAAAAAAGCCTGAATCCGCCGGTGGGGTCCGGCACCGTCCAAACGTTTTCATGACGGTGCCGTGTTTTCCCGCGGAGGTCATTTCTGCAATGCCGCGGTTTTGGTTTTGATCTCCTCGATCAGGTCCTTTTCATCCTCGGAATAATCAATCGGCACCTCCACCAGATGGAGGCCCGGCGTATCCAGGCATTCCTTCAACACCTTCGACAACTCTTCCGCCCGCTTCACCCGGTGTCCGGTGGCGCCGTGCGCTTCAGCGAATTGGCAGAAGTCGGGGTTGGTGTAATCCATGCCGAACGCGGGAAAGCCGAGTCCGGTCTGCTTCCATTTGATCATGCCGTACGCGTTGTCGCACAATACGACGACCACCAGGTCCAGCTTCAGCCGCACGGCGGTTTCCAGTTCCTGTGCGTTCATCATGAAGCCGCCGTCACCGCAAATGGCCATCACCTTGCGATCCGGAAACACCATGCGCGCCGCCATGGCCGAAGGCAGTCCCGCGCCCATGCTGGCCAGCGCGTTATCGAGCAGCAGGGTGTTGAGTCCGTATGCCTTGTAGTTGCGCGCGAACCAGATTTTGTACAAGCCGTTGTCGAGCGCCAGGATGCCGTCATCCGGCATGATGTGGCGAATCTCCCCGACCAGGTATTCCGGTCCGACGGGAAACCGCTGTTGAGCGGCTTTTTCCTCGATGTGCTGTTCCAGCTCCTGCTTCACCTTTTCAAAAAAACTGAAATCCCAGTGCGCGGCGGGGCTCACCTGTTCGCGCAGACGCTCGATGCTGTCGGCGATGTCGCCCACCACGTCGAGTTGCGGAAAATACACCTCGTCCACGTTGGATGAAAAGAAATTGACGTGGATGACCTGGGTGGCGCCGCTGGCGTGCATGAAAAACGGCGGTTTTTCGATAACGTCGTGGCCGACATTGAGGATGAGGTCGGCCTGCTCGATGGCGCAATGCAAATAGTCTTTATGTGAAAGCGCGGCGGTGCCGAGAAATTTCGGGTGCCTCTCGTCCACCACGCCCTTGCCCATCTGCGTGTTGAAAAAATAGATGCCCGTGTGGTCGACGAATTGCTTGAGCGCCTGGCTGGTTCGGTACCGGTTGGCGCCCGCGCCGATGAGCACCAAAGGCCGTTTCGCCTGCATGAGCATTCCGGCGGCCTGCTCGATGGCGAGTTCATCCGCATGAGGCCGGCGCACGGCCTGGACCGGATACGGCTGGGAGGCGCACTCCTCTTCGGCGATGTCTTCCGGCAGTTCGATGTGCACCGCGCCCGGGCGTTCCTCCTGCGCCAGCCGCACCGACTCGCGCACGATGACGGGAATGCTGTTGCCATGCACCACCTGCCTTGTTGACTTGGTCAGCGGTCGCATCATGGCGATGGCGTCGACGATCTGGAACCTTCCCTGCTTGCTTTTCTTGATCGGTTTCTGGCCGGAGATCATGAGCATGGGCATCGCGCCCAGTTGGGCGTACGCCCCGGCGGTCACCAAATTGGTCACACCGGGTCCGAGCGTCGACAGGCAAACACCCACCCGGCCGGTCAGCCGGCCATAGGTGGCGGCCATGAATCCCGCCGCCTGCTCATGGCGGGTGAGGATGAACTGGATATTGGAATGACGCAGGGATTCCATCAAGTTCAGCGTTTCTTCGCCGGGCACACCGAAGATGGCTTCAACGCCTTCCTGTTCGAGAGAACGTACAAACAGATCGGATGCTTTCATGAACGGCCTCCTTGGGGTGGCCTCCGTTTGTCGGCCGGTTCGGGAGCATGATACCCTTCCGGACCGAAAGCGCGGAGGCGTCTTTCTATTTGGATGAAGGCAGGCCGTAATTAGGTTTGTACAAATTGAGTGTTTGCCGGCGGCAGAGACGGAATTGCGGGGGCCAGGAAAAAGGAGTCAGCCGGTAACGAGGTTTTGTGGATCGCTTGCGGATTGGGAATGGGAGCTGTCCTTGCGCGGAGCCGCTTTTCGGGGTTCGGAGCTTTGGGATTTGGAGGAAGTCGTTTCGTCCTGTTCCAGTTTCTGTTCGAGCGTGAATTTCAATGTATCCAGTCCCGCTTTCCGTGCCACATTCAAGGCCTTGGTAAAATAGCTCTTCGCTTCCCTGTGATTGCCCTGTGCTTCGCAAATCATACCGAGGTTGTTCCAGGTCTGGGCAAGAAGGGGATGGTCCTCGGCGCAGATCACACGGAAACCGCCCAACGCTTTTTGGATATACGTCAACGCCTGGTCGAGATCGCCCTTGCGGTACCACACCATGCCCAGGCTCTTGCAGGTCAACGCGACCGAAGGATGGAATTCGCTGTAATGTCGCAGGCTGATATTCAAAGCCTCCTGGTGGTATTCGATGGCGCGGTCGTAATCGCCCTGATCCACGCAGGCGGCGGCCATCTGGTTCCAGGTGTTGGTCAAGTGGACGTGGGTTTCTCCCAAGTTCCGTATCTGGCTGTCCCTGGTCTTTGCGAACTGGGTCAGCGCTTGTTCCGGGTTGCCTCTTTCCATCCAAAGTTGGCCCAGGCGGAACCACGTGGCGGCAACAACCGGATGGTTTTCGCCCAATTGAGTCAGATTCGATTCAAGAAATTGCTCGAGAAATTGAATGGCTTCCTCATACCGGCCCTGCTTATGAGCCGCTTTGCCTTTTTCAAGCAGTTGGTTTGAAAACATCTCCTTTCCCCTTCTAATGATTCCTGATGGCCGTGTTCCCGGACGGCGTTTTTTTCCCATTGATTGAGACCGGTGTCATCCGCCTGCTTGCGTAAAAAAAGGCGCTGCGCCCCAAAAACAGGCTCAATGAGGGATAAAATTAGTGTAAGGCCTTCAAATTCATAAAAAAGTTTAAATTGCACCGGGCCCCGGCTACCGGGCAGAAAGGTTTGGATTTCCATATTTTAGACATAGAAATTTTTTATGGGAACGGTTCAAGACTTCGACACGAAACATTTGTGGTGGGGTCGAAGCCCGGGGTCAAGGCAGGGTGGATTGCGGCCCCGTGTGTGATCTGTATAATGAATTCCCGACCCAAATTGTATTTTCAATGCCAACCACACTCTCGAACACAATGAAATCAAACAACGGCAACCAAGGTTTGAATGGAGGACTCCTGTTTTTTCGTGAATTTTTAAAACACCCTATGCAGATCGGGTCAATCGTTCCCAGTTCCCGTTTCCTGGAACAACGTATTCTGGAGCGGGGCCGGGTTGCCATGGCAGGGACTGTTGTGGAGTTGGGGGCGGGTACCGGCGGGACCACCCGGGCCATCCTGCGTGCCATGCCCCGGGAAGCCACCCTGCTCAGCATCGAAGTCAACGACCGCTTTCACCGCGCCCTCAACCAGATCCAGGACGACCGGCTCATCGCCCACCGGGGACGGGCGGAGGAACTGGAAAACATCCTGCAAACGTACGGGCTGGATACGCCGGATGTGGTGGTGTCGGGTATTCCGTTCAGTACCATGAGCCCGGAACATGGCAGCCGGGTTCTGGCCGCCGTTGCGGCCAATCTGGCTCCCAAAGGCCGGTTTGTGGCTTACCAGGTGAGCCGGCGCGTAGCCAGGCTGTCGCGACCCCATTTCGGACGGGCCCGGGCGGCGGTGGAGTGGCGCAACCTGCCTCCCATGCGGGTGTTTCAATGGGAAAAGAAGCTGGATAAGGAATCCGTTTGAGCTCTTTTTTCGATATCTTTTGCCAAAAAAGCGTGTTACCGTAGTAGGGACAATGTGGGTTGACGCAAGTCAACGGGTTGCAGGATTCCCGGAATCCTGCGCTCGGGGTGAGGTAGAGTTTAAGACAGGAAGTTTTCTACGCGGCCATCCCTCGGGATGGTTTTTTTGTAACCGCAGGCTGTCCATGAAGCACCCTTGAATGAACAACCCCAATAAAAATCGGGGCGCCACGCGCCGAACCTCACCGGCAAGGCGTGCGCACCAACAGGAGAAGCAAGAGTATGTCTAAAGGCACCGTAAAGTGGTTTAATGAAAGCAAAGGTTATGGTTTCATCGAGTCCGAAGATGGCAAAGATTATTTTGTTCATTTTTCGGAGATTCAAGGGGACGGCTTCAAGACGCTGACCGATGGTCAGGCGGTGGATTTCGAAGCGGGTCAGGGCGCGAAAGGCCCGCAGGCCACCAAGGTTCAGCCGAGGTAACATAACGAACCACTTTCGAACCGGCGGGGCCTTTCGCCCCGCCGGTTTTTTTTTGCCCTCACAGCTCGACGCGGGTCAGCGTGTTTTTGTCGATATGGTGAAACAATTCGCTCTGGCCCTTGATCTGGATCTGCGTGTCCTCCTCGTAGCTCCAGTTGTCGTTATCGTGCACCACCACCTTCAATTCGTAGCGCACGGTTTTGAACTCCTCGTCCAAAAATTGGTTGGAGCAGATGCCGTAAGTGGGTGATCCGATTTCCGCCATCATCTCGAAGGACCTGGAATCCGGCATCGCCGTGCCACCGGCGAGCACGCTCATGCCGCGCGGAATGGTGAAGCAGCGGAGCACCTGTTTGGCCCTCCCGTCCCACATCCAGTAACCACGTTCTTCATGAAATGGGCTGTCCTCTTCGAGCCGCCACGCCGTGGTGGCGTAGCGCAGGCCAAACAGGATTTGTTCGTGGTTGGTGACGGGTGCCAGCGGTTCGAAGGTGATGCGTTCGCGGAACAGGTTTTTTTCCACGCCGCGGTCGTCGGAAGGTGCGGTGTCGTCTCCCTTCGTGCCTTCCCAGATTCCCGCCAGCGGCGCCAGCGGACCCAGGTGCTCTAAAATCGGATCGGTCATTGGCCATCTCCTCTCGCAAATCGAATGACAGTTCGGGTTTTGTTTCCGGATGACTGGTTTGCGTTAAATTTACAATCAATTGACCGCTGGTGACAGTTAAAATTTCTTCCTGGTTTCAGCGCAGAGAATCCGGAAGGGGTTCAGGTTAAATCGAGTTCACCCAACCGATTTCTGGAATCAAGGGGACGGTGTTATGAAAATTTTGGAATTGAATCCCGTCGGGAAATGCAGTTATCTGTAAGCATCTCCTGTTAGCCAGGCAGTGTGAGAGACCTTTTGTGGCAGCCGGATGGAAACAGACGCCGGTTGCAGGCCGACTCCCGGTGAACACGCAAAACCCAAGCCGGGCAGATAAAAAATTTGATTGGGAGGCATTCGTGGACACACCTGCCAAGCCCGCTCATGCGCTGGATGTTGACCGTGCGTTTCAACGGTTCCGTTCTTCTCCAAAGGGCATTGTCCCAGAAGATGCCGCGGCCCGACTGCAGGAATACGGGCGCAATGTCCTGCCCGCCAAACCGCCTCCGACCGTCCTAGAAATTTTCCTCCGGCAGTTTCTCAACCCCCTGATTTATGTCCTCCTCGTGGCTGCAATGATCTCCATTTTACTTGGAGTTTACACGGACGCCCTTTTCATTGGAGCCGTGCTTTTGATCAACGCCATCATCGGCACCGTACAGGAATACGGCGCGGAAAAAAGTGCGCTGGCTTTAAAAAAAATGAGCGCGTCCAAAGCACTGGTTGAGCGGGACAACGAAGTGTTTGAAGTGGACGCGGAGAACCTGGTGCCGGGGGATGTGGTGCTGCTCGAATCGGGCAGGAAGGTTCCCGCCGACCTGCGCCTGATCCACACCTATTCGTTTGAAATCGACGAATCCCTGTTGACGGGGGAGTCGCTGCCTATCGGCAAAGACCATGATGTGGTGCTTGCCGCCAACACGCCGCTCGCCGACCGGAAGAACATGGCCTTCACGGGATCGATGGTCACCCGCGGGCGTGGCCGGGGGCTGGTGGTGGCTACGGGTTACAAGACCGAACTGGGCAAGATCGCGGGTTCCCTGGCAACGGGGGTGTCTGCCAGGCCGCCACTTTTGATCCGGATGGAAGCGTTCACAAAAAACATCGCGGTGGCCCTGCTGCTGATCACCCTGATGATGGCCACGTACCTGCTTTTGAAGGGGCAGGGCTGGTTTGATGTTCTGATGTTCAGCGTGGCTCTTGCGGTGTCCGCCATTCCGGAAGGATTGCCTGTCGCGCTGACCGTGGCGCTTGCCATTGCCAGCCGGCGCATGGCGAAACGCAACGTCATCGTCCGCAAACTCCCGGCTGTGGAATCGCTGGGATCGTGCAACTTTGTCGCAACCGACAAGACCGGAACGCTGACGGTCAATCAAATGACCGTCAAACTGATCGTCCTGCCCGGCCTGTCGCCTTTCCCGGTTGAGGGAAGCGGGCTGGTGCCGGAAGGGGCGGTTGGGTCGGCGGAGGGCCTGGAGCCGGCCCTGCAGTCAAAACTCCTCGCGCCCCTGGTTTCGGCGGGGGCCCTTTGCAATGACGCGGAACTGCTTCACAAAAATGGGGCATGGGGAGGCTATGGTGATGCCGTCGATCTGGCGCTTCTGGTCCTTGCCTACAAATCCGGAATCAATCCAAACAGCCTTCAGGACCAGTACGAGCTGGTCCGGGAGATTCCTTTCGAACCCGAAAACCAGTACGCCGCCACCTTGCACAAGAGTCCGGAGGAGGGATTGATCTCCGTCAAAGGGGCTTATGAAAAAATCCTGCCGATGTGCGCCACCATGATTACCCTGGAGGGGGAATGCCCGGTCGATGTCCCGGCTGTGGTCGAGCAGGCCGAACACCTGGCGGAGGCCGGTTACCGGGTGCTGGCTCTGGCGGGAAAGTCCGGCCCGGACACGGATGCGCCTTTAATCGACCAGATGCAGGGACTCACTTTTTTAGGCCTTGTGGGGATGATCGACCCGTTGCGGCCGGAAGCGGCGGATGCGGTTGCGGCCTGCCGGAAGGCGGGAATCGATGTGGCCATGGTCACCGGAGACCATCCCAAGACGGCGCTGGCCATCGCCCGCGAACTGGGGTTGGCCGGCACCATGGAAGACGTCGTTTCCGGTGTGAAGTTGAAAGAAGCCCGCAACCCGGAAGAAAAAACGGCGTTGATCCAGAAGGCCCGCGTGTTCGCCCGTGTCGAGCCCCAGCAGAAACTCGAGATCGTGCGTCACCTGCTGGACCTGGGACGGTTCGTCGCCGTCACGGGGGATGGTGCGAACGACGCTCCGGCCCTCAAGGCGGCAAACGTGGGCATCGCCATGGGCAAAAGCGGTACCGACGTGGCAAAGGAAACCTCGGACTTGATCCTCACCGACGATCGTTTCGCGTCCATCGTCGCCGGAATCGAGGAAGGGCGCATCGCTTACGCCAACGTCCGAAAAGTCGTGTACCTTCTGGTCGCCACCGGTGCGGCGGAAATCCTGATGTTCTCCCTCAGCCTGGTGTTCAACACGCCCCTGCCCCTCACGCCGGTGCAGATCCTCTGGCTCAACCTGGTGACCAACGGAATCCAGGACGTCGGGCTGGCGTTCGAACCGGGGGAAGGGGATGAGTTGTCCCGGGCGCCCCGAAAACCGGACGAGCCCGTTTTTGACCGGTTGATGCTGGAACGCGTCGGCCTTTCCGCCGCGGTGATGGGTGCCTTCGCGTTCCTGCATTTTTATTACATGCACCGGGCCGGGGTCGATATCGAATCGAACCGCAATCTGACGTTGCTTCTCATGGTACTTTTTGAAAACATCATGGTGGCCAACTGCAAATCGGAAACCCGCTCCGCGTTTTCCATCAACCCGATGAACAACCCGATTCTGCTGTTCGGCACGCTGGGCGCGCAGGGCATCCATATCCTGACCATGTACACGCCGGGCATTCAGGAAGTGCTGGGGGTGAAGCCGGTGTTTTTGAATCAATGGATTTTTCTTTTGGCCATCGCGATGTCGATCCTGGTGGTCATGGAAATTTATAAAGGCATCCGGACGCGCATCCACGGGATCCGATGCAATACGCATCGTTTTCAGGGATCATGAGCGCGCGGACCCCGGGATGATAAAAATATGAATGCATTTTTGTGGTTTTACTGGACGGCGATCGCCAGCCTCCTGCTTTACGCCATTCCCGCGTGGAAGGTGAAGGGCGGGCGCAAGGGACTGATCGCCGCCGCGGTGCTGGGTGCCCTGCTCACCGGTTATGAAGTGTTCATGACCTTCGTGTGGGGCCCGACGGTGGTCGGTCCCATCCGCGTCGATATCTTCATCGTCATCCTTGTGGCGTTGCTGGGCCACCTCATCGGCGCCACGTCGCTGGTGCTGGCGCGGAAGCGGGCCGGCCTTGCCGGCGGTCACCTGACGTTGCTGGTCCTTCCGCTGGTGGCGCTCCTCGGCGTGGGTTATGAAATATGGAGCCTGAATGAGGAATCCGATCGCCTGACCGCCAACTTCTTCGAAGCCAACCGGCTTTTGTTCGAAGCGCGTTTTCGCGATCCGGAAACCCTGCGCCGCACCTTCGGCAAACTGGAAGCGGACAACAACCTGCTTGCCGGGCACTGGCGGCGCGAAGAAGGCAGTCCGCCGAGCCGTCTCGTCATCAACGCAAAAAACGAAGTGTGGGCCTTTTACTCGTGCGGCGATACCGAATGCCTGGGCGGTGAAGGCGCGGTGCAGAATGGACGCATCGCCACCACGCACGACATCCTGCCCGCGTACCTGTTTGAAGTATCGACGGTCGCGCCGGACCGCATGACGCTGGTGCAGGTCTCCCCCGTACGCACGACAGGCGGCGCGCCGCCGGACCTGGTTTTTATCAAGGAACCGCCGCCGCTCAAACATGATACGCCGCAGGTCGGAGCGTTGCGGTACCTGGGAACGTACAGCAAGCTCACAGAACGCGGCCGCGCACACGTCACGCTCACCCAGGTCTGGTTGTGGCAGGGAGAGGAAACCATGCACGCGGTGGTGGTGCACACCACGCAGGTGAAAGGTCAACGGGCGCAGTTCATCCGGCCCATCCTGTTCTCCGCAGGAGCGCGCGACATCCGCCGCGCCGACGCTCACGTGTTCGACAGCGAGGACGGCGAAGGCACGGTGCGCATCGAACTGCTGGAAGATGGCAAACGCGTCCGCGCCACCCTGCAACGCCTGCGCGGCGACATCGAAATCGTGACGCTGGAAAAAAGGGAACGCCTCACCGACGAGGCGCTGTCGCTCGCGCCGCTGAAAAGTGGCGATGCGTGGCAGCACTGGTTCGATGCGGTGATGACGGGACGGTTTTTTTCATGGACCGTGCCGGAGGCCGTGGACGACATCACAGGCGGATGACGCCGCCCGCACTCTTGTATCCATCCAAATGAAAACCCGGCCCCCGGATAACCGGAGGCCGGGCTTTTTCATGCAGGGCACTGCCCGTCATTGCATGCAGTACATCCGGAGAGATCCCTGTTCCCCGGTGTGGAGCACCGTGGCCCAGTCGTCCTTATCCACGTCCCTGCCCTCTGTCATCGCTTCGGAAAGGGAATGGTGCAGGCCGTAGGCTTTCGCATCCTTCGGTTCGATGCGGTCGATCATGAAGGGCTCGTTGCCCAGCATGAGTTGCAGTTCCACGGCTTCAGTGTCCGCGTTTTCCAGAATGAAATCATGCGGGCAGCTCGCGGCGGTGCCCGGCGTCAGGATCCATTCCTCGGTCGATATTTCCTCGGTGGGCGGGGCGGCGGCGGTGCCAACGGCCCAGCCCAACAGCAGACAGACCGCCATCAATATGAAACCCATTCGTTTGGTTTTCATGGCGATACCTCACTTCCAGTTAAGACTTGTGGTCGAAAGCGGCGCGGGACCCCGGCGGAATCCCATCACTCCGCGAGGCCCGGCGGTGCGCATTCGTTCATACTTTAAACATAGGTCCGGTGAGACTGGCTTTCAAACGAAATCGGGGCGGCGCGGAAGGAAACGAGGCGGGTAGAGGGTTCAGCGATTTCAATGGGTTGGGAAAGGGGAGGCGGCGCAGGATCGGCGTCGGTCAGCCGGGGAGGGCCGACCGGAAAGAGTGGGCGGTGCGGGCGTCGGCTCAGGAGATGGAGCTGATGGCGATGAGCCTAAGCGCCGTGCCCCTGGAGCGCGATGGAGACGGCGGACATGGACACCGGCCAGAACGAGTTCGGCCGGTTGATGGAAATCCCCAGCACGAAAAAGTTCAACACCATCGACCCCACGAGAACCAATAAGAGTTTGTCTTCCATGATGCCAATCCTTCCTCAAAAGGCGCACCCAAATGGGCGCTGGATAAAGGACCGCTCACTTCAGTTTACCACTTTGGAATTTGTGATGTCGGGAGGAAGGAAAAAGTGATTTTGGGGGGAATTAAACAGTTTGTGGGAATTATTAATATCAATCAATTCCAACTGAATTCATTTGAAAGAAATTCTACCGCTTCTTCAGGTGTCATGATCACGATGTTAAATTTTTCCTTTATTTTTCTCTTCGCCCTTTGGCAATAAAATCTTTTTTGTCTGAAGTAAGAAAGATGTCATTTCTAGCATTAGCGTGTGCCATTAAGTGCATGACATCGTTGATTTGATTTTTGGACAACTTTTTTTTGTCTTTTATATTTAAAAATAAAATTTCAGATAACTCTGCAAATTGAGGACAAGAACTCTTCTTTCCATATTTAGACCTACCGTATCTGGAAACGCCATAAACACCAGGCTCACTAACATTCTTCATGGAATTAACTTTTTGGTTTGCTTTGGATGATTTTCCGTTTCCATTCTTAGGCGCTCTGTCCCAATAAGTGTAACTTTCCCTTCAACCTCCCACCGCTCCAACGTGTTCATGCTCGGCAGCGAGTTTTTAACATTTACAAGATTGGTGTCGATTGTAAGTTTAATAACTTTCATATAACCCTATCCGGGTGTCCATTCCACTTCCGGCTCTTGATCCGAAAGAATTTCGAGGCAGTCGTCGGGGGTGTAGATGGCGTAATGGGTGATGGCGCGATCCGCAAACATGCCGAAACTCTGCTCGTGCAACCACTCTACAAACTCCGAGTCCTCGACGATCAACAGACTGGAGTGACCCTCCCAGCTCTCGTTCTCTTCCCAGGTTTTCAGCAAACACTTCTCGTTCGCATTGCGAAACGCCAGTACGTCTTTGAAGTGGATGCGCAGACGCCGCCCTTCCACCGATCCATCGTAAAGAGCCAGCCGCAGGCCGTCGCCGTCTTTCACCATCGACTCCAGGTACAACGGCGCCGGGATGCCTTCAAACGGTTTCCACGTTTTATAGACGTTCATGATTCTTTGCGGGTTGGTTGCCGGGAGTGGGCCTGCGCCCTCCGCATGACCGGGTGAGGGGAGGGCTTACCGTTCGGCCGCTTCGATCTTCGCCGCTTCCGCTTCTTCTGTTGGGATGGTGTGTTCGCGGCACAGCAGGGTGACGTCGGTGGCCGAAAGCGGTTCCTGCGTGAGTTCGCAGAAGAATTTGGTGTCGCTGACCTGAGTGTTGAAGCGGCAGGTGCGGCACACGCCGAAGGCATTCATGCCGTTGGCTTCCTGCATTTTGGCAAGCAGTTGGCTGAGGTCGGCCAGGAGCCGGTCGCGGTCGTCTTCGGCCAGCTCGCCCCACGCGCCCGCCACCACCCGGGCGGGCATGGCCTTGTCCAGCAGTTTCCTGCCAGTGCGGGTGACACTGAGGTGCACCTTCCTGCCGTCCTTCTTGTCCGGCGTTTTCAAAAGCAGGCCCTTGTTCTCCAGCGCCTTGATGGTCTGCGACACCGTGCCCTTGGTCAGGCCGAAGTAATCGGTCACGCTTTGCGGCGTGTTGGAATACCGGTTGGACCGGGTGAGGAAATGCAGGACGTCGAGCTGGATGGGTTGCAGGTCGAAGTCGGTTCCGGCGATGCGGGTTTCGGAGCGGATGAGGTGGGAAATCCGTTCTATATAGTCGTGTAGTAGAGACGCGCTCATGGATGCATTGTAGCCAAGGTAAAAGAAATTGACAAAGTATTTCGTTCCCCGTATCTTCTAAATAGTATCGATTCGATACTAAAAAATCAATGCATGAATTCACTCAACCTCACAATGGAGACGAGACGATGAACCGGTTGTTAGCAGGCCTGCTTGCAGGCGCAATGCTGTTTATGGCTTCGCCGATGCAGGCGGGCGGAGACAAAGTGGATTACCCGGATGGTTACCGCGACTGGACGCATGTGAAGTCGATGGTCATTCAGCCCGGACACCCGCTGGAAAATCCCTTTCAGGGCATTCATCACGTGTATGCCAACCCGAAGGCGGCGAAAGGATTTGAAACCGGTACTTTCGCGGATGGATCGGTGCTGGTGTTCGACCTGCTCAATTACAAGGAGGCCGGCAAGACGCTGCAGGAGGACGGGCGCAAGCTGATCGGCGTGATGCAGAAGGACGCGTCCGCGTTCGGAAAAACCGGCGGCTGGGGCTTCGAAGCCTTCGCCGGTGACAGCCAGACGAAACGCATCGTTACAGATGGCGGTGCCGGTTGCTATGGCTGCCACACCGCGGAAGAGGGTCACGATTTCGTCTTCTCACGCTTCCGCCAGTAACCCTGTTTGGGATAAAAGAAACCATGGCGAAGGGGTTCCGGTTCCGGCCGGAACCTTTTTGTTTCTGCTCAAAGAATTAGGCACTCCTTAATATTTCTGTTTGCATGTTTCGGTTTAACAATATATCTTTTGCCAAAATGGGCGGTTCCTTTTTCTCCTGGAATCCGCTTTCGGAGCGGCGTCTCCCTGTTCTTTAAAGGGCGGCCCCGATTGTAAACACAAAATTTGCGGTGTCCGAGCATGCCTTCTAACAAATCCAAACAGGTCATGAACAAGATGAAGCGGGAACTGACGGCGGAGAACAAGCCCCGTGTGGTGGAGCCGTACCAGTACTGGGCGCGGGTGAAGCGCGTGGTCGATGGGGATACGATTGAGCTGGATGTGGATGTGGGTTTCAAAGTGACGTTCCGCGAACGCTTCCGCCTGCTGGGGGTGGACACGCCGGAGGTGTATGGCGTCAAGCGCACCAGCGCAGAATACAAGCGCGGCAAGGCGGCGTCCGATTTTGTGAAAAAAAGATTCCGGTGGGAAGCTGGGTGGAGGTGAAGGTGTACTCCGACAAACGGGAAAAGTACGGCCGCTGGCTGTGTGAGATTTTTGTCGATGGCAAGTCGCTGAACGAGACGCTGGTGAAACAGGGGTTCGCGCAGGAATACATGATCTGACAGAAGACGAAGAACGCAGAACCTGGTGCGGTTCGATTCATACAAAGTAAAAAGCCCGGCGGTGAGGCCGGGCTTTTTCTGTTTTAAAACGAAAGGGATAAAAATTTTCTTCCTCAGGGTGTAAGGACCGGTTGCGAGAGCCTACCAAGCGCAGGTTAGAACAAAAGCCGTAGGGCGGAGCGAAGTCGCCCTGTTTACCCATTTCATTAAACCCTGATAGTGAGTGTTCAATGATGAAAACAAAAGTTGTGATTCGTGCGTTCCTGTTCCTGCTGGCCCTCGGTGCGGTGGGTGTGTTGCTGGGTGCGGGCAGTAAGCCTTTTGCCCCGAATGTCGATATGAAATCCGGCGACCTCCGCGTGCCGGAAGGATACACAAGCTGGCCCGTGCTCGGTACCTGGTCGCACGCAAACACCGAAGGCGAGCCCGGCGCGAAGGAATACCACGTCGTGTACACGCAACCGGAAACCCTCGCTTATTATCAGGAGCATGAAAAATTCCCCGATGGCGCGGTGCTGGTGAAGGAACTGCTGGGCACCAAAACGATGGAAATGACCACCGGCCCGACGGTGAGCCACGCCACGGATCTGAAGGGCTGGTTCGTGCTGGTGCGGGACACGGAAGGCCGTTTCCAGGATTCGAAATTGTGGGGCGACGGCTGGGCGTGGTCGCTTTTCATGGCGGACAACCCGGCGAAAACCGTGTCCACCGACTACAAGAAGGATTGCATGGGATGCCACCTCCCCGCGCGGGACATGGCCCCGGCTCATGCCGCTGACGCCGACAAATGGATCTACACCTTCGGCTACCCTGTGTTCCAGAAGTAGTAATGAATGTTGGTTGTAATAAAAAGGACCGGAGTATTTCTCCGGTCCTTTTTGTTTTTATAACTTACGAACTATTTGAAGCCGATGACCATGGAGTCGGGTCCGGCGAGGTGCACGACCTCGGTTTTTTGAAACCCCGCCTGCTGCATCCACCCGCAACAATCCGCACCAGTGAAGTCGAATCCGCCCGGCGTTTCGATGAGCATGTTGAGGCTCATCAGCAGGCCGAACGCATTCTCCCGGCGTTCGTCATCGATGATGGACTCGACGATGATCAACGCGCCGCCCTCGGGCAGCGCATCATAGGCTTTTCGGATCAGCGTGTGTTTTTCATTCAAATCCCAGTCGTGCAGGATGTGTCCCATGGAGAGGACATCGGCGGTCGGCAGGTCGTCCTCGAAAAAGTTTCCGCGAAAAAACTTAAGGCGGTCGGAAAGGTTGAATGAGGCAACGTATTCATCAAACACCGGTTGCACGACAGGCAGATCGAAATTGCCACCGGTGATGTGCGGATGCTTCAGCGCAACCTGCACCGGCAGTCCCCCCTGCGCGCCGCCTATGTCGATGAAGGTCTTGTACTTTTCAAAGGGAAACTTGGCGGCGGCGTTGACGTTGGCCCCCATGCTGAGTCCCGTCATGGCGCGGAGAAATTCTTTCAGCTTGGCGGGATCGCCATACACGGCCTCAAACAAACCCGGTTCACCGTGCTTGATTTCATTTTGCGGCAGGCCGGTTTTCAGTCCCTCGGTCAAATCGCCCCAGAACCGGTAAAGCCTGCTGTTGGCCATTTCCAGAAAGCCGCCAATGTAAAACGGACTGGAACGGTCCAGATACTGTACCGTCTCCGCCGTGTTGGAATAACAACCGTCCTCCTTGTGGAGCAGACCCAATGCGACCAGCGTGTCGAAAAAATCGCGGGCGGAGCGGGAGTGGAGGCCTGTTTTTTCAATCAGGGTTTCGAGTGAAAAAGAGTCTTGCCCAAGGTGCGTGAAGACGTTGAGTTCCACCGCGCTGAGAAGCACTTTGGACCCCCAGAAACCCAGACCCATCTGCATGATTTTGTCAGGCCGAACCGGATCGGTCATGGATGGTTTCCCCCTCTTTGCGCGGCCCGACGGTCAACCCGCAGGCGCATGTTGATTTTGGAAAGAAACAAGGCCCTCCTCCAGGCCTTTAAGAAAAGTGGAGCTGGGGGGATTCGAACCCCCGACCTCTTGAGTGCGATTCAAGCGCGCTCCCAACTGCGCCACAGCCCCAAAATTGAATTTCGTGGTGATGCAAACATTATAATGCAAATTGGCCGTGAGGTGAGAAACCCTCACCGCCATACATAAAAGCCTATGATCTTGTACCCTGAGTTCAGAAACTTTTTGGCTTCTTCTTCAGAGTAACAGTCGTTCACGTCCTCGCGGCCCCACCCGCACAAAAACTTGTCCCACTTGCGCACGCTTGTATCCGGCTTGCCGTAACCTTCTCCCGACTTCAAAATCTCCGGCTGGAAATTGATGTTCTTGACCAATCTCGTTCGGCTGAAAAGTTGCAGGGCGATCTTCACGTCTTTCGGCATGCAGTCGGGGGAGCTTTCTTTGTTTGCCTGCCATTGAAAAGCGGCGGAAACGTGCGGCTGTCCGTTTTCTTCTTTGATGTGGTATTTGAGTTTTACCGTGTCCGCGCGGCAGTCAGGAAATTCCTGCAGCGTGTGGATGAAGACGCCTTC
Source organism: Nitrospina gracilis 3/211 (assembly GCF_000341545.2). Taxonomy (NCBI): domain Bacteria; kingdom Pseudomonadati; phylum Nitrospinota; class Nitrospinia; order Nitrospinales; family Nitrospinaceae; genus Nitrospina; species Nitrospina gracilis. The sequence goes on from NZ_HG422173.1 coordinate 1,015,376, forward strand.
CTTTTCGATAGATTCTTTCGCCAAAGCAGACGTTGCAAATAATGAAAGGGCCGCCGCAAGAACGAGAGCGGTGCGGAACAGTGCAGTCATAAAACAAGCTCCTTTAAGGATTGAAGTTCTGCCGAATCGAAAAACGATTTGAATCCATATTGTCGGGCGCTAGATGTGGTTGCGGATCATCAGTTCTTTCGGATGCGGGTTCAGGTACACCTGGTTCTCAAGGTACTCTATCTTGTGCGTGCGAACATGATGACGTACCAGCGTCACCGGCACCACCAGCGGCACGAGGCCCTGCCGGTAGTCCTCAATGGTTTCCAGAATGTCTCCCTTTTCCTCCGCCGACAGTTCCTTTTTGAAAAATCCCAGCATGTGTTGCAGGACATCCACGTTTTTTTTGATCGTCGATTTCACCGCCAGCGCGTCCATGAAGGTGTCGGCGTATCGGGATTTCAATTCCGCAGGCGAATGCTGTTTGGCCTCGGCCACCAGTTTTCCCAGTGCGTTGTAATGTTTGCGGCTGTGCGCCAGCAGAAGAAACTTGTGCTCGGTGTGAAATTTCACCAGTGCGCCGCGGGAGAAGCGTTCGCCCAGCAAATTTTGCAGGCGGTGGTAGGCGAAGACGCGGACGATGAAGTTTTCGCGGATTTTAGGATCGTGCAGGCGGCCTTCCTCTTCCACCGGAAGGCGCGAACAGGTATTCACGAACGCTTCGGCGAAAAGGCCGCGCCCGTTGTGGTGCACGGTGGCGGTGTTTGTGTACACTTTGATGCGGCTCAGGCCGCAACTCGGCGATTTCGATTTGAAGATGTAACCGCACAGGTCCATCCTGGCCAGCTCGTGGGAGCGCATTTTCGACAGGCGGCGCATGGCGGCGGTCCAGTCGGTGCCCGTTTTTGTTCCCACCATGCGCGGTGACTCCGGCGTGCCGTGCAACTGCACGGTTTCCCTCGGCGTGCCCATGCCCGCGTCCACTTCCGGGCAGGTCGGCACCCATTCAAAAAAAGTCGCCAGCACTTCCGTCAGGTAGCGGTCGCGTTTGTGGTCGCCGTTCCAGCGAACCGGATCGCCCAGCAGGCAACTGCTCACCCCGATTCGGATTTTCTCGGTTTCCGGCGATACGGGCATGGTCCAATGCTCCTTCGAAGGAATATCTATTCATTATATAGAAACTGAGGGGTGCCCCGCATGGAGAAATGCCGGCCCCGCAGGCCAAGCCTGAGGAGGCAGGTTGCATTTCAGATTGGGCTCTTCGACCATCGTTCCCGCACTTGGCATTACCCGGTTCCCTCCCCGCGTGGCGGGATCAGTAAAAGCGGATGCCGATGGAGAGGAAATGTGCGTTGTGGCCCGCTTCCACCGCGCCCAGTTGCCCGTCTGCGATGGACAGGAATTTGTACTGGAACAGAAGCGAACCGTTGACCCCTTGCCGCATGTGGGTGGGTGCGAGCTCCAGCCCCAGCACCGCCTGCCAGGCCATCGACTGGTCGCTTCCGCGGGTGACGTTGGCGAGGAACAGGTCCTGCTTCGCCTGCCCGGCGCCGCCGCCGAAATAATAATGGTAGGTGAACAATCCTGTTTCGTGGGCCCAGCCGCGGCTCCGGTAATAAGCGTTGACGAGGAGGTTGTCGAATTTCAACTGGTCTCCCTCCTCCCCCTGCGCCCCGGACAGCGAACCGATCTCCAGGGTGGTGGTGCCGACCTCGACTTCCAGAAGAAATCTTTCGTTGAACATCAATCCCAAAGCGCCGAAGAAACCCAGGCTGACGTTGTAATCCGGTTCGGCCACCGTGGCGCCGGTGCTGGGGTTTTTCAGCTTGGACCCCATCACAAAAGCGGGATTCACTGGGAACAGGTTGAGGTAGGGGGTCACTTCCAGCGCCCACGCCCGCAGGGGAACCAGGCAGAACAGGAGAGTCAGAATAATGTGTTTGCGCACGGGGACTCCTCAAATTGAAGTCAGGACGGGCATTGTACCACCCCGCGACGCGGTGAGGAAGCAAGGCGGACATTCAAATTCCGGTTGATTGCGCGCGGTCGGCCACGATATTTTATGGAGTAACAGGCGTGCGCTCTTCCCGCGGCTTTGGGATGTCCCTGCGGGAAGGGTTTTTTAACGGGCATCTTCAGCAATGATTGCCAAATGGTGGAAAGGCGGTGAACGATGAGACAACGTGCTGGAATTTTTGAAGCGATGGGAGTGGTGGCGCTGATGCTGAGTTTCGCCCTGCCGGGAACAGGACAGGCGAACGCCCTGCCGGAGATCAAGGCTCTGCCGCTGGAGTTGGCCATCAAGGCCGGGTTGGCGACCCTGGACGAGTGTTCCAGGAACAATTACCGGGTGAGCGTCGCGGTGGTGGACCGCGGCGGCAACGTGAAGGCGCTGCTGCGGCATGACGGGGCCGGGGCACACACCCCCGACAGCAGCTTCAAGAAAGCCTACACGTCCGCCAGCCTGGGACGCCCCACCATGGAACTGGCCGAACTGCTGGTCAAGGTGCCGCGCATCCAGGCATTGCGGGACATGAACGACAAGATCCTGATTTTAGGTGGCGGGCTTCCCATCAAATTGGACGGGCAACTGGTTGGCGGCATTGGCGTTGGAGGCGCGCCGGGGGACCAGTTCGACGAAACCTGCGCCCGGGCGGGGCTGAAGGCCATCGGCGCGGAATGAGCGGATTCGGTCGATTTTCCCCTTCTCAAGCCGGGCCGGATGGGGTAAGATACTTTCTTTCATTTTCCCGAAAACCCGTTCCAGGTATTTGTTTTATCAAGGAGAATTTCGTTGGCCAACCATAAATCCGCTCTCAAGCGGAACCGTCAGAACATCAAACGCAACGCAAGCAACACCGCCAACCGCACGCGCGTGAAGAATGAAACCAAGAGAGTGCTGGAAGCGGTCGCCAAGAAAGACAAGGACGCCGCCGAGAAAGCTCTGCACAACGCGACCAAAACGATTTCCAGCGTCGCCAGCAAAGGCGTCCTGCACAAGCGTGCCGCCTCGCGCAAGATCTCCGGCCTCGCCCGGCAGGTCAACAAACTGTCCGCTTCCGGTTGAGCCTCCCGGCTCGCCCAGGCGGATTGGTTGACCCACCGCCACCATCTTTATAATTCCTTGCACGTCTTTAACTCCGGGTCCGCAAGGCCCAGGTGTTTCACTCCGCTTTCGCGCAGAGTTTGAGGACCAGTGACTCGAGAATGCCTTCCGGCGCCTTGCCGGTGGACTTGAGTTCGATGTCCGCTTCCGACAGGCTTTGAAATCCGTTGCGCAGTTGCCGTTCGGTGAAGTTGCCGGTGAAGCGGAGCGCCTGGTCGACCAGAAACGGTTTCTGTCCCATCGCCTTCGCGATCTGCTGGCGCGGCACGCGTTGCTGCTGGTGGTGTTTCACTTCCCAGATCAAACGGAACTGCCACGCGATCATGCCCAGCACTTTCACTGGCTCCTCGCCGTGCGCCAGTTGGTTGCGCAGAAGGTGCAATGCGCGGTCGGCGTTCTTTTCTTTCAGCGCGTCGGTCAAATCGAACACGGACTCCAGCTTGATCGCCCCCACCACCTCAGCCACCGCCGACTGCGAAAGCGTCTTGTTGCCTCCGCCAAAGGTGATCACTTTGTCCAGTTCCTGTGCCAGGATGCCCGGCTTCGGACCGATGCGCGACAGCAAGGTCTGCGCCGCGTCGGTCTCCAGCGTGTAGCCCAGGCTCTTGGCGCGGTTCTTGATCCACATCACAAGCTCCCCCTCTTTCGGCGCGGTGCAGTCGCCCGCCCCCGGCAGGCCCGCGAGATGTTTGTACAACTTGCGTTTGCGGTCGGCCTTGCGCGCGGTCAGCGCGAGGCACGCGCCGGGCGCGGGGTTTTTCGTGTAGTCGATCAACGCCTGGATGTCCACGTCGGCGAAGGACGCTTCCTCCAGATTGCGCACGATGATCAACTTGTCGCCGCCCAGGAAGGAAAACGTTTTTGCCGCTTCGATCCAGTCGTTGGGATGACTCGTCTTGCCTTCAAAGGTCTCGAAGTTGAAGTCGCGGTTGTCCGGGGTGATGATCTGGTCGGTGAGCAGACGCAACAGTTCGCGCGAAAAGAAATCCTCTTCGCCGTAAAGAAAGTAAACCGGATGCCGCGTGCCGCTGTTCAGGGCGCGGATGAGTTCCAGTGCGGTCACGGCGCGGGCTCCTAAAACTGGTCGATGATGAGGCTCACCAGCCGGTTGCCGAGCAGACGGTACGCCTGCAGGAACGCCGCCTGACGGGAGGCCTCGGCGTCGATGACGTTGATGCTCGGGCGGTAGTCCCAGCGCGTTTTGAGAGTCTGCTTGAGGTGTGTGCGGTTTTTCACCTGGTCCTTCACCAGCACGTCGATGTCGATGTACACCCAGTACTCGGTGACCACGTCCCGGTCGTCGAAGGCCACGGCGCGGATGGAGTATCCCGTCAGCTTGCCGGTCAGCACGAGGTCGGCGTTCGCGGTGCTCCTCACCAGTTGCAAACGGCCGTCGCGCAGAAACGACTGGCGTATGCGCTCGGTGAGGTTGCGGTTGATCGTCGGTTCCTGCGACACGTTGTCGAACACCGGAATGGCGATGGTCTTGAGGTGCGGCGGCAGTTGCGACGCGCCCGTGCCCGCCAGCTGGTACCCGCAGGCGGGAAGGAGGAAAAGAAAGAGTAAGCTGAAAGCGGCGCGCAAGGTCATCATCGGAGCTCTATACAACAATGTTCACCAGTTTTTTGGGAACGACGATCACCTTCCTTGGCTCCTTGCCGTTCAGCCATTCGCGGACGCGTTCGTCACCGAGGCACTGCTGTTTGAGGTCGTCGTCGGCGATCTCCGACGGCACGGACAGCTTCTGCCGCACCTTGCCGTTCACCTGCACGACAATGGTCATCTCGTCGGCCTGCATGTGCTGCGCCTCGAACACCGGCCACGCGCATTCGTGCGTGGCTTTGGAAAATTTCAACCGCGACGCCATCTCCTCCGCGATGTGCGGCGCGAACGGACTCAACACGAGGATCAACGACTCCACCGCCTGCCGCAACACGGCCTTGTGTTCGGGGGAGGCGTTCTTCTGTGCATTCCACCAGTCTTTGAACGTGTAAAGGTGGTTGATGAATTCCATCGTCGCCGCGATCGCCGTATTGAACTGCATGCGTTTTTCCACGTCTTCCGTGACGCGCTTGATGGTCACGTGCGTCTGCCGCCGGAGCTCTTTCAATTCGTCGGGAAGCGCATCGCCGCCGTTACCGGGTTCGACACCCTGCACGGAATCCGAAAGCTCCGCAAACAGCCGCCACACGCGTTTCAGAAACCGCGAACAGCCCTCGACGCCCTGGTCGCTCCATTCGAGATCCTTCACCGGCGGTGCGGCGAACAGGATGAACAGCCTGGCCGTGTCCGCGCCGTAGCGTTCTATGATGCGGTCGGGATCGACCACGTTGCCCTTCGACTTCGACATCTTCGCGCCGTCCTTGATGACCATGCCCTGCGTGAGCAGGTGCGAAAACGGTTCGTTGGACTGCACCAGCCCCAGGTCTCGGAAAACGTGATGGAAGAACCGCGAGTACAACAGGTGCAGGATGGCGTGCTCGATGCCGCCGATGTACTGGTCGACGGGCATCCAGTAATCGACCGCTTTCTTTTGAAACGGTGCGTCGTCAGCCTGCGGCGAGGTGTAGCGGTCGAAGTACCACGACGAACAGATGAAGGTGTCGAGCGTGTCGGTCTCGCGCTTCGCCGCACCGTTGCACTTCGGGCACGTTGTATTAATGAAACTGTCCAGCGTTTTGAGCGGCGACTGACCGCGCTCGCCCAACTGCGCGTCGAGCGGCAACTCGACCGGCAATTGATCGTACGGCACCGGCACGGTGCCGCAGGCGTCGCAGAATACCATCGGCACCGGTGTGCCCCAGTAGCGTTGCCGCGACACGCCCCAGTCGCGCAGGCGGTAATTGATGGTGCGCTCGCCGATGCCTTTCGTTTTCAGGTATTCGCATACCTTGAGCCGCGCTTCTTCACCGACGAGACCGTCGAATCCGCCGGACTGGATCATCGGTCCTTCCTCGGTGAACGCTTCCTTCAGGTGATCCGGGTCGCGGGTGCCGTCGGGCGGCTCGATGACAACGCGGATGTTGAGATCGTATTTTTGGGCGAACTCAAAGTCGCGCTGGTCGTGCGCCGGGACCGACATGATGGCGCCGGTGCCGTAATCCATGAGCACGAAGTTGGCCGACCACACCGGGATGGACTCGCCGTTCACCGGGTTCATGGCGTACGCGCCGGTGAACACGCCCAGCTTGTCGCCGCCCTCGGCGGTGCGGGCGATGGTGTCCTGGCTCTGCACCTTCTTGATGAAAT
>NZ_HG422173.1:1021818-1128481 GCF_000341545.2 Nitrospina gracilis 3/211
CATCGACCGCCTGTTCCTGTTCCGTGCCGCGCGACAGTTTTTTGGTCAGCGGGTGTTCCGGCGCGAGCACCATGAACGTCGCGCCCCACAGCGTGTCCGGCCGCGTGGTGAAGATGCGGATGGTCTCCTTCGCGCCTTTCACTGCAAAGTCCACCTCCGCGCCGAAGCTCTTGCCGATCCAGTTGCTCTGCATCGCCAGCACCTGCTCCGGCCAGCCGCCTTCCAGTTCCCTGCAGCCTTCCAGCAGGCGGTCGGCGTATTCGGTGATTTTGAAGAACCAGCCTTCCTGTTCTTTTTTGATGACCACGTTGTCGCAACGCCAGCAGCGGTCGTCGATGACCTGTTCGTTGGCGAGCACCGTCTGGCACGATTCGCACCAGTTGACCGTCGAGTTCTTACGGTACACCAGGCCGCGTTCGTGGAATTTCAGGAAGCACCACTGGTTCCACTTGTAGTAATCCGGCTTGCACGTCGCCACCTCGCGGCTCCAGTCGTAGCTGAGGCCGAGCCGCTTCAACTGCGTGCGCATGGTGTCGATGTTCTCGAACGTCCACTTGGCGGGGTGCGACTTGTGCTGGATGGCGGCGTTCTCCGCGGGCATGCCGAAGCTGTCCCAGCCGATGGGGTGCAGGACGTTGTAGCCTTTCATCATCTTGAAGCGGGCGAGGGCGTCGCCGATGGTGTAGTTGCGCACGTGGCCCATGTGGATGCGCCCGGAGGGGTAGGGGAACATCTCCAGAAGATAGTACTTTTCTTTCGACGGGTCCTCGGTGACGGAGAACGACCGGTTCGTGTCCCAGTGCTCCTGCCAGCGCGCTTCAATGGCTTTGTGATCGTATTCCTGCATGGTCGGGATGGGTCCTCGTGGAGATAAAAGGTGAATGAATCCGAAACCCGTATAGTAACCAAAACCGCCCGCCGTTTCCACCCGCCGGACAGCGTCTGGTGGCAAATAATGTAAAACAAAAATAAAAGGGAATGGCCTGAGCCATTCCCTTTTAAATTTTGAAAAGGTTAAATCACACCACAGGTCGGCCTGTATCTTGATCTGATTTCCTTTTCTATTCTCATTCGATTGGCCTCGTTGGTATACAGGACTGCAACTTTAAGAGCTTGGTTGCAGTTTCTTTTCCAACATGGTTTTCGTTCATGATTTTCATGAACGCTCCTTTTGACGGTCCCTGATTCACCGACATCAATCAGGTAATTCCCTCTGAACCCGCAATCCAGAATGGCGTACACGCCAGATTGATTTCTTATGGCCCATTTTAGATCAATGGAAAAAGGACCTTCAAAATTGTAACCATTTATTGATATACCCATTTTCTTCTCCTATACAATATGGGTGTTTTTAATTGACGGAGAAATGCAAAATGGGTACATTGAAAGTGCCTTACACATTTGTATTTCCCGCCGTTCAGGCGCAGAAAACCGCTACCCCACGTAGCGGTTTTCTTTTGCCCTAACCCCTACATCTTGTAGGGTCCATCCTAAGGTACCACTATATATTGTGATGTCAATCCAGTTTTTCCACAGGCTAAGCTCCTGAGTTTGAAAGCTTTTTGGTTCCGCAGCCACATGGAATTTCCGCCCACAGCGCTTTACAATGGAGGGTATGACGGAACTGTCCGGGGCCATCATCGTCGTCTTCTGCCTGTACGTCCTGCTGATGCTCGCCATTGGCTGGGCGACCTCGCGCTACCAGAAATCGGCGTCGCATTACTTCCTGGGCGACCGCTCGCTGAAAGCGTGGGTGACGGCGGTGTCCTCCACCGCCTCCTCCGAAAGCGCGTGGGCGGTGCTGGGTACGGTAGGGCTGGCGTACAAGGACGGCCTCGCCGCGTTGTGGTTTTTGCCCGGCTGTCTGCTCGGGTACGCGCTCAACTGGTTTTTCCTCGCCGAACGCCTGCGCAAGCATTCGCTCGACACCGGCGCGATCACCCTCCCTGATTATTTCGAATTCCATTTCAACGACAAAACCCGCGTGCTGCGCATGTTGTCGGTGGGCATCATTTTCTTCAGCATGATGGCGTACGTGGCGGCGCAGTTCACCGGCATCGGCAAAACCTTCGATGCCATCTTCGGCATCCCGCACACTGTGAGCATCCCGGTCGGCGGCGCGATCATCATCGTCTATACGATGATGGGCGGCTTTCTGGCGGTGGCGTGGACCGATTTCGTGCAGGGACTCATCATGGTCGCGGGACTGGTGGTGCTGGCAGTCGTCGGGTTCGTGCACCTCGGCGGATTCTCCGGCGTCGCCGAACAGGTGAACGCCGCCTCGCCGGAAACATTGCAGTGGATGGGCGGCAAGCCGACCGCCGTGTTCTTCGGCTCGATGATCGGCCTGTTGGGCATCGGCCTCGGCTACCCCGGCCAGCCGCAGGTGCTGAACCGTTACATGGCGGCGAAGAACAAGAAAGTGATCGAGACCGGCGTGTGGATCGCGCTCGGCTGGGGATTCCTGGTGTACGGATCGGCGATCCTTTTGGGCATCTGCGGCAACGCGCTGTACCCGACGCTGGACGATCCCGAACACCTGTTCCCGCGTGCCGCGACGGACCTGTTGCCGACGGGACTGACCGCGGTGGTTTTGACCGGGGTGATGGCAGCCATCATGTCCACCGTCTCCGCGCTCATCATCGTCGCCACTTCATCCGTGGCGCACGACGTGTACTCGAAGATGATCAACCCCAACCTCACGCATGAGCAGATCGTGCGCATCAGCCGTTACACCGTGCTGGCCCTGGGCATCGGCGCCATGCTGATTTCGCTGATGGAGACACGCGTCATTTTCTGGTTCGTATTGCTGGCGTGGTCGGCGTTGGGATCGAGCTTCGGCCCGGTGATCCTGTTTTCGCTGTACTGGAAGGGCGTGACGCGCGAGGGCGCGATCGCGGGCATGGTGACGGGCTTCGTCACCACCGTCGTCTGGTATCACAGCGGCATGAAGGATGTGCTGTACGAGATGATCCCCGCCTTCACCCTGGCCACCCTCGCCGTGTATGTAGTGAGCAAACTAACCGCGCACAAAGCTTCCGCTACCGTAACCACCAATCCCGAGCGGTCTGAATAAAGAAGTCGCTTTACAAGCATTGCCCCCTCTGTTCGCCACTCCTTGTTGATTTATGAGGAAATTGCAATTACGCATAAGATCAAAACAACCCAGCGAATTCCGTTACATAAATAATGACGGTTAATCATAGTGAATCCCTTTAGCGTGTCTTGGGGCAGTTCTGATTGTAGCGGGTGGGTTTGAAATGGGCTTGTTGGCCAGAGTTCTGTTCGCGGATTGTTTCCGCTCGCTTAGCGATCGTATCTGCTTGCTGCTCTGCACCGGTTTTGCGCAGGGCTGAGGCGTGCTCATCCAGAATATTAGCGAAAGCTATGGGATCTGTTTTTTCGCCACCCAAAATCTCTGCCAATTGGATACCCTTGTCGAAATAAGGGATCGATTGGGCATATTGGTCACTATCATAATAAAATCTCGCCAGTTCAAAGTAACTTTTTGCCTTGAAGTCCAGGGGAAATTCCAGCCTCTCTTTTATCTCCAGTGACTGCAGCATATATTTTTCTGCTTCTTCGTGATCGCACAAGTATCCGGAAATTCTGCCGTATTCATAAGCCGCATAAGCCCATTCTTCTTCACTCAGGTTGCCCAAATTGACATTGATAAGAGCCCTTTTGTAATTTTCTCGTGCAAGTTCCAGGTTGCCCCTGTTCTCCGCAACATTCCCCGACTCGATATATTTTCTAAAAGTCACCCTATTGATGGGGTTCGCACAGGACGCAAACATTGTCATCAATAAAAAGAATATTAACAGTTGGCTCCATTTAACTGGGCGGACGATGTTCAACATGGTCCCTCCAATAGTTTATTTGATGGGATTTGTATAGTTCTCCAACGCACGTAGGATCAATCCTGCCATCTCACGCGAGGCGCCTTTTTTTCTTTGACCAGCGTCACCGCTTTCTCCGTCAGTTTGGCGTGCAGGGTGTCTTCCTCGAACAACTCAGTGATGCGTTTGGCCATGGTGTCGGCATCGGCGACTTCGATGGCGATGCCGAGCGCGCCCAGTTCGTCCGCCGAGTGCTGCACGTTTTCGACGAAGGGTCCGTGCAGAACGACCTTGCCCTGCGCCGCCGGCTCGATGAGGCTGTGCCCGCCGCCGGGCGCGACGAGACTGCGCCCGACAAACGTCACGTCGCCCACCGCGTACAGCTTCGCCAGCTCGCCCATGGTGTCGAGCACGATCACGTCGCGGCCGTGGGAGTCGTCGGGCTTCAACTCGCTTTTGCGCATGGCGTCGAGGCCGCGCGCCTCGATCAGTTTCATCACCTCGCCCACCCGTTCCAGCCGCCGGGGCGCGAGCACCAGCGTCAGTTTGGGGAACCGCGCGCGCAGTTGTTCGTAGGCATCGAGCACGATGGCCTCTTCGCCCGGATGTGTGCTTCCCGCCACCCACACCGGATGGCTGGCCGGAATGCGCAACGCCTCGCGCAGGCGGAAGCCTTCCGGCTCGCCGACGGGTTTCAGTCCGTCGTACTTGGTGTCGCCCACCACGCGCAGTTTCTCCGGTTCCGCGCCGAGGCTGACCATCGCCTGCCGCCCCGCCTCGCTCTGCATGCAGATGAGGTCGAAGCGATTGAGCAGTCCGCGCACCCACGGCTTGACGAAGCCGTAGCACTTGAGCGATTTCTCCGACAGCCGCCCGTTGAACAGCACCTGCGGGATGCCGCGCGCTTTCAGCAGGTAGATCATGCCCGGCCAGAAGCCCGTGTCGGTGAGCACGTAGAGGTCGGGGCGGATGCGCGCCAGCGCCAGATTGAGAAACGGCCAGCAGTCGATCGGCGCAAAGAAGATCTGGCGCGCGAACGGCATCTGCCGCCGTGCGCCGTCGTAACCGGAATCGGTGGTGACCGACACCACGATATCGAGATCGGGCCGGTCCTCATGCAGGCGGCGCAGTACCGGCGCAGCGGCGTTGACCTCGCCGAACGACAAGGCCTGCACCCAGACGAGCGGACGTCCTTCCTCGCGGTTCACGCTCGGCACGTAGCCGAAGTGGTGACCCAGCCCGCGTGTTTTTTTGCCATTGATGATGCAGTAGAAAAAAACAGCGGCAGGACGAGGATGACGGCGAGACTCGACAGCGTGTGGTAGAGAAGGGACATAAAGGATCCGGTCACTCGGTTGTGGGTGCGAGCAGCTGTTCGAGGATGCGCAGGTTCGCGTCCAATGCGCCGCGGTTTTTTTCGACGGTCTCGTGCGCCAGCCGGCCGCGCAGTTCGATGTCTTCCGGTTGCTCCAGGAGATTGCGAAGCACCGGATAAAGTTCGTCCTCGCTCGTCAGCTGAATGCCGCCGCCGGACTCCACCAAAAGCCTAGCTTCTTCCCGGAAGTTGTCCATGTGCGGACCGAACACCACCGGCACGCCGTGCAGGGCAGGCTCGAGGATGTTTTGCCCGCCGAACTCCGGGCTGAAGCCGCCGCCGACGAACGCCAGTTGGCTCTGCCGGTAAAAGTCGTTGAGGTGGCCGATTTCATCGACCAGTACGATGGCGGTGTCGTCGTTCGGTTGCCCGTCCAGCTCGCTGAACCGCTGGTAATGCAGACCGCGGTTGAGGAGCATCGCCTCCACCTCGTCGCAACGGTTCGGATGACGCGGCGCAAGGACGAACCGCTTCGGCGCATTTCCCACTTCCTGCATGAGGCGGGTGATGGCGTCGAGGATGGGTGGTTCGTCGCCGGGGCGCGTCGAACCGAACACGACAAGCGACGCGTCCTGTCTTTCCTGCGGGGTGGCGGCGGTTTCCGGCAGGGCGTCGAATTTCATGTTGCCCGTGGTGTCCACCCGCGCTTCTGGAATGCCCAGGCTCAATAAACGTTCCGTGTCTTCTTCGGAACGCATGGCGAAGCGGTTCACGCCTGCGACCATCCAACGGAACAGGGGAGCGATCTGCCGGTAGCGTCTGGCGGACTTCCTCGACATGCGGCCGTTGACCAGCAGGACCGGCACCTCCCGCGCCGCGCACTGGTGCAGGAGTCCCGGCCAGAACTCGGCTTCGATCAACACCAGCAGGGCCGGGTGCAGTCGGTCGAGCACCCCGGCGGTGAGCCAGAACAAATCCGGCGGCAGACGGAACACGGGACAGAGATCGAACTCCACCGCCTGCCGGTATCCCGTCGGGGTGAAGGTGGAGAGCACCACCTGGTGGTGCGGAAAGCGTTTTAGCAGTCCCTGGATCAACACCCGCGCGACCCGCACCTCGCCGACGGAAGACGCGTGCACCCACAGCGTGTCATTGCAGGCTGGCAGGGATTTCCAGTTGCTCCAGCGTTCAAGCATTTCCTCGCGGAAGTCGGCATTGAATGCCATCCGCACGAGGAGGAAAGGCGAAACCGCCACAAACACGAGGCCTGTGATAAGATGATAGATCGCAATCATGGCTTTGATTATAAACCAGATACAGGCGTTTTGGGGACACGCCGGGGAAATCCGAAAACAAAAATGAGCATCGAGTCCTTGTTCTACCAGGTCATCTCTCCCGGCCGCCGCTTCTACCATGTGCCACTCTACCTCCTTTTAAGAAGCGTGTCGGTATTTTACGGTCTGGCACAGAAACTGCGGGTGGCCTGTTACCGCATGAAAATCCTGCCGACGCGCAAACTGGAGAAACGCGTGATCAGCGTTGGCAACCTGACGCTGGGCGGTACGGGAAAAACGCCGACCGTGGTGTGCATCGCCGAAATCCTGAAACGCCACGGGTACCGTCCGGCGGTGTTGAGCCGCGGATACGGGGGCGAGTCGCCGCTGGCGGTCAACGTGGTTTCCGACGGCAGGGACGTGTTGATGTCGCCCGCCGAGGCCGGGGACGAGCCGGTGATGATGGCGCGTCGGCTGGAAGGCGTGCCCGTGCTCACCGCCAAGAGCCGGTATGCCAGCGGACGCTTCGCCATCGACAATCTCGGAGCGGATGTGTTGATCCTCGACGACGGCTACCAGCACCTGCCGCTTTACCGCGATCTCAATATCATTTTATGTGATCATCAGGATCCTTTCGGCAACGGATGCATTTTCCCGGCGGGCGAACTGCGGGAGCCGCTCAGCCAGATCGAACGCGCCGACGTCATCTGCCTCACCCGCTACCGTCCCTCGGTGAACCACAGCCTGATCGACCACAACCCGAAGCAGGTTCCCGTCATCGCCACGCAACTCAGGCCGATCGATCTCATCCATCCGCCGACGGGCAAGGTGACGCCGCTTTCCGAATTGAAAGGGCGGCGCGTGGGGTTGTTCTGCGGTATCGGCAATCCTGCCGACTTCAAGGCATCGCTCGAGGCGCTGGGCGCGGAGGTGGTGGCAAAATTCGCCTTCCCGGATCATTACGCCTACCGCGGCGAGGATTTAAAAGAAATCGAGACGCGTGCCCGCAAAAACGGGGCGGAACTCCTCGTGACCACGGAAAAAGATGCCGTTAAGTTCTTCGATCATGCGTTTGAATTGCCGTGGCACGTGCTCCGCGTTGCGCTGGAAGTGGTGGAAGGTGAGGAAGCCTGGTTGCGCTTGATCGTGCCGGAGCATTCTGGGGAACGCGTGGGGGGTGCCGGTGCCGGAACCTGATGCAGAACGGGAAGCGGACGGCTCAACCGACGGAGCGATGTCTCCGGTCAAAAGCCTGGTGTTCACCATCGCCATTCCGTCTGTGTATCTTGGCGCATTGCTGGTGGCGTGGCTGGGGCCGAAACATTTCGGCTTCGGTGTGAGGCCGCTGGTGTATGCCGGGTTGACGGTGGGCCTGTCGGGCCTTTTGTTCTGGATCGTGGCGATGGTGCAGCTGGGGAAGTCGCTCGCGGTGCTTCCCGGGGGCGACCGGCTGGTGAGCCGCGGTGTGTACCGCTGTGTTCGGCACCCGGTGTACTGGGGCATCGTGCTTACGTTTTTCGGATTGTTCCTTGCGGTGGGATCGGTGCAGGGGATGGTTTATCTTTTTGTTGTGGTGGTGCCGCTCAACATCGTGCGCGCGCGGCAGGAAGAGCGTGCAATGCAGAAAAAATTCGGCGAGGCCTACACCCGTTACCGCCGGCAGACGTGGTTTTGAACTTCGAGTGAACGTGAACTGGATGAACGAACAAGGCGGTATTGTGGTTAAAGGCTTTGCGTGCGGGGCTGTCTGCGCGGTGTTGCTCTTTGGGATTACGTCGACCGCGGCTTGGGCTGAAGGACCGCCTCCACCCAGGGGAACGCATGTACCGGTGGAATCCCCTCCTTCTTCCGGCGGATCGGATTTATTTTCGCTGTATCCCTTGCTGGGGCTGCCCACCGTCAAGCAGGAAGTGCCGGTATTGACCGTGCTTCAGGAAACCAATGATACGGGCTGGCTGGGGATCGCGCCGCGCGAGACCAAGCCGGTATTCCTTCCCGGCGCGGATGATTTCACCCCCGCGCTTCGCGTGCACCGCGTCTATCCCGGTTCGACGGCGGACAAGGCGGGGTTGCTGGTCACCGACCGCATCGTGGCCGTCAACAACGAGCCGTTGCAGCTCGGCGCCGAAAACTCGCTGGTTGTGCATTTCAAGAACCGTGTGGCCCAGGTGGGGGCGGGCGGCAACCTGGAACTCAAACTCCTGCGTGGCGAGGGGGTGATGGACCTGGCGCTCACGCTCGATCCCATCCCGACGCACCCCCCCGTTCTGCCCGTGCATCCGGAACTGGACCGGCTTCACGCCGAGGCGAGGGAAACCTTTTTTTTGCAGACTCTGGAGCGCGAAGGCATGAAGGGTGAATTTAAAAAAACCCTGCGCGCCATGAAAACCGCCTCCGAGCGTGTGTTGACGACTGCCTTTGCGGGCGGGGAGGCGAATCCCTTCCGCCTGGGTGAGGTGAATTACGTCCTGCACCGGCCCATGGACCTGCCGTGGCTGGCTCACCTGCTGACGCGTTCCGTCCATCGTTCCTTTTCGGCCGAAACCCAGCGATTGGGTTCCCTTGTACGGGGGGGACTGGAGGCGCTGGGGGTGGAGAAGGATGCTGACGATTCTGTTCTCATGGAAAAGGCGTATATCCCACCCACGGACCTGGGCGATTTTATCGACCGTCTGGCGAAAGCCATGAATGAAGCCGAAATCCTGAGGCGCGAATCGTTTGCGAAACTGACCGTGGAAGAGATCCAAATGCTTGAGGAGGGTATCCGCGACTGGCTCTTTCAGGATCTGGTGGACGACGCGCTTGATCGAACGGAAATCGAGAAACGGGAAATGGAAGACCGGTTCCTGAAGTGGTTCGAGATAGCTATTAAAGTGGACCGCCACAAACTCCTTGTTGCGGGGAAACGCATCGCCGAGGTGCTGGACCTGCAATGGCTCAAATCGTGGAAGCAGAGCGGCGCTTCCTTCCGGCCCTTCCGCGAGGGCTGGGTGGTGCGTGAGGAGCGAGACCGGGTGGCGATCCGCACTGCGGGCATCACTATCGTGGTGGGCGACGGCCAATCCAACTTGTACAGCGAGGATGCCGATGTGATCATCGATCTCGGCGGCGACGACCGTTACCTCAACACCGCCGGGGCCAGCCAGGTGGGGCGACGCAACATGGTGGTGATCGATCTCGATGGCGACGACCTGTACCTGTCGCGTGGTTGGAGCCGGCAGGGCGCCGGACTGCTGGGTGCCGGGTTTCTGCTCGATCTCGGCGGCAACGACCGGTATGTGACCGATCACTTTTCGCAGGGCGCGGGGTTCCTCGGTGTCGGTGTGCTGGTGGACACGGGTGGGCAGGACCGGTACCAATGCCAGGTGTTCTGCCAGGGTGCGGGGTTTCTGGGCATCGGCATCCTGGCGGATGGGGGCGGGGACGATGCGTTTTCCAACGCCATTTACGGACAGGGCCTGGGAGCGACCGGCGGTTATGGCCTTCTGGTCGATGCTGCCGGGCAGGACCGCTACACTTCCGGCGGTTCGTTCGCGGATTATTCCGAGCCCATTCTGGCGTTCCGCTCCATGGCTCAGGGTGTGGGCCTGGGGCATGACCGCTGGGACAGCCTGATCCAGTTGTCCGGCGGAATCGGGATCCTCTCCGACCAGAATGGCAACGACACCTATGTGGCCGATTACTTTGCGCAGGGTACGGGGAAGACTTACGGGCTCGGCATTCTGCATGATGAAAACGGGGACGACCGGTACCTCGCCGGACGCTACGCCCAGGGTACCGGGATGCGCCAGGGAGCCGGGTTGCTGCTGGATGGTCACGGTGACGACGATTACCTGTCCCACGCCGGGGTGTCGCAGGGGGTCGGTCACGAAACCGGTGTGGGTATGTTGATCGATCGCGCCGGGGATGACCGCTTCACCAGCAGTCTCCTTTCGCAGGGGGCGGGCAACGGAAACGGCATCGGCCTGCTGGTGGATACCGATGGAGATGACGAGTACGCCTGCCGCGACCTGGGGCAGGGATTCGGTCTGTTCGATCCGGTGGCCGGGCAGGGCGGGTTCGGGTTCCTGTTCGATACCGGCGGTGGCAACGACCGCTATTCCCTCGGCCGCGGCAACGACGGCATCTCCAAAAACGAAGGCTGGGGCCTTTCCGCCGACCTGCACTGAAGGAACCGGTCATGACCGCATCCGTTCGCACACGCATCCTCTTTGAAAAACTGGTCACCATGACCGGACGCGATTACGAACGGGGCGAGGTCTGGGTGAAGGACGGTCGGGTCGAGTCTATTCAGGATACCGTCACCCCGGGCAACCCCGCTCCTACTATTGACCTCACCGGCCACCTGCTTCTGCCCGGCTTCGTCAACGCCCACAGCCACATGGGCCTGTGCGCACTGGAAGGCAAGCTGACGCCGCGGACGCCGTTTGCCGACTGGATTTTGGATGTGGTCGCCGCCAATACGGCGCTCAACTGGAGCGACCGGGTAGGAGCCCTGCACCGGCACAGTCAAACCATGTTGTCTACAGGCGTCACGCTGCTGGGAGATTATCTGGCCAACCCGGAATTGCTGGTGGAGCTGGCCCGTCTTCCGTTTCGCCAGGTACTGTTTCTGGAAACCCTGGGCTTTCCTGAAGAAGACGCGGTTGCCCGCGCGGACCGGGTGGAGGGTTTGGTCCAGGAACACGAATCCCAGGGTGGGCGCATCCGCCTGGGCATCGCCCCGCACGCGCCGTATTCGGTTTCGGCGAAATTGCTCCGCCGGTTGAAAGTCATTGCGCAGAACCACCGTTGCCCGATTTCCTGTCATGTAGCCGAGGTGCCGGAAGAGCGTGAATTCCTGCAAACCGGTGAGGGACCCATGCGGCACCTTCTGGAAACACGGGGCGTGTTCAACCCCCGGTGGCGTCCTCCCGAACTGGGGCCGGCGGCCTACCTGGATCAACTCGGAGTGCTGGAGGGACTGGTGGGCGTCCACCTGAACGACGTGGCAGGGGATCTGGACTTATTGGCCCGGCGGAATGTCACGGCCGTGTTCTGTCCCGGAAGCACCCGCTGGTTCGGCCGCGAGCGTTATATGCCGGTTCGCCAGCTGCTGGACCGCGGGGTGCCGGTGGGGTTGGGCACGGATTCCCTGGCCAGCAATGAATCGTTGAATTTCCTGCGTGAATTGAAGCTGGCCGAAGAAATGTTGCCGGAGGTGAGCCGTGCCGAAATTTTGACCATGGCCACCCGCTGGGGTGCCGAAGCGCTTCACAGCGAGGCCGGAACGGTGGAACCGGGCCGCTGCGCCGACCTCATCGCCTTCCGTATGGGGTCTGAGACAGAAAACTGGTTCGATATACCATTTGAAAATGGGGGGCGGCAGGTGGACTGGGTGATGATCCAGGGAAATCCGGTCCCCCCTCACCCGGGCCCGATGGAAGAATCATAACTTATTGAAAGCGTGAAGGTTTGTGGTAATTCTCCAAAGCGGTCAGAAAAACGGAAAAAAATCCAGAAAGCTTCAAAAAAATTTGTTTCCCTTGCGAAATCCATGATAAATTGAATCGGGATTTTGGCGGAAAATCTCCTAGCCTCAAATTTGGCCTGAATTTAGTTCTTTTTTATTGACACTAATCGAAACAAACAAGTAGAATCCATATTTTCGCGCACATAACGTGGGTTGGCATGGCCCGGTTGTTGACACCGCAGACGGAAGGTTTGCGGGGGAGGCCGAAGGGCGTACGTGTCGCCTGCGTAACGTATTGTTTATAAAAGGCTTTTGGGTTCAGTAAGTTGAGAGCCCTTTTTTATTTTTAGCGGGGTTGTTTTAACCTCAGGAGCTGGGGAGATTCCCGAGCGGTCAAAGGGACCAGACTGTAAATCTGGCGGCTCAGCCTTCGGAGGTTCGAATCCTCCTCTCCCCACCATTTTCAAACTACGGTTCCAGCGGGAATAGCTCAGTTGGCTAGAGCGTCAGCCTTCCAAGCTGAGGGTCGCGGGTTCGAGTCCCGTTTCCCGCTCCAAAACAGAGGCATGATTTATCAGGCCCACGTAGCTCAGTGGTGGAGCACTTCCTTGGTAAGGAAGAGGTCATCGGTTCAATCCCGATCGTGGGCTTGCCGTTTTTGATATAGAGAAGTGAAAAATACGTTGCCGGAGCAACCTGACACTTTATGAGAGCCGGTGCCGGATCCGGTTCTTCTTTCTGATGGAAATAGTTGAACGATGAGGGATATTGTACTTTTGGCGTGCGGTGAGTGTAAGCGACGGAATTATTCCACCACCAAGAACAAAAAGAAAACCACGGGCCGTTTGGAATTCAGCAAGTATTGCAGGTTCTGCAGGAAGCACACTCCTCACAAAGAAACTAAATAACAACTCATCAGCAGTCAGGTGGGGTTGCGCCGGGAGACCGGCGGGAGTCTGTCATGTGCAGGCGTCTCCTTCGGTGGCCTTCATGAAAATGAGATAGGCCAGTAGCTCTAATTGGTTAGAGCACTAGACTCCAAATCTAGGGGTTGGGGGTTCGAATCCCTCCTGGCCTGCGTGCTTACGCATCGGGTGGTTCATGCTCGCAAAAAGTAAAGAATTCCTGTCCGGAGTCAAGGCGGAAGTCAAAAAGGTCACCTGGCCTTCCCGTAAGGAGTCCGTGGGCGGCACCATGGTCGTGCTCGTCGTGGTGGCGTTCATCGGCCTGTTTCTTTGGATCGTGGACACGATCCTGTCCAAAATCGTGGAGGGCATGCTTTCCGGATGAGTGAAGAAAATGTGGACATGGAAAACGCGGTGGCCAAGGGGAAGGACTGGTATGTCATTCATACCTATTCCGGCTACGAGAACAAGGTCAAGCTGAGCCTGGAAGAGCGCTTTGCGCACCAGGGGGTCCGCGACAAGCTGGGTGAGATCGTTATCCCCACGGAAGAAGTTGTGGAGGTGCGTCAGGGCAAAAAGAAAATCAGTTCGCGCAAGTTCCTGCCCGGGTACGTATTGATCTCGGTGGATATGGATCAGGACGTCTGGTACCTGATCAAGAACACGCCGAAGGTCACCGGGTTTCTGGGCGGCACGGAGCCGACGCCTTTGTCCGAGGCGGAGGTCAAGGAAATCATGGACCAGGTCAAGGGCGAGTCCCAGCGGCCGAAGCCGAAATTCCAGTTCGAGAAGGGCGAGGGCGTACGAGTGATCGACGGCCCGTTCATGAACTTCAACGGCACGGTAGAGGAAGTGAACCACGACAAGGGCAAGGTGAAGGTCATGGTTTCTATTTTCGGTCGGGCGACGCCGGTGGAGCTGGAATTTCCGCAGATTGAGAAAGTCTGAGCAGTACGAATTCGAAAGGTTGAAACAACATGGCCACTAAGAAAAAGAAGGTTGCGGCGCAGATCAAGCTGCAGATAGCCGCCGGGCAGGCAACGCCTTCGCCGCCCGTAGGGCCGGCGCTCGGTCAGAACGGCGTCAACATCATGGATTTCTGCAAGGCGTTCAATGCCGCCACGCAGGGCCAGGAAGGTATGATCATTCCGGTCGTCATCTCGGTGTATGAGGACCGCAGTTTCAGTTTCATCACCAAGTCGCCGCCCGCCTCGGTTCTGCTCAAGCAGGCGGCGGGCATTGCCAAGGGCTCGACCCACCCCAGCAAGGAAAACGTGGGCACGGTGACGCGGGCGCAGGTGAAGGAAATCGCCGAAATCAAAAAGGCAGACCTCAACGCATACGATACGGACGCGGCGATGAAGATCATCGAGGGGTCCGCAAAAAGTATGGGCATCAAGGTTACGGATTAGGAGTGGAGAAAGGATTCAGCATGGCCAGGCATGGAAAGAAATACCGGGCGGCGGCGGAGAAGATCGACCGCAATCAGCGTTACGCGCTGGAAGAGGCGTTGCAGCTTGCCAAGGGCGGCGTGGAGGCCAAGTTCGACCAGTCGCTGGACGTGGCGGTGAGGCTGGGCGTCGATCCCCGGAAGGCGGACCAGAACATCCGCGGCAGTGTGGTGCTTCCCAAGGGCACGGGCAAGAAGTTCCGCGTGCTGGTGTTCGCCAAGGGAGAGAAGGAAACCGAAGCCAAGGAAGCGGGCGCGGAGTTCGTCGGCGGTGACGACCTGGTGAAGAAGATTCAGGACGGCTGGTTTGAGTTTGACCGCGTCGTGGCCACGCCGGACATGATGGGCACCGTGGGCAAGCTCGGCAAGGTGCTGGGCCCGAGGGGCCTCATGCCCAACCCGAAGACCGGCACCGTCACCTTCGACGTGGCGGACGCCATCCGGCAGATTCAGGCGGGCAAGGTGGATTTCCGCGTGGACAAGGCGGGTATCGTGCACGCATCGGTGGGCAAGGCCAGTTTTTCGGTGGAAGACCTTGCGGAGAATTTCAAGGAGTTCATGGGCACGCTGGTCAAGATGAAGCCCTCTACGGCAAAGGGCGTGTACATCCGGGGCGTGTCGTTGTCCACCACCATGGGGCCGGGAGTTAAGGTCGCTTACACCGGCGCCTGAACGGGCGGGGACGGATCGTAATCACGGAACTGCAGTTGAGGAATTGAAGCGGGCGGTTTGAGAAAAAGGAAAGGGAGCGCGTCGTGCCGACACCAGTGAAAGCAAAAGAAATAGAACGGTTGAACGGAGTGTTCGCCAAGGCCAAGTCAGCGGTGCTGGCAAATTACCAGGGCCTGTCGGCAGAGCAGATGACACAACTTCGGTCGCACATGCGTGAGCGGTCGCTGGAATTCAAGGTCATCAAGAACACCCTCGCCCGCATTGCGGCGAAGAACACGCCCTTCGAGGTTTTGGATACCTCGTGGGAAGGGCCTGTGTCCATCATCGTCAGCTTCGATGACGAGGTGGCTCCGGCCAAGGCGCTTTCCGACTTTGCCAAGTCGGGCGCAGAAAAAAATCCGCAGGTGGTCTGCGGCGTGGTGGATGGGCAGGCGGTGACGCCGGAACAGGTGAAGGCTTTGGCAGACCTGCCGTCCAAGGAAGTATTGATTTCGCAAATGCTTTCGGTCATGCAGGGCCCGACGCGCAACTTTGTCGGCGTGTTCGCCAGTCTGCAGCGCAGCCTGGTGGGAACCCTGGATGCCATCCGCGAGAAGAAGGCCCAGCAGGGCTGATTTTCGGGCGGACTCCAAAAGGCGAACGAAATTTTTTCGAAAATTATTTGAATAAGCGTTTCATCCCAGAAAGGAGATTGCAATGGCAGTCACGAAAGAGGACGTCGTTTCCTTCATCGACAACATGACGGTTTTGGAGATGTCGGAATTCGTCAAGGAATTGGAAGAGAAGTACGGTGTCACGGCAGCGGCCCCGGCCATGATGGCGATGCCGGCAGGTGCGGGTGGCGATGCCGGTGCGGCTGCGGAAGAGAAAACCGAGTTCGACGTGGTGCTGACTGCGGCCGGTGACAAGAAAATCCAGGTGATCAAGGAAGTGCGCGGCATCACGGGCCTGGGTCTGAAAGACGCCAAGGACCTGGTGGAAGCGGCTCCCAAGCCGATCAAGGAAGGTGTCAAAAAGGAGGAAGCTGAGGAGATCAAGAAGAAGATCGAAGAAGCCGGTGGAACTGTTGAGATTAAGTAATGCCTTTTGCCTTCTTTTGATGAGAGGGGAGTATGGCCATTAATCTTTAACAGGGGACTGGATTAAATCTATGTCTATCAAAACCACCGATCGAACCCAAAGCACTGTTCGTGAAAGGTTGGACTTCTCCCGGATCCCTGCGGTCATCGAGATTCCCAACCTGATTGGAATTCAAAAGAAGTCCTTTGAGTACTTCCTGCAGACGGAAACCGCCCCGTCGGAACGCAAAATCCAGGGTCTGGAGGAAGTGTTTCAGGATGTGTTCCCCATCTCCGACCTGAACATCAACGCCCGTATCGATTACGTGGGTTATGAAGTCGGCGTGTGGGAGTGTGCCTGCGGCGAGTACAAGGAACTCGGCGGCCTGGGTGTGGTGTGTGACGCCTGCGGCCAGGAAGTCAATTACAAGGAAAAGTTCAAGCTCGCGGAATGCCGCCAGAAGGGCCTCACCTACTCCGACCCGATCAAGATCATGGTGCGCATGGTCCTGTTTCAGCGTGAGAAGATCGAGCTCAACGCACGCATCCTGAAGGAACTGCCCGGCAAATACATTGTCGAAGAGGTGAAAAACCCGGAGACGAACAAGCCGCTCATTCCCTCCCGAACCGAAATCGACGCCACCGTCATTGAGGTCCTGCAAAAAGCCAAGGTGCAGGAGATCACCATCAATTCCGTCAAGGAAGTGAAGGAGCAGAAAATCTTCCTGGGCGAGATGCCGGTCATGGGTCCCACGGGAACGTTCATGATCAACGGCGTCGAGCGCGTGATCGTCAGCCAGATGCACCGTTCCCCCGGCGCGTTCTTCGCGCACGACAAGGGACGCAGTCACGTCAGCGGAAAAATTCTGTACAGCGCGCGGGTCATCCCGGACCGCGGTTCGTGGCTCGACTTTGAATTCGACATCAAAGACATCCTGCACGTCAAGATCGACCGCCGGCGCAAACTTCCGGCCACGGTTCTCCTGAGCGCCTTTGGCATGAGCCAGGAGGAAATCCTCGCTTCCTTCTACAACATCGAAAAAGTATCGCGGCTTGTCAAGGACGACCGGTACTTCATGGGCAGCAAGGGGCTCATGTGCGGCATCAAGGTGCTTGAAGACGTCATCGACCCCAAGACGGATGATGTTCTTGTGAAGTCCGGCAAGAAGGTGGCGCCGCAGCAGATCAAGAAACTGCGCCGCATGACCAAAACCCAGCGTGTTGAGATCGACAAGGAGACGCTGGCCGGTGGATACCTCGCGCAGGACATCGTGGACAAGGAAACCGGTGAGGTCCTGATCGAATCCAACACCGAAATCACCCCGGAGACGCTTGCGGTTCTGGCCAAGCACAACATCAGCGAATTTTCGGTGCTGTCCATCGACGAGGAAAACCCGGATACCACCATACGCGACACTCTGGCCCAGGCGAAGATTGCGGATTCGGATGAAGCCATCCGCGAAATCTACAAACGTCTGCGTCCTGGCGACCCGCCGACGACCGAGATCGCAAAAACGCTTTTCTACAACCTGTTCTTCAATCCGAAGCGGTATAACCTGTCGGTGGTGGGCCGGATCAAGATGAACCAGAAGTTTGGTCTGGATGTGCCGTTGGAGCACCGCCTGCTCACCCGCGAAGATCTCATTGCGGTCATCCGTTACATGGTGGACCTGCGAAACGGTGTGGGCGTGGTGGACGACATCGACCATCTGGGTAACCGCCGCGTTCGCGCGGTGGGTGAGTCCCTGGAAAACCAGTTCCGCGTCGGTTTGGTGCGCATGGAGCGCGCCATCATCGAGCGCATGTCCATTCAGGACCTGGATGTTTCCATGCCGCACGACCTGATCAACTCGAAGCCGGTCACCGCGGCGATCAAGGAATTTTACGGAAGCAGTCAGTTGTCCCAGTTCATGGACCAGACCAATCCCCTCAGCGAGGTAACGCACAAGCGGCGCCTCAGTGCATTGGGGCCCGGTGGCCTGACGCGCGAACGCGCGGGATTCGAGGTGCGGGACGTGCATCCGACCCATTACGGGCGAATCTGTCCCATCGAGACGCCGGAGGGACCGAACATTGGTCTCATTGCATCGCTCAGCACCTACGCGCGGGTGAACGACTACGGGTTTGTCGAAACCCCGTACCGCCGTGTGACGGAAGCCAAGGTGAGCGACAACGTCGAGTTTCACAACGCGATGGTCGAAGACGAGTATGTCATCGCGCAGGCCAACGCCCAGCTCGACGACAAGAACAGCTTCGTCAATGAAATCGTAGATGCGCGTCAGGGTGGCGACTTCATTCTGTCGCCGCGCGAAAAGATCAACCTGATGGACGTTTCGCCCAAACAGTTGATCAGCGTCGCCGCGTCATTGATTCCGTTTCTGGAAAACGACGACGCGAACCGTGCCCTCATGGGTTCCAACATGCAGCGTCAGGCCGTGCCGCTTCTGCAGACCGAGGCGCCTCTCGTTGGTACCGGTATGGAAGAGGTGGTGGCCCGCGATTCCGGCGCCGTGGTGGTGGCGGAGAACGACGGCGAAGTCATCAGCGCCGATGCGTCGCGTATTGTGGTGCGGACTTCCGGTCGCCAGAAGAGGAAAGGCATGCTGGATTCCAGTGTGGACATCTACACCCTGTCCAAGTACCAGCGCTCCAACCAGAACACCTGCATCAATCAGCGCCCGCTTGTCGGTACCGGCGAAAAGGTGAAGAAGGGTCAGGTCATCGCCGATGGGCCGTCGACGGACCGCGGTGAGCTGGCGCTCGGGCGCAACGTGCTGGTCGCGTTCATGCCGTGGGAAGGTTACAACTTCGAGGACGCCATCGTCATCAGCGAGAAGGTGGTGAAGGAGGACGTCTTCACGTCGGTCCACATCGAGGAGTTTGAGGTGGAGGCCCGCGACACCAAGCAGGGCAAGGAAGACATCACACGGGACATCTCGAACGTCGGCGAGGAAGCCCTCAGAAACCTGGACGACAGTGGCATCATCCGCATCGGTGCTTCGGTTGCGCCCAACGACATCCTGGTCGGCAAGATCACGCCCAAAGGCGAGACGCAGTTGAGTCCCGAAGAAAAACTGCTCAAGGCCATCTTCGGCGAAAAGGCGGGCGACGTGCGTGACACGTCCCTGCGCGTGCCGCCGGGCATCCAGGGCATCGTCATCGATGTCAAGGTGTTCTCGCGCAAGGGAGTCGACAAAGATTCCCGCACGCTGTCGATCGAGGAGGAGGAAGTCTCCAGGATCGAAAAGGACTTCAGCGACGAGATCGAGATCGTCAGGAACGAAAGCGAAAAGAAACTCCTGTCCATGCTGGTGGGCAAGCAGGTGACCAAGGTCACCACCATCGGCAAGAAGGTTTTCAAGAAGGGTCAGGACCTGACCGCGGAAGACCTCGCCAAAATGCCCACCAAGGACATGGTGAAGGTTCCGGTCAAGGACGTGGACCCGAACGAGTTGCAGCAGATCGAGGATGCCAGCAAGGACCAGATCCACATCCTCAAGACCATGATGAATGACAAGATCGCCAAACTGAAGAAGGGCGACGACCTGGCACCCGGCGTCATCAAGCTGGTGAAGGTGTTCGTTGCCATGAAACGCAAGCTTCAGGTGGGCGACAAAATGGCCGGCCGTCACGGCAACAAGGGTGTCGTCTCCAAGATCGTTCCGGAAGAGGACATGCCCTATATGGATGATGGAACGCCGATCGAGCTGATACTCAATCCGCTCGGCGTACCGTCCCGTATGAACGTCGGCCAGATTTTCGAAACCAACCTCGGCATGGCGGCCAAGGCCAGCGGCAAGCACGTCGCGACGCCCGTCTTCGATGGCGCAAAGGAAGACGATGTTCGCAGAATGCTCGTCGATTCCGGCTGTTCGCCCACCGGCGAAGTCAGTCTGTTCGACGGACGCACCGGCCAGCCGTTTCACCAGAAGGTCATGGTGGGGTACATCTACATGCTCAAACTGCATCACCTTGTGGATGACAAGATCCACGCCCGGTCCACCGGACCCTACTCGCTCGTCACCCAGCAGCCGCTGGGCGGAAAGGCGCAGTTCGGCGGTCAGCGGCTGGGTGAGATGGAGGTCTGGGCGCTCGAAGCATATGGCGGCGCCTACACCCTGCAGGAGATGCTCACGGTCAAATCCGACGACGTCGAGGGCCGCAAACGGATGTACGAAGCCATCGTCAAGGGCGACACGAATCTCACGCCCAGCCTTCCGGAATCGTTCAACGTCCTGGTCAAGGAACTGCAGAGTCTGGCCATCGACGTGGAACTGATGGAAACCGCCAGCAAGTAGCGGCCGCCGGGGCGACAGGAACGGCTTCCTGTCCGGAAACGAATTTTTAAATAAACTTTCATTTAGGAGACCACGCTTGTGGATACCCTGAACATTTTTGAAAAACCCAAGAATCCGATCATGTTCGACGCCATCCGGGTAAGGCTGGCCTCTCCGGAAAAAATCCGGTCTTGGTCGTACGGGGAAGTCAAAAAGCCGGAAACCATCAATTACCGGACCTTCAAGCCAGAGCGGGACGGCCTGTTCTGCGCCAAGATCTTCGGCCCGGTGAAGGATTGGGAGTGCAACTGCGGCAAGTACAAGCGCATGAAGCACAAGGGGGTGGTGTGCGAAAAATGTGGAGTGGAAGTCATCCTGTCCAAGGTCCGCCGCGAGCGCCTGGGGCACATCGAACTGGCCAGCCCCGTCGCGCACATCTGGTTCTTCAAGGGACTGCCGAGCCGCATCGGCCACGTGCTGGATCTCACGCTCAAGGAACTTGAGCGCATCATTTATTTTGAAAACTACGTGGTGGTCGATCCCGGCGAATCGGATTTCAAACCCGGCCAGCTCCTGGATGAAAAAGAATACCGAGAGGCGGAAATCGAGTACCCGCACGGACTGAAGGTGATGGTCGGTTCCGAAGCGGTGTACGAAATGCTGAAGAACATCGACCTGGACGCCACCGCCGAGCAGCTGAAGGAAAACCTGGCGAAAACCACCTCGGTGCTCAACAAACGCAAGATCGCCAAGCGCCTCAAGATCATCGAGGCCTTCCGCAAATCCGGCAACCGGCCGGAGTGGATGATCCTGAGCGTGGTGCCGGTCATCCCGCCGGAGTTGCGCCCGCTGGTGCCGCTCGATGGCGGCCGCTTCGCCACCTCCGATCTCAACGACCTGTACCGCCGTGTCATCAATCGCAACAACAGGCTGAAGCGGTTGATGGAACTGAAAGCGCCGCAGATCATCATCCGAAACGAAAAGCGCATGTTGCAGGAAGCGGTGTCGGCGCTGTTCGACAACGGCCGCCGTGGCCGGACGCTTCGCGGTACCAACAAGCGTCCGCTCAAATCGTTGAGCGACATGCTGAAGGGCAAACAGGGACGTTTCCGCCAGAACCTGCTTGGAAAGCGCGTCGATTACTCCGGCCGATCGGTCATCGTGGTTGGTCCCGAACTCAAGCTGCACCAGTGCGGGCTGCCTAAGAAGATGGCGCTCGAGCTGTTCAAGCCGTTCATCTTCAACCGGCTCGAGCAGAAAGGTTATGCCGCCACCATCAAGACCGCCAAGAAGATGGTCGAGCAGGAACGCGCCGAGGTGTGGGAGGTATTGGAAGAAGTCATCCAGAAGCATCCGGTTCTCTTGAACCGCGCGCCTACCCTGCATCGTCTCGGCATCCAGGCTTTCGAGCCGGTGTTGATCGAGGGCAAGGCCATCCGCATCCACCCGCTGGTGTGCACCGCGTTCAACGCGGATTTCGACGGCGACCAGATGGCCGTGCACGTGCCGCTCTCGATGGAAGCGCAGGTCGAGGCGAAACTGCTCATGATGGCGCCCAATAACGTGCTGTCTCCGGCCAACGGCAAGCCCATTGCCGTGCCCAGTCAGGACATTGTTCTCGGCTGTTACTACATGACCAAGATCCGCGGCAGCGTGCCCGGCGAGGGGCGCGTGTTCTCCAACCTGCGCGAGGTGCGCGCGGCGTACGATCACGGAGAACTGCACCTGCAGGCGAAGATGATGGTCGAAGTGGACGGCAACTTGGAAGTCACCACCACCGGCCGCGTTCTCTTGTATGAGGTATTGCCCGAAGAACTGCCGTTCAAGCTGGTCAACCAGGAGATGAACAAGAAAACCCTGTCCAACCTGATTTCCACGTCGTTCCAGATTGTGGGCCGGGAGAAAACCGTCGCGCTGTTGGATGCGGTCAAGACCCTCGGGTTTCATTACGCGACCGAGGCGGGCCTGTCTATTTCGACCGAATACATGCGGATTCCGAAGGCGAAGGAGACGCTCGTCAACAAGGCCGGCGATGAAGTGCTCCGCGTTTACAACCAGTACCGCGACGGCCTCATCACCAACGGCGAACGCTACAACAAGGTCATTGACATCTGGGCGCACGTCACCGAGCGCGTCTCGGAAGAGATGTTCCGCGAGCTGGAAGTCGAAGATGAAAATATCGTCAAGGGCGTGGAGGCCAAGGACTTCAACTCGATCTTCATCATGGCCGACTCCGGAGCGCGCGGCAGTTCGCAGCAGTTGCGGCAGCTGGCCGGCATGCGCGGCCTGATGGCCAAGCCGTCGGGTGAGATCATCGAGACGCCCATCACCGCGAATTTCCGCGAAGGGCTGTCGGTGATCCAGTACTTCATTTCCACTCACGGCGCGCGCAAGGGTCTGGCCGATACCGCACTCAAGACCGCAAACTCCGGTTATCTGACCCGGCGCCTTGTCGACGTGGCGCAGGATATCATCATCATGGAAGAAGACTGCGGCACCCTGCGCGGCATTAAGTTGTCGTCGCTGGTGGAAGCGGGTGAGATCATCCAGCCTCTGGGTGAGCGCATCCTCGGCCGTACGTGCCTGGAAGACGTGCTCGATCCGTTCACCGGCGATGTGCTGGTCAAGGCGAACGAGATGGTCGATGAAAAAGTGGTCGAGGCCATTGAGAACGCCGGTATTGAGGGCATCCGCATCCGCTCGAACCTGACCTGCGAATCGAAGCAGGGGTTGTGCGTGAAGTGCTACGGACGCAACCTGGCCACCAACGGCTGGGTGGAGATCGGCGAGCCGGTCGGCGTGATCGCCGCACAGTCCATCGGTGAACCGGGCACCCAGCTCACCATGCGGACGTTCCACATCGGCGGCACCGCGAGCCGCGTGGTCGAGCAGACCACGCTCAGCACGAAGAAGGGCGGCATCATCAAGTACCAGGGTCTGCGCACGATCAAGAACCAGCGCGGCGAGATCATCGTCATGAACCGCAACGGAAGCCTGGTGGTGCAGGACGAAAACGGCCGGGAAAAGGAAAGATATTCCGTCGTCTATGCGGCGAAGCTCAAGGTGCACGACGGGCAGGAAGTCCACGAAAACCAGACGCTGGTCGAATGGGACCCGTACACCAACTCGATCCTCACCGAAGTTGAGGGCACCATCGCTTTCGGCGACGTGGTGGAAGGCATCACCATGAAAGAGGACTTCGACGAAATCACCGGTTTGTCCACCAAGGTCATCATCAGCCACCGCGACGAAAAGCGCCAGCCGCGCATTTCGATCAAGGACGACAAGGGCGAAACCATCCGGCGTTACATTCTGCCCGCGGGCGCGCACATCAACGTCAACGAGGGCGACCGCGTGAATGCGGGTGACGTCATCGTCAAGATTCCCCGGGAGACGGCCAAGACGAAGGACATCACCGGCGGTCTGCCGCGTGTTGCGGAACTGTTCGAGGCGCGAAAGCCGCACGAGCAGGCGACCATTTCGGAGATCAGCGGTACCGTCAAGTTCGGCGGGTTCGTGAAAGGCATGCGGAAGGTGGTCATCGTCAACGACAGTGGTGAAGAGCGCGAGTACCTCATTCCGCGCGGCAAGCACATCAACGTGCATGAAGGCGACGAAGTGCAGGCCGGCGAGCCGCTCATGGATGGTGCGGCCAACCCGCATGACATCCTGCGCATTCTCGGTGAAAACGAGTTGCAGAAATACCTCGTCAACGAGGTGCAGGAGGTGTACCGCCTGCAGGGTGTCGCCATCAACGACAAGCATATCGAAGTCATCGTCCGCCAGATGCTCCGCCACCTTCAGGTGGAAGAGCCCGGGGACACCGACTTGCTGATTGGCGAGCAGGTGACCCGCAAGGTATTCAACGAAAAAAACCAGGAGACCATCAAGGAAAAAGGCAAGCCCGCGCAGGGTCAGCCGGTTCTTCTGGGAATCACGAAATCGTCTCTCAGCACCGAGAGTTTCATCTCCGCGGCCTCCTTCCAGGAAACCACGCGGGTGCTGACGGAAGTGGCGGTCAGCGGTAAGGAAGACCGCCTGTTTGGACTGAAAGAAAATGTGATCATGGGTAGGCTGATTCCGGCCGGAACCGGTTGCCGCGCCTACAGCGGCATCCGCATCGAGGAGCCGGAATTCGAGGAAACCGAGGAAGTCAAGCCGGTAGAAGAGGAAGAAACCCCGGCTGCGGTAGAGTAGGAAAAAATACCGGAAAATTCCCTTGACTCCCCGCATGGGAGTGATAAAATCCAAGCTTTTCGGCCTACTACAGACATACTCTGAACATTCCAACAAATTCAATTAGTTGAGGATGGGTCAACTGGGTTTTGTTAAGGTGTTGGTCCCTCTATCAGGAGAATTTTATTGTGCCGACCATTAATCAACTGGTCAAAAGAGGCCGGCGTAAGCCGGTAGAGAAAACGGCATCGCCGGCGCTGAAGTCGTGCCCGCAGAAACGGGGCGTGTGTGTGCGTGTGTACACCTCCACTCCGAAGAAGCCCAATTCGGCATTGCGAAAAGTGGCGCGCGTCCGGCTGACTAACGGAATGGAAGTGACGAGCTACATTCCGGGTGTCGGGCACAATCTCCAGGAGCACTCGATCGTTTTGATTCGCGGCGGCCGCGTTAAGGATCTGCCGGGTGTTCGTTACCATGTTGTGCGGGGCAGTCTGGATACGCTGGGCGTGGCCAACCGCATGCAGAGCCGTTCCAAGTACGGCGCCAAGAAACCGAAGAAAACCTAATAAGAATTATACGCAACCATGGCAAGAAGACGCGAAGCGGAAAAACGGGAGATCCTGCCGGACCCCAAATACAACGACATTCTGGTTGCCCGGTTTGTCAACAGCCTCCTCAAGCGGGGCAAGAAGAGCGTGGCGGAACGTATGTTCTATTCCGCTCTGGACAATATCGGTAAGCGGGTGAAGGACGAAGAGCCCATCAGGGTGTTCAAGAAGGCCGTGGACAATGCCGCGCCGCTTCTCGAGGTCCGGTCCCGCCGGGTTGGTGGCGCCACCTATCAGGTGCCGGTGGAGGTCAACGCCAACCGGCGCACCGCGCTCAGTATCCGCTGGATCATCAGCAATGCCCGCAGCCGTGCGGGTCGTTCGATGTCTGACAGGCTGACCGACGAACTGGTCGATGCCTACAACAGCACCGGCGGCGCGGTTCGCAAGAAGGAAGATGTTCATCGTATGGCAGAAGCCAACAAGGCGTTCGCCCACTACCGCTGGTAGCGCGGTTCTCAAGCAGCATATAAGGTGTTATGAGCAAGAAGCCCAAAATCAGTCAAATCCGGAATATCGGCATCATCGCCCACATCGACGCGGGCAAGACCACGACGACCGAGCGAATCCTTTATTACACCGGAAAAAGTCACAAGATCGGTGAGGTTCATGAGGGCAGTGCGACCATGGACTGGATGCAGCAGGAACAGGAGCGCGGCATCACCATCACCTCCGCCGCCACCACGTGTTTCTGGCTGGATCACCAGATCAATATCATCGACACGCCGGGCCACGTCGATTTCACCGCCGAGGTCGAGCGGTCGCTCCGTGTGCTGGACGGGGCTGTGGGTGTGTTCTGCGCCGTCGGCGGCGTTGAGCCGCAATCCGAGACGGTGTGGCGCCAGGCCACCAAGTACAAGGTTCCGCGCATCGGGTTTGTCAACAAGATGGACCGCGCCGGTGCGGATTTTCTCGGCTGTGTGCAGCAGATGAAGGAGCGCCTGAACGCGAACCCGGTGCCGGTGCAGTTGCCCATCGGGTCGGAAGCAGATTTTGTGGGGCTCATTGACCTGGTCACGATGAAGGCCAATGTTTACTCCGACAAGTACAAGAAGGGTGAGGCGTACGACACTCAGGAGATTCCGGAAGACCTGCTGGAGCAGGCGAAGGAATATCGCGACCACATGCTGGAAGCCCTGGCCGATGTGGATGAAGCGCTGATGGAAAAATACCTGGGCGGGGAGGATGTGAGCGAGGAGGAAATCCGCGCGGCTCTCCGCAAGGGTGTGCTGGCCCTGGCGTTCACGCCGATTTTTTGCGGGGCCGCGTTCAAGAACAAGGGTGTGCAGCAGTTGCTCGACGCGGTGGTTCATTATCTGCCGTCCCCGGACCAGGTGGCGGCAGTCGTCGGCGTCAATCCGAACACGCAGGAAGAAGTAATGTGTCCGGTCGATGAGAGCAAGTCGCTGTCCGCGCTGGCATTCAAAATCATGACCGACCCGTTTGTCGGTCAGCTGGCCTACTTCCGCGTTTATTCCGGTCATATCAAGAGTGGCACGTACGTGTACAACTCGACCAAGAATCAGAAGGAGCGCGTGGGACGCCTGCTCCGCATGCACGCCAACAAGCGTGAAGAGGTGGATGTGGTCGGTGCCGGGGACATTGCCGCGGCGATCGGCTTCAAAAAGACTTTTACCGGTGACACCCTGTGTCGCGAAGAGAGCCCCGTTATCCTCGAGTCCATTTCCTTTCCTCAACCCGTCATTTCTGTAGCGATTGAGCCGAAAACCAAGCAGGAGCAGGAAAAGCTTTCCGACTGTCTCATCAAGCTTCAGCAGGAAGACCCCACCTTTGAAGTGAAGGTGGATCCGGAAACCTCCCAGACCATTATTTCAGGTATGGGTGAGTTGCATCTGGAGATCCTCGTGGACCGGATGAAGCGCGAGTTCAACCTCGACGTCAGTGTGTCCAAGCCGCAGGTGGCGTATCGGGAAACCGTCACCAAGAAGACGGACCACAGCTACAAGTACGTCAAGCAGACCGGTGGTCGGGGTCAGTATGGTCATGTCGAGATCACACTCGAGCCGCGCAAGGCGGGTGAAGGGTTTGAGTTCGTCAACAAGATCGTGGGCGGCGCCATCCCGAAGGAATACATACCCGCGGTTCAAAAGGGTGTTACGGAAGCCATGGATCGCGGCGTTCTGTGCGGGTTCCCGATGGTGGACGTTCGCGTCACCCTGAACGACGGTTCGTATCACGACGTGGACTCTTCCGAGATGGCATTCAAGATTTGTGCGTCCATTGCGTTTCGGGATGCGGCGAAAAAGGCCTCGCCCGTGCTGCTCGAGCCCATCATGGACGTGGAGGTGGTCACACCCGAGGAGTTCATGGGTGATGTCATCGGCCACCTCAACTCGAAGCGCGGCAAGGTCAAGGAACTGGGTGACCGTGCCGGCGCAAAAGTGGTGCGGTGCGAAGTGCCGTTGGCGGGTATGTTCGGGTATTCCACCGATCTTCGGTCGAACACCCAGGGTCGCGCCAACTACTCAATGGAATTTTTGAAATATGACGTGGTTCCGAATGCGATTGCGGAGGAGTTGATCGCCAAATCGACCGGAACCTCAAGTGAAGTGACCGTATAAATAAAACGAATACAAAACCGGAACAATGATTTCATCATTAATGGAGTGAATCGGTATGGCAAAAGAAAAATTTGTGAGAGACAAACCCCACGTGAACATCGGAACCATCGGGCATGTTGACCATGGTAAAACCACGCTCACAGCGGCCATCACCGAAGTTTTGGCAAAAAAGGGTATGGCGCAAAGCATTGCGTTCGACCAGATCGACAAAGCGCCTGAAGAAAAAGAGCGCGGCATCACCATCGCTATCGCGCACGTGGAATACCAGACGGAAAGCCGTCACTACGCCCACGTGGACTGCCCGGGCCATGCCGACTACGTCAAGAACATGATCACCGGTGCGGCGCAGATGGACGGCGCGATCCTGGTGTTGAGCGCCACCGACGGCCCCATGCCGCAGACCCGTGAGCACATCCTGCTCGCCCGTCAGGTCGGTGTACCCAAAATTGTCGTGTTCATGAACAAATGCGACATGGTCGATGACCCGGAACTGCTGGACCTGGTTGAGTTGGAAGTACGCGAACTGCTCAACAAGTACGAGTTTCCCGGTGACGACATCACCGTCATCCGCGGCAGTGCTTTGCAGGCTCTGGAAAACGCCGAAGACGAAGAGAAGACCAAGTGCATCTGGGAACTGATGGCTGCCTGCGATGCGGACATTCCGGTTCCGGAACGCCCGATCGACAAGCCTTTCCTGATGCCGATCGAGGACATTTTCAGCATCTCCGGTCGCGGTACCGTAGCCACCGGCAGGATTGAGACCGGTGTCATCAAGGTAGGCGAGGAGGTCGAGATCGTCGGTTTCCGCCCGACCACCAAGACCACCGTCACCGGTGTTGAGATGTTCCGCAAGCTGCTGGACGACGGTCAGGCGGGAGACAATGTCGGTTGTCTGCTCCGCGGTACCAAGCGCGACGACATCGAGCGCGGACAGGTTCTGGCGAAGCCCGGTTCCATCACCCCGCATGCGAAGTTCAAAGCCGAGGTGTACATCCTGAATAAGGAAGAGGGCGGGCGCCACACTCCGTTCTTCAACGGCTACCGGCCGCAGTTTTATTTCCGCACCACGGACGTGACCGGCGTGGTCACCCTGCCGCAGGGCGTGGAGATGGTCATGCCGGGCGACAATGTCACCTTCGAGGTTGAATTGATCACCCCCGTGGCGATGGCCAAGGAATTGCGGTTCGCCATTCGTGAAGGTGGCCGGACTGTGGGCGCGGGCATTGTCAGCGAGATCATGGACTAATGAGCGATCAGAAAATAAAAATCAAGCTGAAGGCTTACGACCACAAACTGCTCGACTGGTCGGTCGGGGAAATTGTGGAGACCACCAAGCGCACCGGCGCCCGGGTGGTCGGTCCCATCCCGCTTCCAACCAAGAAGAACCGGTGGACCGTGCTGCGGTCGCCCCATGTGGACAAGAAATCGCGGGAGCAGTTCGAGATCCGGACGCATAAGCGCATCCTGGAAATCCTCGAGCCCACTCCGCAAACCGTCGACGCGCTCATGAAGCTGGACCTCAGTGGCGGCGTGGATATTGAAATCAAACTGTAAGAACGGTCGGGATCGATGAAAGGTTTGCTCGGTAAAAAATTGGGAATGACCCAGGTCTATCTGGAAAACGGCGATTGTGTACCCGTCACTGTCATCCAGGTGGAGCGGTGTGTGCCCGTGGATAAACGGACTCAGGATAAAAACGGGTACGATGCTGTGGTGGTGGCCTATGGCCAGCGCAAGCCGAAGCACACCAACAAGCCGTTGGCCGGATATTACGGTAAGATCAAAGCGGAGCCCGCCCGGGTCCTTAAGGAATTCCGCAACCTGGAATTGGCGGACGATGCCATGGGCCAGCAACTCAAGGTGGATGTGTTCGCCGAGGGGGAACTGGTGGATGTGGTCGGCGTCTCCAAGGGGCGTGGTTTCTCAGGCGTGGTCCGACGGTACAACTTCCGCGGTCAGCCGGCGTCCCGCGGTACTCACGAGTCGTTTCGCGGCGGCGGTTCCATCGGCATGCACACCTATCCCGGGCGCACGCTGAAAGGCCAGAAGATGGCCGGACGCATGGGCGGTAAAACCGTGCATGCGAAGAACTTGAAAGTCGTCCGCGTGGATGCGGGCAACAACCTGATCCTGGTGCGCGGCTCGGTGCCGGGCGCCAACGGTCGGCTGGTGCGCATCACCGAGGCCAAGGCCGGCGGCAGGAAATAATTTAAAGCGAAAGAAGCGAAAGAGCGAAACATGGCGGAACTCGAAATCGTCAACACAGAAAACAAGAAGGTCGGTACGGCCACGCTGTCACCCGAGGTGTTTGAAGGGCCCGTCCGGGAGCATCTCGTGCAACAGTACGTCGTCATGCAGTTGGCGACCAAGCGGAGCGGCACCGCCTCGACCATCGAAAATCGCGGCGATATCAGCGGCGGCGGTAAAAAGCCCTGGCGGCAGAAAGGAACTGGGCGCGCCCGTCACGGTAGCACCCGCTCCACTATCTGGCGCGGGGGTATGACGGTGTTCGGTCCCCGTCCGCGCGCGTACACGCACAAGCTTTCCAAGAAGTCCCGCAAGCTCGCCATCCGCTCCGTTCTCGCCGAAAGATTGCAAAGTAATAACATTCAAGTGGTCGAATCACTGAACCTGGAAGAGCCCAAAACCAAGCAGGCCCTGGCTCTGCTCGGCAAGCTCGGGTTGCCGGAAAAGACGTTGTTCCTGGTCGCCGAGAAAAACCCGAACCTGGAACTCGCCGTTCGCAACCTGCCGCAGGTCAATGTGCTGTCGGTGGAAGGCGTCAATGTGTTCGACCTGCTGGTGCATCAGAAGATCGTGTGCACCCCCGACTCTCTCAAGAAATTAGAGGAGCGACTCAGCTGATGTCCACCGACCATTATCGAATTTTAGAGAAGCCGCTCATCACTGAAAAGAGCACCATGATGCTGGAAGACGGCAACCGGGTGATGTTTCAGGTGAAGCGCGATGCCAACAAGCTTCAGATCAAGCAGGCCGTGGAGAAAATCTTCAACGTCACCGTGCTGGATGTGAATACCCTCAACGTGAAACCCAGGCAGAAACGGTTCGGCCGCAACGTCGGGTTTACCAAGGCGAGCAAAAAAGCCATCGTCACGTTGAAGGACGGCGACAAGATAGACTTTTTTGAAGGAGCGTAAGCGGCCATGCCAGT
This sequence comes from Nitrospina gracilis 3/211, assembly GCF_000341545.2. Classification (NCBI taxonomy): domain Bacteria; kingdom Pseudomonadati; phylum Nitrospinota; class Nitrospinia; order Nitrospinales; family Nitrospinaceae; genus Nitrospina; species Nitrospina gracilis. The sequence goes on from NZ_HG422173.1 coordinate 1,052,599, forward strand.
AAGAAAACTCAACCCGACTTCCGCCGGTGTTCGATTTCAGACGATCTCGGATTTCGGTGAAGTGACCAAATCCACACCGGAGAAAAGCCTGCTGGTGTCGATTTCCCGCAAGGGCGGCCGCAACAACAACGGCCGCGTCACCGCCCGTCGGCGTGGTGGCGGGCACCGCAAGCTGTACCGCAAAATCGATTTCCGGCGAAACAAGGACGGGGTCGAAGCGAAGGTGGCGGGCATCGAATACGATCCCAACCGTTCGGCGAACATCGCGCTTCTCGTATACACGGACGGAGAGAAGCGGTACATCCTGGCGCCTTCGGAATTGAAGGACGGTGCCACGGTGATGTCCGGCCGGGACGCCGAAGTGCGCGTTGGCAACTGTTTGCACCTCGAAGACATTCCCGTGGGCACGACGATCCACAACATCGAGCTCAGGCCGGGCAAGGGAGGGCAGATCGCGCGCAGTGCCGGGACCTATGCGCAGCTGATGGCGAAGGAAGGCGATTATGCCAACATCAAGCTCAAGTCCGGCGAAGTGCGGCTGGTCTCGGTGAAATGCCGTGCCACGGTGGGTTCCGTCGGTAACGCAGAGCACGAAAACGTGTCTCTCGGCAAAGCCGGGCGAACACGATGGATGGGGCGCCGCCCGCGTCCGCGCGCTGTGGCCATGAACCCGGTCGATCATCCGATGGGCGGCGGTGAAGGCCGCTCTTCCGGCGGACGCCACCCGTGCAGTCCGTACGGCATGCCGGCGAAGGGGTACAAAACGCGGAAGAAAAAGAAACCGTCCTCTCGGTACATACTGAGTCGGCGCAAGAAATAATCAACTTTAGAAGGCAGGAGCGCTATGGCGCGATCACTGAAAAAAGGGCCGTTTGTCGATCAGCATCTGGCGGACAAGGTGGAGCTGATGAACCGGAAGAACGAGAAAAAGGTCGTCAAGACCTGGTCGCGCCGGTCCACCATTCTGCCGGATTTCGTCGGGCACACCCTGGCGGTGCACAACGGCAAGAAGTTCATTCCCGTGTTCGTCACGGAAAACATGGTGGGGCACAAGCTGGGGGAGTTTTCCCCGACCCGCACCTTCAAGGCCCACAGCGGCAAAACCAAAAAAGCGGCGCCGCCCAAGTAATTTAATCGAGAGCAACGGAAATGAGTGTCAGAGCCCAATTGAAACACGCCCGCACGGCCCCGCGCAAAGCGCGCTTGATCGCCGACATGATCCGCGGCAAGAACGTGAACGACGCGATGAACGTCCTTGTCTTTACGCGGAAGAAGGCGGCGGGCCTGTTTCAGAAACTTTTGAAGTCGGCGTTGGCCAATGCCGAGGAAAACCACAAGGTGCTGGACGTGGACGATCTTTACGTTCGCAAGGTCACGGTGGACGAAGGTGTGACCATGAAACGCCAGCTTCCGCGGGCGCGGGGGATGACGACCCTCATTCGCAAACGCACCAGCCACATCACGCTTGTGCTGGACGAAAAGGAGTAACCGACACATGGGTCAGAAGGTACATCCCTACGGGTTTCGACTGGGCATCAACAAGCCCTGGAAATCGAACTGGTACGCAAAAAAAGATTACGCCGATCTTCTGCAGGAAGATATTAAGATCCGCAAGCACCTCAGGAAAAACCTGTCGCACGCGGGTATCTCGAATCTGGAGATCGAGCGTTCGGCAAGCCGCATCCGCATCAACATCCACACCGCCCGCCCCGGCATCATCATCGGCAAAAAGGGGCTGGAGGTGGACCGGGTGAAGGAGGAGTTGCAGAGGATCATCGGTACGGCCAAGCAGGTCAACCTGAACATCAAGGAAATCCGCCGGGCGGAACTCGACTCCTCGCTCATCGCGCAGAACGTGGCCATGCAGTTGGAGAAACGGATTTCCTTCCGCCGCGCCATGAAGAAGGCGGTGGTCAGCGCCCTGCGCTTCGGCGGCAAGGGCATCAAGATCCGCGTGTCGGGTCGCCTGGGCGGCGCGGAAATCGCGCGCAGTGAATGGTACCGGGAAGGCCGCGTGCCCCTGCACACGCTCCGCGCGGACATCGACTACGGCACCGCCGAGGCCCGCACCACTTACGGAATCATCGGTATTAAGGTGTGGGTGTACAAGGGCGAGATTTTTGAAGGGGCGGCGGATACCGCCGAAGATGGCGAAGCCGCTGCGTCCTGACGAACACGAATAGCAAGCTGGGAGAGTTACAGTCATGTTGATGCCCAAGCGCGTCAAGTATCGCAAAAAACACAAAGGCCGGATGCGTGGCACCGCGTTCCGCGGCGGCAAGGTCAATTTCGGAGAGTATGCCCTGCAGACTCTGGAGTGCGGGTGGATCACCAACCGCCAGATCGAAGCGGCGCGTATTGCCATGACCCGTCACGTCAAGCGTGGCGGGAAAATCTGGCTCCGGATTTTCCCGGACAAGCCGATCTCCAAGAAGCCGGCAGAGACCCGCATGGGTAAAGGTAAAGGCAACCCGGAATTCTGGGTCGCCGTCGTCAAGCCCGGAAGGATTCTTTACGAAATGTCCGGCGTGGCGGAGGACGTGGCCAAAGAGGCTCTGCGTCTGGCGTCACACAAACTTCCGGTGGCCACCCGGATCATCGTGAACAAGTAACAGGCGGGAACCGACTATCATGAAGATGAAGGAAATCCGGGAGCTGTCCGAAAAGGAGCGCGAGGAAAAACTCGCCGACCTGGAGGAAGAGTATTTCAATCTGAAGTTTCAGCTCGCTACGGGAAAGATTGAGAATCCGGGACGGATGAAGCACATGCGCCGGGACATTGCACGGCTCAAGACCCTTAACCGGGAAATGAAACAGTCGGCGGACCAGGCAGGCCAGCCGAAAGCCGAAACCCCCTCGTCATAAAGACGGGTGAAAAGAAATAACCTCAGGAGTGCACGTTGAGCGAAGGTAAGCGCAAGCAAACGCTGTTGGGCACCGTTATCAGCGACAAGATGGACAAGACGGTGGTGGTGCGGGTGGACCGGAAGTACATTCACCCCAAATTCAAGAAAGTGGTCAAGCAGACCCGGAAATACAAGTGCCACGACGAGACGAACCAGTGCAATGTCGGTGACTTTATTTCCATGAAACAGGTGCGGCCGTTGAGCAAGGACAAGCGGTGGTCCCTGGTTGAAATTTTAAAGAAACGGGAAATTTAACGGCGATGATTCAACTGCGAACAGTTTTGGATGTGGCGGACAACTCGGGCGCGCGGAAAGTCCAGTGTATCAAGGTGCTGGGCGGAACCGGACGGCGTTACGCCTCGGTGGGCGACATCATCGTCGTGGCCGTGAAGGAGTGCGAGCCGAACAGCAACGTTAAAAAAGGCGACGTGAAAAAAGCCGTGGTGGTGCGCACGCGTAAAGAGATGCGCCGCTCGGAAGGCAGTTACATCAAGTTCGACACCAACGCCGCGGTGCTGGTGAACGATGCGAAGGAGCCGGTCGGCACCCGCATCTTCGGTCCTGTCGCCCGCGAACTCCGCGCCAAACGGTTTCTCAAGATCATTTCCCTCGCCCCGGAGGTGCTCTGATGGCCGGTAGCTGGTTGCTGAAAAAAGACGATATCGTGATGGTGATGAAGGGTCGCGAGCGCGGCAAGAAGGGAAAGGTCCTGGCATTCTACCCGGACCAGGACAGCATCACCGTGGAAAAGCTCAATCTCTACAAGCGCCACATGAAGCCGAGCGGGCAGAACAAGGGCGGCATCGTGGAGAAGGAAGGCAAGATTCATTACTCCAACGTGCTTTTGGTTTGCGACAAGTGCGGCAAGGGCGTGCGTGTGAAAAGCAAGAAACTGGAAGACGGAAGCCGCGTCCGCGTCTGCCGTAAATGCGGCGACGCCATCGACAAGATTTAAGTGCCAGAAAGGTTGACGGAATAGAACATGGCAGTACCCAATGTCAAGCAGGCATACGACGAAAAGTATCGCAGCCAGATCCAGAAGGAACTCGGGCTGAAGAACATCATGCAGGTTCCGCGTCTGGAGAAGATCGTGCTCAATATGGGCCTGGGCGAAGGCACTCAGAACGCCAAGCTGATCGAGGCGGGTGTTGAGCAGTTGCGCATCATTACCGGTCAGGCCCCGGTGGTGACAAAGGCGAAAAATGCGATCTCCAACTTCAAGCTGCGCGAAGGCATGCCGGTGGGTGTGCGCGTGACCCTGCGCGGCTCCCGCATGTACGAGTTTTTTGAGCGGCTCGTTGGGTTTGCTCTGCCGCGCGTTCGTGATTTCAAGGGCCTGTCGCCCAAGTCTTTCGACGGGCGCGGCAATTACACCATCGGCCTGCGCGAGCAACTGATTTTCCCGGAGATCAATTTCGACAAGATCGAGAAGATCAAGGGCATGAACATCACCATCTGCACCACCGCTGAAAACGACGAGCAGGGGCGGGTGCTGTTGAAGACCATGGGATTTCCGTTTCGCAACTGAATCCCGATTTTTAGAGGCAAGACATGGCGAAGAAATCGCTGATAGCCAAGGCCAACCGCAAGCAGAAATTCAGCGTGCGGGAGTACAACCGGTGCAAAGTGTGCGGCCGCCCGCGGGCGTTTCTCCGCAAGTTTGGTTTGTGCCGCATCTGTTTTCGGCAGCGGGCGCTGTTGGGGGAAGTCCCCGGCGTCACCAAGGCCAGCTGGTAAGGCAACGAGTTACGTAAGTTTAGGAGAACATTGATCTCATGATGACCGATCCCATAGCGGATTTTTTCACCCGGCTCCGGAACGGAATGCAGGTGCGCCACCCTTCGGTGGACATGCCGAATTCCAAAATGAAGACCCGGATCGCCGAGATTTTGCAGGGTGAAGGATTCATTCGCAACTTCAAGACAAAGGAAGACAATAAGCAGGGGTTGTTGCGGGTGTACCTGAAGTACCACAACGGCTCCCCCTGTGTACGCGGCATCAAGCGTGTCAGCACACCCGGCCGTCGTGTTTATGTGGACAAGGATCATATCCCGAAGGTGCTGAACGGTCTGGGGGTCGCTATCATCTCCACATCGCAGGGATTGGTCACCGATCAGATTTGCCGCGAAAAAGGTATCGGCGGCGAAGTGGTCGGATACATCTGGTAAGGCAGGAATCGATTATGTCACGTATTGGAAAATTGCCGGTTGAATTGCCTTCCGGCGTCGAGTGCACCATTCAGGGCAGTCACGTGAAGGTCAAGGGCCCCAAGGGGGAACTGGTGCGTGACCTGCACCCGGAGATGTTGATCGAGAAAGAGGAAAACCAGGTGTTGGTAAAGCGGCCGTCGGACAACCGGACGCACCGCGCCCTGCACGGCCTCACCCGGGCGCTTCTCAACAACATGGTGGTGGGCGTTTCTCAGGGTTACGAGAAACAGCTCAATATTGTCGGCGTCGGTTACAAGGTGGAACTGAAGGGAAAGGCCCTGGTGCTGAACCTGGGTTATTCGCATCCCATTGAATACCCGAGCCCCGACGGCATCGAGTTCGAGGTGGATTCGAAAGCCAACACCATCAAGGTCAAGGGCATCGACAAGGAAAAAGTGGGACAAACATCCGCGGAAATCCGCAAAATGCGACCTCCGGAGCCTTACAAGGGTAAAGGGGTCATGTATGCCGACGAGCGCATCCGCAGAAAAGCGGGCAAAGCCGCCGCGGGCAAATAATTTTAGCAAGACGGACCATGTCAAAAACAAATCTCAAAACCCGGCTGAGGCTGAAACGCAAATTCAGGGTGAAAAACCGGACCCAGAAAGACCCGCAGAAACTGCGCCTGTCGGTGTTCCGCAGCACCAACCACATTTACGCCCAGATCATCGACGATGCCAACCGCAAGACTCTCGCGTCCGCGTCTTCCTTGACCAAGGATTTTCAGGCGAAGATGAAAACGGGCGGCAATGTGGAAGCAGCGAAACTGGTGGGTTCCATGCTGGGCGAAAAGGCCTCCGCACAGGGAATCAAGGAAGTGTATTACGACCGCAACGGATTCATTTATGCCGGCCGCGTGAAAGCGCTGGCGGAGGCGGTGCGGGAAAAGGGAATCAAGTTTTAAAAAACCAACCCGGCGGGGAAAATGCCCGGCCAGGCAGGAGGAATGCTTTTGCAGGAACGAGCCGCCAAACAAACCGAATTCGTCGATAAAGTCGTCAAGATCAAGCGTGTCGCCAAAGTGGTGAAAGGCGGACGTCGCTTCAGCTTCAGTGCCCTGGTCGTGGTGGGCAACCGCGAGGGCAAGGTGGGTTGGGGGCTTGGCAAGGCCAATGAAGTGCCCGAAGCTATTCGCAAGGGCGTCGAGCGCGCCAAGAAAAACCAGATCCGCGTGGCTCTGGACGGCACCACCATCCCGCATGAGATCGTCGGCCGTTTCGGTTCCGGTGAAGTGCTTTTGAAGCCGGCGAGCCGGGGTACCGGATTGATCGCCGGGGGTGCCGTGCGTGCGGTCCTGGAAGCGGCGGGGGTGAAGGACATTCTCACCAAGTGTATCCGCACCAACAATCCGCACAACGTCGTGAAGGCCACGATTGACGGCCTTGAGTCCCTGCGCGACGTCCAGCAGTGCCAGGAAGTGCGCGGTAAAGAATTGCATCATAAATCGTCCCGTTGAGTGATCCAGATATGATCGAATTATCCAATTTAAAAGGTTTCCCCGGCGGCCGCAAAAAACGCAACCGGGTCGGGCGTGGACCGGGTTCCGGAAATGGCAAAACCTCCGGGCGCGGTCAAAAAGGCCAGAAGAGCCGTTCCGGCGGCAGTCCGCATCCTTGGTTTGAAGGCGGCCAGATGCCGTTGCAGCGTCGCCTGCCCAAACGCGGTTTCACCAACATTTTCAAGAAAAGCTACGAGCTGGTGAACCTCGGAGACCTGAAAGGCATTTCGGTGGACGGCCCATTGACTCCCGATGTGATGAAAGAAAAAGGCCTCATCCATAAAACCGAAGCGGTCAAGGTGCTGGCGGACGGCGACCTCTCAGGGGCGATCACCATCCACGCCCACAAGTTCAGCAAGGCAGCGGTGGAGAAAATCGAGAAGTCGGGAGGAAAGGTCGTAGTCCTTTAAATGAGTGGCGCCGAGAGTTTTGCCAACATATTCCGGATCCCGGAACTCAAACGCCGGGTGTTCTTCACCCTTGGCGTCCTGATCGTTTACCGGATTGGCGCGCACATACCGACTCCGGGCATTGATGGCGCCGCCCTGGCGGAAATTTTCGAGCAGGCCAAGGGCACGATCCTCGGGTTCTTTGACATGTTTTCGGGCGGAGCGTTGAGCCGCCTGACCATTTTTGCGCTGGGCATCATGCCCTACATCAGCGCGTCGATCATCCTGCAGCTCCTCACCATCGTTTCGCCGCATCTGGCGCAGTTGAAGAAGGAGGGCGAGCAGGGCCAGAAAAAAATCACCCAGTACACGCGGTATGGCACGGTGCTGTTGAGCGTCATCCAGAGTTCCGGCATGGCGGTGGGGCTGGAAGCAATGAAGAGCCCCGGCGGCGCGCCGATCGTACCCGATCCGGGCTGGGAGTTCCGCATGATGACGATGCTGACCCTGACTGCGGGCACGGTGTTCATCATGTGGCTGGGCGAACAGATTTCCGAGCGCGGTATCGGCAACGGCATCTCGCTTATTATTTTCACCGGTATCGTGGCGGGCCTGCCCTCGGCGATCGGCATGTCGCTGGACCTGATGGGTACCGGCGAACTTTCCGTTTTGATCGGGCTGTTGCTGGCGGTGGTCATGATGGCCGTGGTCGGGTTCATTGTATTTACAGAGGGGGGACAGAGGCGAATCCCAATTCAGTACGCCAAGCGCGTGGTGGGGCGAAAGATGTATGGCGGGCAGACCTCGCACCTGCCGCTCAAGGTCAACACTTCCGGCGTCATCCCGCCGATATTTGCGTCCTCGATCATCATGTTCCCGGCAACCATCGCCCAGTTCATCGATCATCCATGGATGCAGACGGTTTCGGCGGCCCTGGCTCCAGGTAATTTGATCTACAGCCTGATTTTCATCGGTGCGATCTTTTTCTTCTGTTATTTCTACACGGCGGTCATTTTCAACCCGACCGAAGTGGCGGACAACATGAAGAAGCACGGCGGCTTCATTCCCGGAATCCGTCCGGGCCCGAAAACCGCCGAATACATCGACCAGATTCTGTCCAAGTTGACGTTTTACGGGGCGATATATCTGTCTTTTATCTGTATTTTGCCCGATTATTTGATAAAATACCTGAACATTCCGTTTTATTTTGGCGGGACAAGCCTGCTCATCGTCGTTGGTGTCTCCCTCGATACCATGCAACAAATTGAATCCCATTTGGTGATGCGGAATTATGACGGTTTCATCAAAAAAGGGAGGTTACGGAGTCGTCGAGGCTGATCCATGAGGGTGATATTGCTAGGTCCTCCTGGGTCCGGAAAGGGTACCCAGGCGAATTTGCTCCAGGAGCGGTTTTCCATCCCCAAAATTTCCACTGGGGACATCCTGAGGGCCGCCGTCAGTGACGGTACAGATTTGGGCAGCCAGGCCAAGACCTACATGGATCAGGGCCAGTTGGTGCCGGATGAGATTGTCGTCGGTCTCATCAAAGAGCGCATCAAGGAGCCCGATTGCGACAACGGATTCATTCTCGACGGCTTTCCCCGCACCATCGTGCAGGCGGAAAAGCTGGGTGAGATGCTGAGGTCCATGGGGCAGGACATCGATGTGGTTGTGGACCTGGAAGTGGGCAAGGACGAATTGCTGGTCCGCCTGACCGGGCGAAGCACCTGCAAGGAATGCGGAGCCATGTACCACAAAACCACGCACCCGCCGAAGGTGGCGGGTCGGTGTGATGCGTGCGGCGGTGAGTTGTACCAGCGCGACGACGACAACGAGGAGACGATCCTCAAGCGTTTGACGGTTTACAAGCAACAAACCGAGCCGCTCAAAAATTATTATGAAAAACAGGGAAAGCTGAAGACCGCCCCCGGTCGGGGTACGGTCGATGAAATATTTTCCCGGGTTTGCGAAATGGTCAACTGAATATGTCCAAAGAAGATTCCATCGAAGTCGAAGGCACCGTACTGGAACCCCTGCCGAACGCCATGTTCCGCGTGGAATTGGAAAACGGACACAAGATTCTCGCTCACATCTCCGGAAAGATGCGGCTGCATTTCATCCGCATCCTGTCGGGCGACAAGGTGAAGGTACAGCTTTCACCGTATGACCTGTCCCGGGGTCGAATCACTTACCGGTACAAGTAATCACGTCAGTCACAGAGGTCATCATGAAAGTTCAGGCATCCGTCAAAAAGATTTGTAAGAATTGCAAGGTGATCCGCCGTCGCGGCGTGGTGCGCGTGATTTGTGAGAACCCCAAGCACAAACAGAAACAGGGCTGAGCCCCGTAGCGGGCAACCGCGTCGTTAGAAGAAAGGAAATCGTGTGGCACGTATAGCCGGTGTGGACATTCCCATGAACAAACGCGCGCATGTGGCGTTGACCTATGTGTACGGCATCGGCCCGACCACTTCGGGCAGAATCCTTCAGCAGGCCAACGTGGCTCCGGAAACCCGGATCAAGGATTTGACGGACGATGAATTGACGCGTATCCGCTCGATCATCGAGAAAGATCATCAGGTGGAAGGCGATCTGCGCCGCACCAACAACATGAACATGAAGCGGCTCATGGACATCGGCTGTTACCGCGGGCTTCGGCACCGTCGCGGTTTGCCCGTTCGCGGCCAGCGCACGCACACCAACGCCCGCACGCGCAAGGGACCCCGTAAGACGGTCGGCGCCAAAGGCAAGAAATAACAACTGAGGTAAGGATCGATGGCAGACAAGAAACCCAAAGCTGGAAAGAAAAAGGGCAAAACCGCTCCGGAGATGGGCGTTGCCCATATCCGCGCTACGTTCAACAACACGATCGTGACCATCAGCGATCTGTCGGGGAACGTCGTGTCCTGGTCCAGCGCCGGTGCGCAGGGCTTCAAAGGCTCGCGCAAGAGCACCCCGTTTGCCGCGCAGGTGGCTGCCGAGAAAGCCGCCACCAAGGCCCGCGAAATGGGCATGCGCAAACTGGAAGTGCACGTGAAAGGCCCGGGTGCCGGGCGCGAATCCGCCATCCGGTCCCTGCAGGGTGTGGGCATGGAAATCACCGTCATCCGCGACCGCACGCCGATTCCGCACAATGGATGCCGGCCGCGCAAGCGCCGCCGTGTGTAACCGCATTATTGATTTGATTCATTTATAGGAGAGAGTAGCTTTGGCACGATATATTGGTTCCGTTTGTCGTCTCTGTCGCCGCGAAGGGGAAAAGCTGTACCTGAAAGCTGAGCGGTGCGATACCCCCAAGTGTGCGATCGACCGCCGAAGCTACGCCCCCGGCCAGCACGGCCAGGGTCGCACCAAGTTCTCGGAATACGGAGTGCAGTTGCGTGAGAAACAGAAGGTCCGCCGCCTCTACGGCGTACTGGAAAACCAGTTCCGCACGTACTTCAAAAAAGCCGACCAGAAGAAAGGCGTCACCGGCGAGAATCTTCTGCAGAACCTGGAAATGCGGATGGACAACGTCATCTACCGGATGGGCCTCGCGGGGTCCCGTAATGCCGCGCGCCAACTGGTGCGGCACCGCTTTTTCACCGTCAACGGCAAGAAAGTGAACGTGCCTTCTTACGCGGTCAGGAAAGGCGATGTGATCGGGCTGGTCGCATCCAAGAAAGATAAACTGCCGATCAAGACCGGCCTCGAAGCCATGAAGGGCAAAACTCTGCCCAACTGGGTGACATTTGATTTTGACAAGAACGAAGGAACGGTTCTGGAACTCTCCTCGCGTGAGGACATCACGCTCCCGATCAACGAGCAGTTGATCGTTGAATTGTATTCGCGTTGATGAGACCCTGATGGAGCCGCGCCCCCGCATTGCGCCGCCCCGTCGACCATCACCCAATACGCAATTGACACAGAACCCAATCGGAGGATTGACTTGATGATGCAGGGAATCGTTAAACCCAAGCGTCTCGATTTTGACAAAAAGACCCGGTCCGACAACTACGCCAAGTTCCAGGCAGGACCCTTTGAGCGCGGTTACGGCATCACTGTCGGGAATTCACTCCGCCGCATGCTGTTGTCTTCCATCGAAGGCACCGCCGTCATCGGCGTGAAGTTTGAAGGCGTGTTCCACGAATTTTCGTCCATTCCGGGCGTTATGGAAGACGTTACTGAAATTATCCTCAACCTGAAAAAACTGCAGTTGAAACTGCAGGGCAGTGAGGACAGCAAACGCCTGTACTTGAAGCGCGATACCGCAGGCGAAGTGCTGGCCAAGGATTTTCAGGAGGATCCGGACGTCACCATCCTGAGCCCGGACCACAAGATCGCCACGCTCGACAGCAACGGCACGCTGGACATGGAAGTGCTCATCCAGCGCGGTCGAGGTTATGTCCCGGCGGACCGCCATGACATGACCACCGAGTCGGTGCAGATGATTCCCGTCGATGCACTGTTCTCGCCGGTAGAAAAAGTGAATTACACGGTCGAGAAAACCCGCGTCGGGCAGTCCACGGACTACGATTCTCTCGTTATGGAACTGTGGACCGACGGCAGCATCACTCCGGAAGACGCCGTGGCGCACGCCGCGAAGATCGTCAAGGACCACATGCAGATCTTCATCAACTTCGATGAGGAGCCGGAGCCGGTTCAACCGCAGATCGACGAAAAGAAACAGAAACTGCTCACCAATCTGGCGAAAAGCGTCGAGGAACTGGAATTGTCCGTACGGTCCTACAACTGCCTAAAAAACGCGAATATCACCACCATTGCCGAGCTGGTGCAGAAGGGCGACAGCGAAATGCTGAAGACCCGAAATTTCGGTCGCAAGTCGCTCAACGAAATTAAAGAAATTCTCGAGGAAATGGGCCTGTCGCTGGGCCTGAAACTGGAAGAGGAAGACCTCCGACAGATCCAGGCCATGCGCAAGAAAAAAGAAGTGGAACTCGAGGGAGAACGCGCCTGACGAGAAACCCATCGTTTCCCACGGGCCCCAGAAACTGAACGGAGAGATCACATCCCATGCGTCACCTGAAAGCGGGAAGAAAACTGGGCCGCACCTCGGCTCACCGGAAAGCGTTGTTCCGTAACCTGGTCACTGCGCTCATCGTGAAAGAACGCATCCGTACTACGCTGGCCAAGGCGAAGGAACTGCGCAGCCACGTGGAGAAAACCATCACGCTGGGCAAGAAAGGCACCCTCCACGCCCGCCGCCGCGCTCTGCGCGTGGTCCACGGCAAGGAAGCCTTTGTGAAACTGTTTGACACGCTCTCCGACCGTTACGCCAGCCGCAACGGCGGTTACACCCGCATCCTGCACGTCGGCAACCGACGTGGTGACGACGCTCCGATGGCCATCATCGAACTCGTGGACCGCGAGGAAGAGCAGGCGCAGGCCGCTCCCGCCAAGGAGAAAAAAGCCAAAAAAGACTCCGGTGAAAAAAAGGAAACGGGCGAAAAGAAGGACAAAAAGGAAAACGGGGAGAAGAAAGCCCCGGCCGCCAAGAAGGACGACAAGGACAAGGCGCCCGCCAAGAAGAAAGCCGCTCCCAAAGCGGATAAGGACAAGGGCAAAGGCGACGAAAAGAAAACCAAGGCCGCCACCAAAAAGTCCACGGCTCCAAAGAAAAAATCCGACGACAAGTAACTCCCTCCGTCGCCGGATTTCAACTCACTCAATCAAATGTTTCATTTCCCCCATGCGGGGAAAGTCAAATCAACTGCCGCAACCGACCATGGCTTTCAGCTTGCGTCCCTTGGCATTGGGCCTGCCATAATCCGGTTCTTTATATTTGAACCGGTAATTGGTGTTTTCGTTGATCCAGTCCAAAAGTTCTTTGTAACTTTTGAAATGCTCCGTCCAGCCGTAATCGTCGCCGGTATATTCACAATTTTCGATACTGTGTTCGCGGCAAATGTACGGGCGCGTTTCATAAATGGCGCACTTGTTGTCGTCGCGCAGAAAATTGCACACCGTCTCCACCATCATGTACCAGCCCTTGCGGTAGATATAAAACGAAACGCCTTTGTGCGCGATCTGCCACAACATCGCTTCGTAGTCCTTGCGTGATTCCGGTTCATCCACCTGCAACGCGAAATAGGTACAGCACTTCGCCGGCAGGCATTTTTTACACTGATCCCACGGATCCTTGATCTTCGCTTTAGCCATAATAACCTGTCCTCAGGAAAAACAAATAGACGCCTCGCCCCTGCACGCCCCTATGCTAGGGGCAACGCCGGATAAGCGCAACCCCCGCATTCAAAAAAAAGCGGATTTCTGGAAATAAAAAAGGAAGAAAACAAACGAAGGAAGAAAAGGAAACGTAGACGACTTCAGGTCGTTTTCCGGTAACCGTACAACCAGCAGGCGGAGGTGCCTCCGATGTTGCGTGCCGAATGCACCGCCCGCGCGGGGATGAACACCTCCTCACCCGGTTGGGGACGGCCCACCGCGCCTTCGATCTCGATTTCTATGCGGCCTTCCCCCACCATGAACAGCTCGTCCACCTCGTGCACGAAACCTTCCCGGCGCCGGCCGGCCGGGTCGCGGAATTCGCCGAACGAGTGGCCGCGGCGTTTCCAGTCTCGGGCGATGCGGCCGGGGTCCACCCTGAGGAGAAGCAGTATAAACAGGGTTCAAGGCAGGGCGTAGGCCAGAAACGCTTCCGGGTCACGTGTGTCGAAGCGGCGCAAACCTTCTTCTTTGGCGATGCGCACGGCCTCGGCGTGTTCTTCGGAAGTCGTTCTGCGGCAGATTTCGCGAAAGCGGTTTTCGGTTACCTTGCCCGCCGGGCGGTACTGGTCCATGATGTTGACGTAGGTGTCGGGCGAGATTTCATTCGCCAGCCAGCGCATGATGGGCCGCACGTTCTCCGCGCTGTTCGGCATCACCAGGTGCCGCACCAGCACACCGCGTCTGGCGAGGCCTTTCTCGTCGAACACCAGGTCGCCCACCTGCTCGTGCATGGCCTTGATGGCGGCGCGCGCGGCGTCGGGATAACTTTTGGCCTTGAGGTAGGTGGACGATTCTTTCTCCTCCCAGTACTTGAAGTCGGGCATGAAGATGTCCACGATATCGCACAGGCTCTCGATGCTCTCCAGCGAATCGTAGGCGCCGGTGTTGTACACCAGCGGCAGTCGCAGGCCCATTTCGACGGCCATCGGCAGGGCCTCCAGAATCTGCGGCACCACGTGCTCCGGCGTGACGAAATTGATGTTGTGGCACCCCATCGCCTGCAGGCGGAGCATGATCTGCGCCAGCGCTTCGGGGCCGACCTCGTCGCCGTCGTGTTTCTGGCTGATATCGTAGTTCTGGCAGAACACGCACTTGAGGTTGCACATGGAAAAGAAGATGGTGCCGCTCCCGTTCCAGCCGCGCAGGCAGTCTTCCTCGCCAAAGTGCGGGAAGAAGCTGGAGACGTAGGCGTAGCGACCCGTCTTGCACAGTGCGAACTCGTTGTTCAGCCGGTCCACCTCGCAGTCGCGCGGGCACACCCTGCAGTTTGTGAGCGCCCGTAGAGCCTCGCGCGAACGGCGGAACAGCTCCCCCGTACGGTGCAGCTTCATGTAAGCGGGCTCAAATTTTTCGGAGTTGATGGTGAACGGGGTGGACACGCGGATCCTCTTTGGTTGACAATCGCCTCATGATATCGATTTTTGGAAGCGACTTCCAGAGGAGGTCCCGGGCAATCCGCAGTGCCAACGGGCCAGCCCTGTTCCGAAATACGAACTTTATTTCACAAAACCAAAAGCATCCAGAGCGGCTTGCCGGCCTGGCCCGGCCCCATTTTTTTGGCAAGTCAAAACCCGTGTTGCAGCCATCGGAATCCTGGCCGAAAGGGGTGGAAAGCGTTTGAAAATCGGTCAGAAAGCGTGATAAGAAAATGATTGACAACCGTGCGGGAAGCGTATAACTTGGTAATCGACCCCAAGAAGCAATGCTTCCTGCAAAAAAACCTCAGAACAACCGACGCCCGGAATCCTCAACCCAGTTCATTGAAGCGAAAACCCCATAAGCAGGACGGGCTCCAGCACATCCTCAATCGAGGAAACATCGCAAGGTCTTAAACCGAATCATCCACTCAAACCTGAATCCAACCACATACCATGCAAGCACAAACACAAGCACCATCCATGAACATTGAGGAACTTAAAACCAAGACCATATCCGAATTGACCAACATGGCCAAGTCGCTGAAAATTCCCGGCCACAGCGGTTTGCGCAAGCAGGACCTCATCTTCAAAATCCTCCAGGCCCAGATCGAAAAAGACGGTTTGATGTTCGGACAGGGCGTGCTGGAAATCCTGCCCGACGGATTCGGTTTCCTGCGAGCACCGACGTACAACTACCTCCCGGGCCCCGACGACATTTACGTGTCGCCTTCGCAGATCCGGAAATTTGATATGCATACCGGGGACACCATCTCCGGCCAGATTCGTCCCCCCAAGGAGAACGAGCGTTACTTCGCCCTGCTCAAGGTCGAGGCGATCAACTTCGAGAATCCGGACAAGACCAAAGACAAGATCCTGTTTGACAACCTGACGCCGCTCTACCCGATGGAGCGCATCCGTCTGGAAACGCCGAACTGCACGGATTACAGCGCGCGCATCATGGATTTGATGACGCCGATCGGCAAGGGCCAGCGCGGCCTCATCGTCGCCCCGCCCCGTACCGGCAAGACCATGCTGTTGCAGTCCATCGCCAACAGCATCGCCACCAACCATCCGGAAATGGTGCTGATCGTCCTTCTCATCGACGAGCGCCCGGAAGAGGTGACGGACATGGAACGCTCCGTTCGCGGCGAGGTCATCAGCTCCACCTTCGATGAACCGGCGCAACGCCACGTGCAGGTCGCCGAAATGGTCATCGAAAAAGCCAAGCGGCTGGTCGAACACAACAAGGACGTGGTGATCCTGCTCGACAGCATCACGCGCCTGGCACGTGCCTACAATGCCATCGTGCCGCCCAGCGGCAAAGTGCTCTCCGGCGGTGTGGACTCCAACGCCCTCCAGCGGCCGAAACGCTTTTTCGGCGCGGCCCGCAACCTGGAGGAAGGGGGCAGCCTCACCATCATCGCCACCTCGCTGGTCGATACTGGCAGCCGCATGGACGACGTCATCTTCGAGGAATTCAAGGGCACCGGCAACCTGGAGATCGTGCTTGACCGAAAACTCGCCGAAAAGCGCATTTTCCCGTCTATCGATATCAACCGCTCCGGCACGCGTAAGGAGGAATTGCTCATCGAGGAGCAGGAACTCCAGAAAATCTGGCTGTTGAGAAAAGTTTTACTGCCGATGGGCATCCATGATACGATGGAACTCCTCCTGCAGAAAATGCGAGAAACCAAAACCAATGCGGAATTCATCCAGACGATGAATTCCTGATCGTTCGGAGAACGTAGAATGAAAGCGGATATCCATCCGGAATATTTCGAGACCACCATCACGTGCGCCTGCGGCAACCAAGTGAAAACCCGTTCCACGGTGAAAGACGTCCATCAGGAAATCTGTTCCGCCTGCCATCCCTTTTTCACCGGCAAGCAGAAGCTGATCGACAGTGCCGGCCGCATCGAGAAGTTCACGCGGAAGTACCAGAAAGCCCAGGAAGCGAAAGCCGCCAAGCAGGCCTCCCCCAACTAGCTTTTCCACCCTCCGGAAAGCCCGACGGCGAAGAACCCTCCTTTTCACCCCGAACCCGGCCTGAGGGCCGAATTCCATGTTTGAACAACTCGATGACATCGAAAAGCGTTACGAAAAGCTCAATAATTTGATGAGCGACCCCAAGGTGTACGGCAACCCCGCCGAATACCAGAAATGCGCGCGCGAACACTCGGAACTGAGCGACATTGTTTCCGAGTACCGGGAATGGAAACGGGCGGACCGCCAGTTGCAGGAAAATCGTAAGGTGCTGGATGAGGAAAGCGACCGCGAACTGATCGAGATGGCCCGCGAGGAGGTCGAGTCTCTCATTCTCCGGAAAGAAGAACACGAAGCGCAGTTGAAATTGATGCTGTTGCCCAAGGACCCGCGCGACGAAAAGAGCGTCATCATGGAAATCCGCGCCGGAACCGGCGGCGATGAAGCGGGATTGTTCGCTGCGGACCTGTTTCGTATGTATTCCCGTTACGCGGAAGACAGGAAGTGGAAAATCGAAGTGCTCGCCAGCAGCGTCACCGGCGTGGGAGGGTACAAGGAAATCATTTGCAATATCCAGGGCAAGGGCGCCTACAGCCGCCTCAAGTTCGAAGCGGGGACGCACCGCGTGCAACGCGTACCGGCCACAGAAACACAGGGACGCATCCACACTTCGGCGGTCACCGTCGCCATCCTGCCGGAAGCGGAGGAGGTGGACGTGCAGATCAACCCGGGCGACCTCAAGATCGACGTGTACCGCTCATCGGGTCCCGGCGGACAGAGCGTGAACACCACCGATTCTGCAGTGCGCATCACCCACGTGCCCAGTGGGATCGTCGTCACCTGCCAGGATGAAAAGTCCCAACACAAAAACAAGGAACGTGCCCTCAAGGTCCTGCGCGCGCGGTTGTACGAGGAAGAGCAGCGCCGCCAGCAGGAAGCGATGGCGCAGGATCGCAAGTCGCAGGTGGGAACCGGCGACCGCAGTGAACGTATCCGGACCTACAACTTCCCGCAGGAGCGGGTTACCGATCACCGCATCGGCCTCACCCTGCACAAGCTGACGCAGATCATGGAGGGGCACCTCGACGAATTGATCGACAAACTGGTTTACCATTATCAAACCGAAGCCCTGCAGAAAAGCAGCGCTTCCTGAACCGTTAGATACCCGATGTCCATACTGAAATCCGACGCTCTCATAACCGTCGGCGAAATTCTGCATGATGCGGAAAACCGCCTGCATGAGGCGGGCGTGAATACACCCCGCCTCGATGCCGAGATCCTGCTTGCGGAAGCGATGCACACCACGCGTACGGGGTTGATGGCGGATGCGGGCCGGGAAGTAACTCCTGTGGAGAGAACGGCGTTCACCACCTGGCTGGAGCGCCGCGAACAGCGCGAGCCGGTGGCCTACCTGCTGGGTCGCAAGGAATTCTGGTCGCTGGATTTCACCGTGAACCCGAATGTGCTCATTCCCCGCCCGGACACGGAGTGTTTGATCGAACATTTGCTCACGCTGGTCAAACGCGACGGCGTGGAGGCCCCCCGCATCCTTGACGTGGGTACGGGATCAGGCATCCTTGCCATCGTTGCCGCAAGAGAGTGTCCCACCGCCACCGTTACCGCGATGGAATTGTCCGACCGGGCGCTGGACCTGGCGCGGCACAACGCGTCGGTTCATAATGTTTTGTCACAGATTCAGTTCGTCCAGGGCGATTTCCACCGCGAGTTCTGGGAAGGCGCGCCGTTCGACTACATCCTCAGCAATCCTCCTTATATCGATTACGAAACTTATGAGACCCTTGCGCCGGAAATCCGCGAGTACGAGCCGAAGCAGGCCCTGGTAGCGGGACCCGACGGCATGGACGCATACCGGAAAATCATTCCGTTGGCGGCCATGTTGCTTCGTCCCGGCGGATCGCTTTTGCTGGAATTCGGAAACGATCAGGGACCGGGGGTCAATCAGCTCGTAGCCGAAAACAACGGTTTCGAGGCTATCGAGCGGGCAAGTGATTACACGGGCGCGGAACGGGTGCTGTCGGCGAAAAGGAGAGCGGTCCGTGGATAAGATCTGCATCGAAGGCGGACGCCCTCTCAAGGGGACGGTGCGCATCAGCGGTGCCAAAAATGCCGTGCTCCCTGCGCTCGCCGCCACGCTCCTCACCGGCGGCAAAAACGAAATCACCAACATCCCACGCGTGCGCGATGTGCTCACACTGGTCAAACTCCTGGAAGATCTGGGTTGTAAAACGGAATCGTTCGAAGGTGACCGGATTGTGCTCGACTCCGCGCAAATCCATAATCACAAAGCGCCGTACGATCTGGTGAAAACCATGCGCGCATCGTGTCTGGTATTGGGGCCCCTGCTGGCGCGTCTCGGCAAGGCGGAGGTGTCGCTCCCCGGCGGTTGCGCCATCGGCGCGCGTCCCATCGACCTGCATATCAAAGGCCTGCGTGCCCTGGGTGCGGAGCTCCGCATCGAAGGCGGATATATCAAGGGCCGTGCCGACAAACTGAAAGGCGCGCGGTTCTGTTTCGACTCGACCACGGTCACCGGGACCATGAACGTGATGATGGCGGCGGTGCTGGCGGACGGCGAAACCATTCTGGAAAACGTCGCGCGCGAACCGGAGGTGACCTTCCTCGCGGATGTGCTGAACCGGTGCGGTGCGAAGATCGAGGGTGGCGGCACCGATACGCTGGTCATCCAGGGGGTTTCGTCGTTGAAGCCGATTCATTGCGCCATCTTCCCGGACCGCATTGAAGCGGCGACCTACATGGTCGCGGCGGCAATCACCGGCGGGGATGTGGAGGTGACGCATTGCCTGCCGCAACATCTGGAACCGGTTCTGCTCAAAATGAAAGAGGCCGGGGTGGAGTTGACGGAAGGGGACCACTCGGTGCGGGTGCGCCGTTCGGGGTCCCTGCAGCCGACGAACATCATCACGCAGCCGTATCCCGGATTCGCCACCGATATCCAGGCGCAGTTCATGGCCTTGATGACCCTTGCTGAAGGACAGAGTGTCATTACTGAAACCGTATTTGAAAACCGGTTCCTGCATGCGGCGGAATTGAAACGGATGGGCGCCAATATCCTTCTCGACGGGCATACGGCCATCGTCACCGGAGTCAAGAAGTTGAGCGGTGCTCCGGTGATGGCCACCGATCTGCGCGCCAGCGCCTCGCTCGTGCTGGCGGGGCTGGCTGCGGAAGGGGAAACGGTGATCTCCCGCGTTTATCACATTGACCGCGGCTATGAGACCATGGAAGATAAAATGTCCCGGTTGGGTGCCGCCATTCGACGCGTGCGCGCCTGATGGGTGATGGTGGGCTGCGGGTAATGCTACCGAAGTCCTGAAATGATAAAACCATGCGATCCACCGATTGGGAAAAAGAAAACATCCATCACATCGCGCTTTGGATGCCAAACTGGCTGGGTGACGTGGTGTTCGCGCTCCCGGCAGTGCAGGGAATCCGCAAAGTGTTTCCCGAGGCCCGCTTCACAGCGCTCGCTCGCCGTCCTGCCGACGATTTTTTAATTCACCATCCCGCATTCGACAGCGTTCTTCCCATTCCCTACGGGTCCAGCGAGGGTGCATTGGCGTCCTTGCAGTTCGGGCGGACCCTGCGTAAGTACCGGTTCGACCTTTCCATCCTGTTTCCCAACGCCATCCGCACCGCCTTGTTGTCGCGGCTGTCCGGTTCCCGCCTTCGTTTAGGGTATGGTACCGAATGGCGGGGGTGCCTGTTGACACACCCGGTGGATGCGATTGATTCACGAAGTATGCATGCGGTTGAATATTATTACCGCTTGGCGGAAACTTTGGGGGCACCGGCATTGGAGCGGTCGTTCGAATCGGTACTGACCGATGACGACGTGTTTCGTCAGAAGACGATGCTGGCAGAAAAAGGAATCGGTGATACTCCCTGCCTGGTGGCGGTGCAACCGGGTGCCTCGAAGGCGGAAAAACGCTGGCACGCAGAACGTTTCGGCGAGCTGTGCCGCAGGTTGGCCCAAGAACAGGACGCGCAATTTGTTTTTCTGGGAAGTCAGGCTGAGGCGGGGCTGATCGATGAAGTCCGCGCCCTTTGCCCACCTGAAAAATGCGTGGCGTTGACCGGACTGCCTCTGCACGAGGTTCTGGGTGTGATCAAAAACTGTCGATTTCTGGTAGCCAATGACAGCGGCATCATGAACCTCGCCGCCATGGTGGGCACGCCGGTGGTTGCGATTTTCGGTCCCGGTAACGTGCTCACCACCGATCCCGTTATCGCTCCGGAGAAAAAAGAGATCGTCACCAAAAAATTTCCATGCTCCCCCTGCCGCCACCGATTCTTTGAAGAATGCGAACCTTCCCCCAATAATAAGCCGTACTGCATTGAGGACATTCAGGTGGAGGAAGTGATGCAGGCGGTACAGCGTCTCCTGCAACGCGTGTGAGGGGTGCGGAAGCTCAGCTCTCTGAGCCGGTGTCAATTTGATCCACCTCCGCCGACTCGTCCCAGTAGGGTTCCAGATCGAAATAGCTCAGAATCACCTGTTCCTCTTCGCGCGTCAGGGCCTCGATGTCTTCCGGGGTGGGTGCCTGCTGAATGGCCTCGCGCGTATACTGGGCCTGTACTTTGGCGGAATCGATCGTTGCCAGGTGGTCGATGGGAAAGATCACGGTTTTGCCGCGTGTGGACAGGAACCCGCCTTCGATGAATACAATGTAGCGTACGCGGTGTGTGTCCGGTTCCGCCAGCACACCGCGGATACGCGCCATTTCGCGCAGGTCCTTGTCGTATACGTAAGACCCGACCAAACGTTCTTCGCTGCGGAGGTCGTAAACATTGTCGTCGTGGTAACGCAGGGGACTTAGAGTCATGTCGTGCCCGGATTCGGGTGGCCGTTCGATTTGCCGCAAATTATATCAAATTTATCAATAGGTTGTTGTATAATTCTGTGATGACCGCATTGCCTCGTGGCACCTGGTCGCGGCCTGTATGAACTCCCAACCGGAGCCGATCATGCGACATTTTCATGCCCGAACGCCTGCCCTCCTTATGGCGATCTTTTTTGCGGTCTC
The DNA here is from genome assembly GCF_000341545.2 of Nitrospina gracilis 3/211. Classification (NCBI taxonomy): domain Bacteria; kingdom Pseudomonadati; phylum Nitrospinota; class Nitrospinia; order Nitrospinales; family Nitrospinaceae; genus Nitrospina; species Nitrospina gracilis. The sequence goes on from NZ_HG422173.1 coordinate 1,074,293, forward strand.
GTTCGCTCCACCCGCTGAAGCCCGTTACATCTACGTATACACCGACGATCAGGGTGTGGTGCACTATTCGGATTTTTTGAGTGGTGTGCCGCCCGAGTATCGTGGAAAAGCACGGGCCAAATTCGTTCCCGACAAGAAACCGCAATCCAAAACTGGAGAGGACCAGGCTTCAAAAGGCAGTGGCGGCTCCGCCCCCTCCAAGTCAACCGGGTCCACGGACAAGGAACAGGTTGGCCTCTCCGAAGAGCAGGAACGGTTGATGAATGAGGTCAAGTCGGTATTGAATCGAATGGTGCCGCTGGGCGGTAAATATAAGGATGTCCAGAAAAATTTCACCAACGGGCGTCGTATGTACGGTGACATCCAGGGCAATCTGTCCGTGAAAAAAGGTCTGGTGGACAAGCTTGGCAACGCCAAAAATTCCCTGCTGGTGCAGGCCCGGGGATTTCTGAAAAGCAGTATTTCCCAGGATGAAAACACGGTGGTGAACACCGGCACCCCCAAGCGGAAGATTTATGATATTTATGCGCGTTTCGAATCCGAATCCCAACAGGCGCAAAACCTGATTCAGAAAATCGATCAGGCGATTCAAAAATCAAACCAGGACAAAGCGGAAGCGGAAGCAAAGGCAAAAGCCGAAGCGGCAAAGAAGTAAATCTTTTCATTACCATCCACCATGATGCGGGGCTCTGTTACCGGCAACAATCTTCCCGCCCCATTTCATTTCATGCGTTCCTTCCTTTTAAACCATCTCACATCCACTCCCGTTAGACTGGCAGCATGACCGCGATCAATGAATTCTTTGCCGGCCTGAGCGGATTCCTTTGGGGACCGTGGCTTCTGATCCTGCTTGTCGGCACCGGAATCTGGCTCACCATCTGCCTGCGCGGCATCCAGTTCCGCATGCTGGGGTACGCGTTGCGCCTAACGTTTTCATGCGAGCGGAAGGGCGAGGGCGACATTTCACATTTCGGCGCACTCATGATCGCGCTCTCCGCCACCATCGGCGTTGGTAACATCGCCGGCGTGGCGACAGCGGTCGCCCTGGGCGGACCTGGGGCGGTGGTGTGGATGTGGATCACGGCGCTGTTCGGGATGGCCACCAAGTATTCGGAAGGATTCCTCGCCGTGAGATTTCGCACCACCAACGCGCGCGGGGAAATCTCCGGCGGTCCCATGTATTACCTGGAAGGAGGACTGGGCTGGCGGTGGCTGGGTGTGGTGTTCGCGTTTGCGGGAGCCATCGCCGCGTTCGGCATCGGAAACATGGTGCAGGCCAACACCACGGCGGAGGCCATCGTCGGCGTGGCGGGGGTATCCAGAACGCTGGTCGGCGGGGTGTTGATGGTTCTCACGGGACTGGTCATCTTCGGCGGAGTCAAATGGATCGCAGAGGTGGTATCGTTTTTCGTTCCGGTCATGGTGGTGTTGTACTTCGGGGGATCGGTGCTCATTCTGATTGGGAACTGGGAACAGGTTCCGTCCGGGCTGGCTATGTTGTTTGAAGATGCATTGTCGGGCACTGCCGCCTCCGGCGGATTTGCCGGTGCGACCCTGGCGCAGGCGATCCGGTTTGGCGTGGCACGTGGATTGTTCTCCAACGAATCCGGATTGGGAAGCGGTCCGATCGCCGCCGCTGCGGCCAGGACCAATCAACCCGCCAAGCAGGCACTGGTGTCGATGACGGGAACGTTCCTCGACACCATCGTCGTGTGCTCGCTTACGGGACTGGTTCTGGCGACCACCCGGGTGTGGACGTCCGGCGAGACCGGTGTGGCGCTCACCATGCAGGCGTTCTCCGCAGGGCTTCCCGGCCAGTGGGGCCAGTGGATTGTGACCCTGGGTGTCGTCACTTTTGCCTTCTCGACGATCTTGGGATGGAGCTATTACGGTGAAAAATGCTTTGAGTACCTGGCCGGTGTGAAATGGGTTTGGTACTACCGCGCGGTTTGGTGCGCGGTTGTGTTCGTGGGGGCGGTGGTGAAGCTGGATCTTGTCTGGAACTTTGCCGATGCGATGAACGCGCTCATGGCCGTGCCCAACCTGATCGCCCTTCTCGCTCTCAGCAACCTGGTCAGGCGCGAAACCAGGCAGTTTGAGGAAGGACTCAAAAACGGATCCATCTGCCGCTACGATTGATCCCGCGTCCGGCTCAATCCGTCAGGCGGAACTTGATGATGAACCAGATGGCGGCGACGCCGTCTTTCCAGTTGATCTTTTTGCCTTCCGAATAATCCCGTCCGCTGTAGGAAATGGGCACTTCATAGATGCGGAAATTTTTGCGCGCGATCTTGCTGGTGAACTCCGGCTCGAAACCGAAGCGGTCGCACTTGAGCGTGATGGAGTCCAGTACTTTCTTCGTGAACACCTTGTAACAGGTTTCCATGTCCGTCAGGTTCAGGTTGGTGAACATGTTGGACAGGGTGGTCAGCACCTTATTGCCGACGTAGTGCCAGAAAAAGAGCACGCGGTGGGGTCCGCTCAAAAACCGCGACCCGTAAACGACATCCGCACGTCCGTCGAGAATGGGTTCGAGCAGAACCCCATACTCCGAAGGGTTGTACTCGAGGTCGGCATCCTGAATGATGATCACGTCGCCGGTCAGGTTTTTGAAACCCGTACGTAAAGCCGCTCCCTTCCCCCGATTTTTGTCATGGTAGACGACCCGAAACCCTTCCTTCGATTCGTATTCCTTTAAAATCTCGCGTGTGCCGTCAGTGGAATAGTCATCCACAAGCACGATTTCTTTCTCGTACGGCGTGGCTTCCACGCGCTCAATCAGGGTGCGGACGGTGTTTTTTTCGTTGTAAACGGGAATGACGACAGAGATTTTCACGGAGCCTCAGCCTGTGTAACTCGTGGTATTCATTGGGGTCAACTGTTCCAGTGTAAGGCATCAGGCCCAGGATGTCTAAATTAAATTGGGGCGGCAAACTCAGGGGACGGTGACGTTTTCCTCGCGCATGCGTTCGAGCACGTGGTTGGCGAGAATGCCGGTCAGGATGCCGGTGAGCAGTGAAAAGGTGAGGAACACGGGCAGCAGTTGCAGGAACGTTTTCTGTTGAATGAAGAAAAAGAACACGCAGAGGAAAATGGTGGTGGTGTGCGCGTAGGCGGCGGAGACGCTGACGCCGATCAGGCTGAACCAGCGCTTTCCAAGGTGATGCACGAGCCCCATGACAGCCATTGCCGCGAGGCCACCGGTCAGGCTGAGAAAAAAAGTAGGGCCGAGGAACGTGCCGCCAAAGATACCGCCCAGAAAGATGCGAAGCACTGTGACGGTGAGCGCTTCCGAAAACCCGTAGCGTACCAGTGTGACGAGGGTGATGACGTTGGCGAGGCCGAGTTTCACCCACGGCGAGGGCAGGGGGAGCATCGCCTCCACCCGGTGAAGGACCACCCCGAGTCCGACCAGGATGGCGAGCACCACAAGCTTGCGGTTGTCCGGCGTCGCGTTTTGCGTGTGAGAGATGGTCATGACGCGGGTACCGCCTCCGGCTCGGCTTCCTTCGCGGAGAATACGTACTCGTCGTCCACGTAATCGACAAGGATGGTGTGGCCCTGCGTGAGTTCGCCGTTGATGATCTTCATGGAAATCGCGTTTTCTATTTTGTCTTCAATCAAACGGCGCAACGGGCGTGCCCCATAGGTGTCGCTGAATCCTTCTTTTGCAAGCTGGCCTTTAACGCGTTCGGTCACTTTCACGCTCATGTCGTTTTCCTGCAAACGCTTGTTGAGGTTGTTCAGCATGAGGTCGGCGATGGCGCGCACGTGCTCCGGTTCCAGCTTGTGAAACACGATGAGATCGTCCAGCCTGTTGATGAACTCCGGCTTGAACAGCTTCTGCACTTCGCTCAGAACGAGCGAGCGAATCTGGTTGTAGTCACGGTCAGGGTCGTCCATGGTGGCGAAGCCGATGCCCTTGGTTTTGCCTTCCGTGATGAACTGCGTGCCGATATTGGAGGTGCCGATGATGATCGCGTTCTTGAAGCTGGTGACGCGGCCCTGGGCGTCCGTCAGGCGCCCGTCGTCGAGCAATTGCAGGAGGATGTTGAACACGTCCGGGTGCGCTTTTTCCAGTTCATCCAGCAGGATAACGGAGTAGGGCTGGCGGCGTACTTTTTCCGTCAACTGGCCGCCTTCGTCGTAACCGACGTATCCCGGCGGCGAGCCGATGATTTTCGACACTGCGTGTTTTTCCATGTACTCGGACATGTCGAGGCGGATGAGGCGGTTTTCGTCGTCGAGCAGGAACTCGGCAAGCGCCTTGGCCAGCTCCGTTTTGCCGACTCCCGTGGGACCGAGAAACAGGAACGACCCGATGGGTCGGTTCTTGTCCTTGAGCCCCGCACGGTTCCGGCGGATGGCGTTGCTGAGCGCGACGATGGCCTGATGCTGGCCAATGACACGCTTGTGCAGGTTGTCCTCCATGTTCTTGAGTTTTTCGGTTTCCGTTTCGCGGATCTTGTTGACCGGGATGCCGGTCCACGTCGCCACCACGTTGGCGATGTCTTCTTCCGTTACCGAGTGATCGACGTCCTTGAGTTCATCGTTCCATTTTTGTTTTTCGTCCGAGAGTTTGTGGTCGATCTCGATGACCTCCTGCCGCAGTTCCGCCACCTTGCGGAAATCCTGCTCGTCGAACGCCGCCTTCTGGGCTTTCAGCAGATCGTTTTTCTCCTTTTCCAGCTTCTGGATGACCGGTGGCACGTAGATCAGGGCGAGGTGTTTTTTTGCCCCCGCCTCGTCCAGCAGGTCCACCGCCTTGTCCGGCAGGGCGCGGTCGGAAATGTGTTTCTCCGACAGTTTGGCAGCGGCGCGGACGGCGCTGTCGCTGTAAATGATCGAGTGATGCCGCTCGTAACGCGCCTTGATGCCTTTCAGCATCTCGATGGTCATCTCCACCGACGGTTCCGACACCATGACGGGCTGGAAGCGGCGTTCCAGCGCCTTGTCCTGTTCGATGGATTTCTTGTAATCGTCCAGTGTGGCGGCTCCGATGCATTGGAGCAGACCGCGGGAGAGCGCCGACTTGAGAATGTTGGAAGCATCCACCCCGCCCGCACCCGCGCCGGCGCTGACCAGCGTGTGCAGTTCGTCGATGAAGAGAATGACGTTGCCATGGGCGCTCACGATCTCGTCCTTCACCGCCTTCATGCGTTCTTCGAACTCACCGCGCATCTTCGCGCCGGCGATGATCTCCGACAGCTCCAGCATCTTGACGCGTTTGTTGAGCAGGCTGTTGGGCACCTCCGCTTTCACGATCTTCTGCGCCAGGCCTTCCACAATGACGGTCTTGCCCACGCCCGGCTCGCCGATGAGCACGGGATTGTTCTTGTTGCGCCGTGACAGTATCTGGATGAGCCGGTCGATTTCCTTTTCGCGGCCGATGACGGGATCGAGCTCGCCCCGCCGCGCGAGGTCGGTGAGATCGGTCGTGTACTGGCTGAGCACGTCCATCTTGCCTTCGGCGTTCTGCTCGTCGATGGTGGTGCCGCCGCGCATGATCTCCAGGTCTTCGTGGACCTTGGCGTACTTGAAGCCGAACTCCTGCAGGATATCGGCAACGCGCCCGACGCGGGAGTCCAGCATGCCGAGGAACATGGTGCCGACGCCGATGTAGCGGTCGCCGAACTTCTTGGCCTCTTCCTGCGCCACCTCGAACAGGATGTTGGTTTCCTGGGACAGGTGGATCTGCTGGATCTGTTGCATCTCCTCGGGACTTTCCGCAGAGACGGTCTCGAACAGGCGGTCGAGGAGCTGACGGGAGAGGTCCTTGTTTTCCGGATAATAGGTTTCGAAGAAACGCTTCAGGCGGGAATCCTGCGCCTCGATCAGGCCGATCAGCACGAACTCCGGCGTGAGCAGGGTCTGGCGCAGGTTCACCATTTCCATGGCGCCGACGTTCAGGGCGTCGATGACTTTATCGGTGAATTGCCTCAAATATTGTTGAAGCATGATTCAAGTCAAAGGAATGTGGGTGAGTGAAATGATTCCTTTTATGATAACAAATTTTCCAGATGGATGTACACCGAGTCCGCCAGAGCCTCGTAATTGTATCCGCCCTCCAGCATGGAAATGAGGCGGCCCCGGCAGATTTCGTCCGCCGCACCGCGGATCAGCCGGGTCATTTCGCCGAAACACTCCGTGGTGAGCGACACGTTGGCCAGTGGGTCGTCCTCGTGCGCGTCGAATCCGGAGGAGATGATGATGAGGTCCGGCTTGAAGCGGAACATCTCCGGGACCAGCTTGTCCTTCACCACCGAGATGTAATCCGCATCATTGGAAAACGCCCGCATGGGGAAATTGAGCGTGGTGCCGAGCCCGTCGCCCGTGCCCGTTTCGTCCTTGTCGCCGGTGCCCGGATAAAAAGGAAATTGATGAGTGCTGGAATAATAAATGTTAGGATCCGCGTAAAACGAATGCTGGGTGCCGTTGCCGTGATGCACGTCCCAGTCGAAGATGAACACGCGGTTGAGGTCCTTTTTCGCCAACGCGTAGCGGGCGGCGACGGCGACGTTGTTGAACAGGCAGAATCCCATCGACCGCGTTTCCTCCGCGTGGTGGCCCGGCGGGCGCACGGCGCAGAACACGTTATCACAGGCGCCGTCCACCACCGCATCCACCGCGGTCAGCCCCGCTCCCGCCGCCAGCAGGGCCGAGTCGTAGGACTTTGTGCTGATGGCGGTGTCCATGTCCAGGCGGCTCATGCCCGATTCGCAGGCGCGGGCGACGGAATCCATATACTTTTCCGGGTGGTTGAGCGCGATCTCCTCCGCCGTGGCGGGGCGCGGCTCCAGCGTGGGCAGGCGCGAGGCCAGGCCGGACTCCTCCAGCTTTTGCGTGATGGCGCGCAGTCGGCCGGGGTTTTCCGGGTGGCTTCCGGTTTCGTGCTCCAGGAACAGCGGATGATAGATGTATCCGGTTTTTTTCATGGGTATCCGGGATGAAAAGGGGAACAGCAAAGGTGAATCCCGAGAATAGCAAAATCGCCCAACCCCCGCAATCGGTTTGAACGGCATGCACACCGCAACCCTCCCCGAAAAAATGAACGCCCTGCGCGACCGCGCGCGGGAGCTGGGATTCGACGCGCTGGGGGTGGCTCCGCCCGATGTCGGCGACGACGGCAAACGGTTTCTGGAATGGCTCGACCGCGGGCACGATGGTGAGATGGCCTACCTGAAACGCGGCGAAGCCAAACGGCTTGATCCCGCGCTCATCCTGCCCGGCGTGAAAAGCATCCTGTGCCTGCGCACCAATTACCACACGCGGGCCAAATCCCTCGACTTTTTAAATCAGCCCCAAACGGGCGATATTTCCAACTACGCGTGGAACGTCGATTACCACGACCTCATCAAACCGCGCCTGCACAAGCTGGAACATTTTTTATGGGAACTGTTTCCCGACTGCACCAGCAAGGCGTACGTGGACACGGGTCCGGTGCTGGAAAAAGCGCTGGCCGAGAAGGCCGGGCTGGGGTGGGTCGGCAAGCACTCGAACCTGCTGACGGAAGGACTGGGATCGTATTACTTCCTGTCCGAGATTTTGATCGACGTCGCTCTGCCGCTCTCCGAGCCCGCCACCGACCACTGCGGCACCTGCACGAACTGCATCGACATCTGCCCCACCCGCGCCATCGTCGCGCCGTACGTTCTCGACGCGCGGCGGTGCATTTCGTACCTGACCATCGAACTCAAGGGCGTCATCCCGCTCGAATTCCGCAAGGCCATCGGCAACCGCATCTACGGATGCGACGACTGCCAGATCGTGTGCCCGTGGAACTCGTACGCCGTCACCACCGGCGAACCCGCATTCCAGGAGCGCGACGGCACGCGGTTGCTGATCGACCTGATGCGGCTCGACGAAAACGGGTTTCGCGAGCGGTTCCGCAAAAGCCCCGTCAAACGCATCAAGCGCCGCGGCCTCTTGCGCAATGTGGCCGTCGCCCTGGGGAACAGCGGCGACCCACAGGCCGTGCCCGTGCTCATGGAAGTGCTTTCCGATCCGGAACCGCTGATCCGCGCGCACGCCGTGTGGGCGCTGGGGGAACTGCTGGGCGAGGAAGCCTGGCAGGCGGTACAGGGTGCCTTGTCGGAGGAGGCCGACCCCGCCGTTCAGACCGAAATCGAGCGCCTAAAACCCGTTGATAATCTGGGACGAAACGGCCTATAATCAGCATTTCCCCAAAATCAGGAGCACCATGGACAAAAACGGAGAATACCGCTTTCTGAAGGCCTGCCGGGGCGAGCCGGTGGACTGCACCCCGGTCTGGTTCATGCGCCAGGCGGGCCGCTACATGAAGGAATACCGCGACCTCAAGGCCAAGTATTCCTTTCTCGAAATGTGCCGCACGCCGGAGCTGGCCACCGAGGTCACGCTCCAGCCTCTGGACGTTCTGGGCGTCGATGCGGCCATCATTTTCGCCGACATCCTTCTGCCGCTGGAGCCGATGGGCACCGGGCTGGAGTTCACGGCGGGCGATGGTCCGTCCATCCCGCGTCCGGTGCGCACGCGGAAGGATGTGGACAACCTCAGGCCCGTCAACAGCGAGGAGCAGTTGGGTTATGTCGGGGATGCGATCAAGCTGGTGCGCAAGGAGATTGCGGGGAAACTGCCGCTCATCGGGTTCAGCGGCGCGCCGTTCACACTCAGCAGTTACATGGTGGAAGGCGGCAAGTCGAAGGAATTCACCACCACCAAACTCATGATGTATCAGGAGCCCGAGACGTGGAACCGGCTCATGGACAAGGTGGTGGACGTGCTGGTCGATTACCTGAAGATGCAGGTGAAGGCGGGCGCGCAGGCTCTCCAGATTTTCGACAGCTGGGTGGGATGCCTCAATCCCGGCGACTACGAACGCTACATCCTGCCGCACACCAAACGCGTGTTCGACGGGTTGAAAGAATGCGGTGTGCCGGTGATCAATTTCAGCACGGGCACCTCGACCATGTTGCCGCTGGTACGGCAGTCCGGCGGCGACGTCATGGGCTTCGACTGGCGCATTCACCTGGACGACGCGCGGAAACAGATCGGTCTGGACACGCCGGTGCAGGGCAACCTCGACCCCAACATCCTGTTCGCGCCGATTCCGGTGATCCGCGAAAAGGTGCTCGATATCCTGAAACGCGCCGAAGGGCGGCCGGGCCACATCTTCAACCTCGGTCACGGCATCCTGCAACACACGCCGGTCGATCACGTCAAAGCCGTGGTGGACATGGTGCACGAGTATCAGCATGGTTAACCCAACCGCACAAGATGTGAAGACGGGCGTCATCCTGCTGGCGCACGGTGCGCCCACGCGCGTTGCCGACATCCCCGAATACCTGAAACGCATCCGCGGGGGCACCGCGTCGAGTACGGAAGTGATCCGCGAAATCACCGAACGCTACGAGGCCATCGGAGGCAGTTCGCCCCTGCTCCAGATCACCAAGGCCCAGGCCGAGGCGCTGGAAACGTTCCTCAATCAGGAAGGCGACCGCTTCCGCGTGTACATCGGCATGCGTAACTGGTACCCGCTCATCGAAGAGGCCGTGCAGAAGGCGAAGGACGACGGTGTGGAGCGCCTCATCGCCCTGTGCCTGGCGCCGCAGTTCAGCAAGTGGAGCACGGAACGGTACCTCAACTCCTTCAACGAAGCGCTGGGCGCGTGCGACGCGGGCGGTATCCCGGTGCAGTTCATCAAAAGCTGGCCGAACCAGCCGTCTTTGATCGACGCCTTTGTGGAACGGTTCCGCGCCGCGGAGTCGGACCTCAAAGCCAAGGGTTACGACACGTTCCACACCGTATTCACCGTGCACAGCATTCCGTCGGCGTACGTGGAGGAGGGCATTGACCCTTACGTGCAGGAATACGAAAAAACGCTGAACGGCATCCGCCAGCAGGTGCCGATGGAACCGTGGCACCAGGCGTACCAGAGCCAGGGCATGATTCCCTGTCCGTGGCTGGAACCGAGCGTGGAAGAAATCCTCGACAAGATCGCCGATGCGGGCGGCAAGGCGGTGCTCATTTTCCCCGTCGGGTTTGTCTGTGATCACATTGAAATCCTTTACGATATCGACATCGGGTTCAAGAAATACGCGGAAGAAAAGGGTCTTTCCCTGTTCCGCACGGAATCCCTCAACACCTCGCCCCTGTTCATCGAGGCCCTCGCCGGGGCCATCTGGGAACACCTCGCCTGACCCCTGTTTCCTCTTGTGGATTTCCCTCTTTCAACAGTGATATTCTGTTTGTATTGAGGTGACCCGACATGAAATATTTTTCCCGATTTTCGATTTGGGCGCTGGCGCTGTGGGCGCTGGGCGCTTTTTTCTATCCACAGAGTGCCGCGGCTGAAAGCAGGGAAACCCGCATTGTGCTGGGCGCGGTCCTGCCTTTGAGCGGCGAGAACGCGTCGCAGGGCATCGACGCCGAACGCGGCATCCAGCTTGCGTTGAAGACCCATGCCCCTGCCCTGGCCGGGAAGGGTCTCAAGGTGAAGATGGTGATGGTGGACGACCGCTCCGATCCCGAGCAGGGCAAAAAGGTGACGCGCGCGTTGATCGAGGAAGAGCACGTGCAGGCCATCATCGGACCCTTCACTTCCCCCGTGTTCCTCGCCATGTCGCCCATCGTGCAGCAGAACAGGGTGGTGTTGATGTCAGGAAGCGCCACCACGCCGAAGATCCGGAAGGCGGGCGATTACGCCTTCACACTGGTCACGCCGGACGACCGCCAGGGTAAGGCGCTGGCGCGGTTTGCGTATGAAATCCTGCGCGCCCGACAGGGCGTCATCCTTTACCTCGATAACGATTACGGCCGCGAGTTCCAGAAGGTGGTGCACCGCGAGTTCGCCAGGCTGGGAGGGAGTGTCGACTGGGTGCACGGCATCATCAAGGGCACGACGGATTTTTCGGCAATATTGGAAAAGGTGAAGGACCTGGACCCGCACGCGGTGTTCTTCCTCACGTATCCGGCGGAAGGCGGACTGCTCCTCAAACAGGCGCGGGACATCGGGCTGGAAGCGCCGTTTCTGGGCGGTGACGGAGTGTACAGCCAGGATTTGATCGACATCGCAGGCGAAGCCGCGCGCAACACCTTCGCTTCCGCCATGAACTGGCGGCTCAAATCGCCGAAACCGCACGTGCGGGATTTCGTCAAACGTTTCACCACGCAGTACGGCCTGCAACCGAATTTGTACTCGGCCAGTTATTACGACGCCACGACCATCATCCTGCAATCCCTGATGGCGGGGAAACTCGATGCCGAATCCATGCGCCAGCACATCGAACAATCGCGGTTTCAGGGTGCGACGGGAGAGATCCATTTTGAATCCGACCACGCCGTGAAAAAACCCATCGACATTTTCAAGGTCGAGGATTACACTTTCGATTACTTTCAAACCATCATGACGCACTGAACGCGCGCATGATGCGTGGAGCGTGACGGGCGCCCGCCCTTCCAGATTCTCCCGCCCTTTTGGTTACATGGATACCAACGAACTCAATCCGCAACAACTGCAGGCCGTCCGGCACACGGAAGGTCCGCTCATGCTGGTCGCGGGCGCCGGGTCGGGCAAGACCCGCGCCATCACGTTCCGCATCCTGCACATGATCCGCGACAAAGGCATCGCGCCGGAGAACATCCTCGCCATCACCTTCACCAACAAGGCGGCGGGGGAGATGCGCGAGCGCGTGCTGGGGCAGATGGGCGAAGGCGGCCGCGCGCCATGGATCAGCACCTTCCATTCGCTGTGCCTGCGCCTTCTGCGCCAGCACATGGAGTTTTCAGGCTACACGAAAGACTTCGTCATCTACGACGCGCAGGACCAGTTGTCGCTGGTCAAAAAATGCATGAAGGCGGCGCAGGTGAATGAAGAGGCGTTTCCGCCCAAAACCATCCTGAACCACATCAGCGGATTCAAAAACGATTACCAACTGCCGGAGCACATCAAGCTCGACGCCCTGCCGTACGGCCACAAGCTGAAAGCGGCGCACGTGTACCCGCACTACCAGAACGCGCTCAAGGAAAACAACGCGCTTGATTTCGACGACCTGCTGATGATGACGGTGAAACTGTTCAAGACGAACAAAGAGCTGTGCGATCATTACAACGACCGGTTCCGTTACATTCTCGTTGATGAGTTTCAGGACACCAACCTCACGCAATACCATCTCATTCAACTGCTGTCGCGGGCGCATCACAACGTATGCGTGGTGGGCGACGACGACCAGAGCATCTACCGCTGGCGCGGCGCGAATCTCGAAAACCTCCTGCACTTCGAAAAAGATTTTCCCGGCACCACCGTCATCAAGCTGGAGGAAAACTACCGCTCGACGCAGACCATCCTGAACGCCGCCGGGGCCGTGGTGCGACAGAACGCGGCGCGCCGCGAGAAAAATTTGTGGACGCGCAACGAGTCGGGCGAACCCATTTTGTATTACCGCGCCGAGGACGAAATCGACGAAGCCCGCGCCGTGTGCGAACGCATCCATCAATGGGTGCAGGACGGAGCGTCGCTCAACGACATCGCAATCCTGTACCGCACCAACGCGCAGTCGCGGGTGCTGGAGGATCAGCTACGTCACCTGGGTGTGACCTACCAGGTGATCGGCGGCCTCAAGTTTTACGAACGCAAGGAGATCAAGGATATCCTGAGTTACCTGCGCGTGATCCTGAATCCCAACGATTCGGTATCGCTCAAACGCATCGTCAACACGCCGGTGCGCGGCATCGGCAAAACCTCCGTGGACAAGATCGAAGCGTTTTGCGGCGAACATCACCTGAATTTGTTGGAGGGACTGCGCCGGGCGGCGGAGATCGTGGGAGCAGGTCCGGCAAAAAAGATTGCGCAGTTCGTCGCCATGATGGACCGCTTCCACCAGGTGGCGGAGGACAGTTCGGCGGTGGATCTGCTGAAAGAGGTGTTCGAGAAAACGGGCTACCTCACTGCCCTGCAGAAAGAGAACACGCAGGAAGCAAAAAGCCGTCTGGAAAACCTGAACGAGTTGTATTCCGCTGTCGAGCAGTTCGTGGACATCGACCGCAAAGGCTCGCTGAGGGAGTTTCTCGATACGACAACCCTCGTTGCCGATCTTGATAACCTGGATGACAGCCGCGGCGTCTTGGCATTGATGACGCTTCACACTTGCAAGGGACTGGAGTTCGACTCGGTGTGCATCATCGGTTTCGAGAACGGACTCCTGCCGCACGCCAGTTCGCTGTCGAGCAACGACGAGTATGAGGAGGAGCGGCGGTTGTGTTACGTCGGCTTCACCCGCGCGCGCAAGAGGCTGATGGTCAGCAACGCACGCCGGCGGCGCATTTACGGAAGCACCTTCACCTACCAGCCCTCCGATTTCATCAACGCCATTCCTCGTGAAGTGATGACGATGGAATCGAGTGCACCTTCGATGACCGCCTCTTCTTCCTATTCTCCATCCTACGCCTCAAAAAGCGGCGGCGACGAGTGGTCGCTCCCCGCGGGCGCACCGCCGCCCGCGACCGATACCGGCTTCGCCGTCGGCACGAAAGTCCTGCATCCCAAGTTCGGCTCCGGGGTCGTGGTCAATCGTGAAGGCAGTGACGGCGACATGAAGGTGGTGGTGTTCTTCAAAGGCGCGGGCAAGAAAAAGCTCGCCGTCGCTCACGCCAATCTCATCGTGGTTTGAATTTAAAAGGCGGTCCGCTTCAGGCGTAGCCGTTCAGGAGTTCCATCAAGCGGGCTTTGTGGTGCGGCCAGATGCGCAGGTCGAGCGTCATGGTCTCGTCGTGATACCGCTCGTCCACCACCAGCGCGTGTTTGCGGATTTCGGGAATGAGGTCCGAGCGCGTGTAATCGAGTTCCACCTGGTAGGGAACCAGCCGCGCTTCGTAGTGATGCACGATGGCGCGGCGCAGATCGTCCAGTCCCAATTCCTTCCGGCAGGACACGAACACCGCGTCGGGATACAGCCGCCGCATCTCCTCCACATCCTGCTGGTTTTCGATTCGGTCGATTTTATTGAACACGTTCACGGTTGGCGTGTCGTGCATGCCGAGTTCGTTGAGCACGCTCTCGGCGGTCGCCATCTGCCGCCGGTAATGCGGGTGGCTGATGTCGATGACATGCACCAGCAGGTCCGCATTGCGCACTTCGTCCAGCGTGCTTTTGAACGACGCCACCAGATCGTGCGGCAGTTTGTCGATGAGGCCGACGGTGTCTGCAAGCAGGATCGGATAAGGAAAATTCTTTTTCACCTTGCGCACGGTGGCGTCCAGCGTGGCGAACAGTTTGTTTTCAACCAGCGTGTCCGCCCCCGTCAGGCAGTTCATCAACGTCGATTTGCCGACGTTGGTGTAGCCCACCAGCGCGACCTGGTAGGTGGTCTGCCGACTTTTCCTCTGCGTCTGTTTTTCCTTGTGAATGCGGTTGAGCTTCTTCGTGAGCTTGGAGATCTGATCGCGGATCATGCGCCGGTCGAGCTGGATCTGCGTCTCACCCACGTCGCGCATGCCGATGCCGCCGCGCTGGCGCGACAAGTGACCCCACATCCGCGTCAGTCGCGGTAACGAGTATTTCAACCGCGCCAGTTCCACCTGCGTTTTCGCTTCGCTGGTGCGCGCGTGATCGCTGAAGATTTCGAGGATGATCCACGACCGGTCCACCACGTTGCACTTGAGCAGGTTTTCCAGGTTGCGCGTTTGCGCGGGCGACAGGTTTTCATCGAAGATCACGATCTCCGCGTCGTGGTGCTTCACCGCCTGGTGCAGTTCCTCCACCTTGCCGCTACCGAGATAGGTTTTGGGGTGGATGGTGGACAGGCGTTGGGTGAGATGGGCAACGGGATCGTAATGCGCCGTGGTGGCGAGCCCGGACAGCTCGTCCAGCGAGTCACCGACCGGCGGGCCCGTACCCTGGTTCGTCTCCACGCCGACGAGGATGGCGCGGGGCTGGTGGTTGTTCACTTTCTGTGTATCAAAATAGACAGGCTTCATTCACCCCCATTATATCGCGGTGCCGGAAGCCGTGCCAAACAATTGCAAAGCCCCCGGCATGGAAAATTCATTCGAGATCGGTCAGCGCCCGCCGGGTGATGGATAGTATTGCTTTTCAAGCAGTTGCCCGTCCCGTCCGTAATGCTCGCTTTCCAGCATGCGGTCGTTGTCATGGCGGTACACGAACTGCACCTGCCCGTCTTCGTAATACGTTTTGCTCTCGCCGTGGCGGCGGCCTTCTTTGAATTCGAGTTGTGCCTTCACCGTGCCGTCGGGATGGTACAGCGTCACCGGACCGTGCAGGAGGTCGTTCTTGTAAAATCCGCGGTCCTTCACTGCCCCGTCCTTGAAGTAACCGATGCTCTGTCCGTGCCGCCGGCCGTCCTCGTACACCCACACGGTCATGAGCTCGCCCGTATCGTAATAGAAGCGGGCGAGCCCCTGTTTCACGCCGTGTTCGTGCATGTACTCGCTCATCAACGACCCGTCCTCGCGGAACTCGCGCGTCCAGCCGTGCCGGAACCGGTTTTCGTCGATTTGGATCTCGAAATGCACCCCGCCGTTGGGATAGGATTGAACGACGGTTTCCCGTTCGGCCAACGCCGGGGCGGGACATGCCACCGCGAGCCACAGCAAGGTGGCGGCGAAGGAGGCGGGCATGAAGGCGAAGCGTGTCAAAATCATCCTGCTGGTTGTGGGGGGCGGAATCTACGCCGTTTGGGCCTGGCGCGGTCCCATCCATGCGCTGGAACTCAAGTACGGCGAAAGCGGCTTCACCTGGGGCCTGCTGGTGTTCGGTGTGTTGATTCCCTACCTCGTCTATTTTATCACCGGCCTGTTCAAACCGGACACCCCGAAGGAGTGACGCCTCAATCGTCTGCGAACAGGTGGCCGAGCCACAGCAGGACGACCATCACCACCGACAGCGTGTGCTGGGTGTGAAGCAGGCGTGTCACTTTTGCGCCGGGTTGGTCCGCCCCCTGCAGTTTCATGGCGAGGCCCGACAGACACAGCACGCCGATCAACCCCCATCCCGCCCACAATACCCAGTTGCTGTCCTCCGCCCATAAGCCGTGAAGGTAGCTGAGGCCGAGTATGACGGGATTGCCCCAGTAGTGATAGTTGCGCCAGCGCACTTTCCATTGCACGGGTTTGCGTACGATAAAATCCGGAAGCGCTTCGCGCACACCGCGCGGCAGTCTGCGCACCCCCATGTGGTAATACCAGAGCGCGTTCAGGATCACCAACCCCCACAACGACACCACGCCCAGCGCGTCGCTCACCGCCTCCAGAAACGAATCGCCGGACTCGTCGTGATCGTCGCCGTTGGCCAGGGCCGGAACAGAAACTCCAGAGAGAAATAAAACCGCAAGCCACACTGAAAAGATCCAGAATCGCAAACGGGAATAGTGAAGGGTCATTTATTTGTTCGGTGCGGGGTGTTGAGGTGAGGACGATTCGACAGGCAGGGTGATGGCTTTGCCGCGCCACTGCCGCCAGAACAGCCGCAGGAACACTTTCAGGTAATTGGGGCCGGTCTTGTGCAGGTTGAAGCTGGAGAATCCCATATCCACCGAACGGTTGATCCACGAGATGGGCACCTCCTCGACCTTGTAACCGAGCAGGAGCGGCTGCAGTCCGGTTTCGGCGTTGGCGGCAAAATCGTGCGCCTCCAACTGAAGATTCTGTGCCACTTCGCGTTTCATCAGTTTGAGGTTGTTGGTGAGATCACGCAGGTACTTGCGGAACAGGAGTCGCGCGAATAGATGAAACGCACGGTTGGCGATAATCTTGGTGAACGCGTAATTGAGTAGAACGCTGTCGCGCGAGAAGCGGGAACCGATGGCCACGTCCGCGCCATTGGCCACCGCGTCGAACAATCCGGTGAGCTCCGGCAGGATATGTTGAAAGTCGCAGTCCATGAGCAGAACGTAATCGCCCTTTGCGTCGGCGAGCCCGTCGCGAAGCGCCCGGCCCACGCCGTTCGGCGGCGTGCGTTTGAGCACGCGCACGCGCGGGTCTTCAGCGTGCAACGCTTCGCCCACCTCCGCCGTGCGGTCGGTGCTGTTGTCATCGACCAGCACAATCTCTTTGATGTAATCGTCGAAGTACCCCGTCAGGTTTGCCACCAGCGGTTTCAGGTTCGCTTCTTCATTGTGGCACGGCACCACCACCGACACACGGCCTTTCAGCGACACGTGTTCGGTGAGCGGGACATACGGACGCATCCAGCCTTCCGGCGCGGGATTCTGTCCGTTGAGATACAGCTCGCCCGCAAAGTTACGTACGTAGGGCATGTTCTCGAGGATGAGACTCAGGTTCTGCACCGGCCACAAAAGGGCTTTCGGCAAGGGTGGAAACAGAAAATCGTAGGGCAGAATGCGGATGCCGGTGAACCCGATCTCCGAGAGGATGGACATCATCTCGATGCGGTTGAAGCGTGGACCCTCGTCGCGCAGTTTGATGAAGGGGATCAGCCGCGTGAAGAAGCGGCGTAATTGCGAATACGGATTCCACGGGTTGGGCTCGAACAGCAGGAAGCGGCCTCCGGGTTTCAGCAGTTTTCGCGCTTCATGAAGGAATGCGCCGTAGTTTGGGTTGGGAAGCATGTGCCAGGCGACCACGGTGTCGAACTTGCGCCCAGCCAGCGGACCCGGAAATTCGTTCATGAGAACGGGTTCGACGTTCTCCGGTTGGTCCGCGTTCAGGTTGTCGAAATAATCGGGATTGAAGGTCGCCGCGGTGACGGGGTGTTTGTGGTTGTGCAGGTCGGCGATCTCGCGAGTCCAGCGTCCGTCGCCGCAGCCGAGATCGAGAATGCTCTCGCCGGGCAGGAGGTGGAACAGGTGGCGCGCCATGTGCGCCCGCCATTGCAGGCGGTGCGGGATGAAGTAATCCTTGCGGTCCCAGTAATGCATGCGCGCGCGTTCGCGCTCACGCAGGGCGTCCACCACATCCATCGGGCAGGGTCCTCATGCAGTTTTGAACAGGCGGCCGAGCCGTGCCTTGAGCAGGCTGAAGGCGTCCTTGACCATCGACTTCACCATCTTGTTGCTCTTGTTGGCGGCGCGGTCGGAAAAGAAATCACGGAACAGGTAGTAGATGCGCACCGGCTTGCGCAGGAAATAAAATACGTAGAACAGGCCCTGCCCGAAGATCACCAGGAACGACAGCTCGCGGTGGCCGAAGCGCGGGTTGTAGGACGTCTTGCACGCGCCGAAATCCTGGAACGTGAACAGACTCATCAGGTAATCGTCGTCGAGCTCGGGGATCATGCCGTTCTCGCGAAGCTGGTTGAACGACTCGGTGTTCGGTTGTGGCGAATAGGCGTTGAGATTCACGTTGGTGAATCCGAGCATGGCGCACTTGATCATGGCGGCGTAGGTTTTGAACACGCTTTTGTACGTGTCCTCGGGAAAGCCGATGATGAAGAAGCACCCGACGTTGATGCCCGCCTTGAGCGCCTCGCCCGCGGAATGAAACATCTTGTCGAGATCGACCTTCTTCTTGATCGCCTGCAGTACTTCCGGGTCGCCGGACTCCGGGGCGAAAGCAAACTCGTGGCATCCCGCCGCTTTCAGTTTTTTGGCCAGCTCGAAATCGATGGCTTCACTGCGGGTGCCTGACGGCATCTGGAACGTGATCTCCATGCCGCGCGCCAGTACCTCGTCGCAGAAGGCATGCATCCAGTCCCGGCGCACGATGGCGGTCAGATCTTCGAACTGAAAATCGGTGACGCCGTAGCGTTTCATGTAGGTCTGCATCTCATCGACCACGTTTTTGTGGTCGCGCGCCGTCCATTCGGTGGTCCACATGTGCGGGCTGGTGCAGAACGTGCACTGGAACGGGCATCCGCGTGTCGCCAGCATGGGCATGAAGCGGCCTTGCGATGCGCCATGCGGCTGGTTGACGGCGTTGTACTGCTCGATGTCGAACAGGTCCCACGCCGGCCAGGGAATGGAGTCGATTTCGCGGATGCGGTTGTGACGCGGATTGGTCTGCGCCGTGCCGTCGGGTTTGCGAAAGGCGATGCCCGCGAGATCGTCAACCGGTTCGCCATTCTGCCAACGGTCCAGCAGGCGGACGATGATCTCTTCGCCTTCGCCCAGCACCACCGCATCGAGCGGCGCCTGTTCCAGGGAAAATTCGGGAAAGCCGGTGACGTGTTCGCCGCCCATGATGAGGCGTTTGTTGGGAAACCGTTCGCGGATGCCTTTCACCAGGTCGCGCACGTACACCCAGTTGGAACTGAACATGCAACCGAGGCCGATGACGTCGGCGTCTTCAGGTATGCGCTCGATGATTTCATTGTTCTCCAGGCCGCGGATGTTAATGCCACGGAACTCAAAAAACTGGCGCGGCGCGGAGCCGGGTCCGTCCACCACCGTCACCTCGTGACCCGCCTCGCGCAGGGCGGCGGCGATGTAGGCCAGGCCGATGGGCGGCATGCTGATGGTCGAGACGAAGTTCGTCAGCGACACGAATTTGGATGGCTCGATCAGGCAAATTTTCATAAAAAGCGCCGTTCCGGTTGCGGGCGGAGTGCGTGAAGGACTGTCTTTTCAGTGTAACAGGATAAATCCCCATCTCAAGCGAATCGTGAAAAAGGAAGGAGGGGTGGGGCCTAAGACGGCTGGGTCGGGAGCCGGCTTCGCTAAGGAAGGGTTTTACAGCGGTTTCAGGTTTTGCCGTTGCCGGGAGCGAACTCGCCGGGATCGAGTTTGAATTTGTGGTACAGCTCCTGCGTTTTGGTGCGGGCGGTTTCTTTCTGAACGGGTGCGTTTCTCTGCGCGAACAGGTTGCCCGCCTTGATCATGTGCACGATGGCGTTTCGTCCGTCGCCTACTTTTTCGTACAGGCAACCGAGGTTGAAATGCGCTTCCGCCGAGCCCTCATCGAGGCGCACGGTTTCCTGAAAGGCCGCCAGGGCCTCCTGGTTTTTGCCCAGCCGTTCGTATTCCACTCCAAGCTCGAAATGCAGGCGCGGATTGTCCGGATGGTGCCGCAGGCGTTCCTGGCATTCCTTGATCTTGTCTGTTTTTAACCAGTCGAGAAGTCCCATGGATTTCTTCTTCACCCAGTCTGTGTAGGAAATATGTCGTCGTGCGTTCGGGTTTATATAATGTTAGGATGCATCGGACATCAATTCGTTTTACTGAAAATTTTATTGGTTGAAGGAATGAAAATGAAATTCGGAGTATTTAAGCGGGCCCTTGTGGCCGTGTGGTGTGTGTCGGCGGCATGGATCGCCTTTCATCCGGGGCTGGTCCGCGCGGAGGACCCACTGCAACCTCCGGCCGGCATGGTGTACATTCCTCCCGGAACGTACACCATGGGTCTGGAAGGAGCCAGCAACAAGTACCCTCACAAAGTGTTCGTGGATGGATTTTTCCTCGACAAATTCGAGGTGACACAAAAAGAGTACGTGGCCATCCGCGGGGCCAATCCCTCGAAGTTCGAGGGTGAAAACCTTCCCGCCGACCAGGTCACCTGGCTGGAAGCCAGCGCCTACTGCAAACAGGTGGGCAAACGCCTGCCCACCGAAGCGGAATGGGAAAAAGCCGCCCGCGCGGGAACGCAGACCGCGTATTACTGGGGCGACGAACACAGCGGCGAATACGCCTGGTTCGAGGACAACTCCGATGAGACCACGCACCCGGTCGGCCAGAAAAAGCCCAATGGGTTCGGTCTCTATGACATGTCCGGCAACGTCTGGGAGTGGGTGTCCGACTGGTACGACAAAACCTATTACGAACGCAGTCCCCCCGCCAACCCGCAGGGACCCGAGACCGGAACGGAAAAAACATTGCGTGGCGGATCGTGGTATTCCGGCGCGCGTCACCAGATGAGCGCCACGCGGTTCTGGTCGGAGCCACACCTGCGTAATTCCAATTTCGGATTCCGTTGTGCCATGGATGCCCCAAAAACGCCATAAGGCCTGGACCAAGGGTGGTTCCCCGCACTGACCGGGTTCCCAATCTGGTACAATCGAAATGCAGTTAAATCATCGTTTCAGGTGAGAATGGGAACTCAATCCGAACAGCCTTCTTTCAAACTGCGCGGTGGCGGCACCGTGACCCCGGAGGACGTCGAATCCCTTGTGGCCTTGTTGCGTGTGTTTGTGGAAGGAACGGCACGGGGCCTGCCTCAGGATCACGACCTGCACGATAAGCTGGACCTGCTGAAAAACCGGCTGCCGCCGGTGGCTCCGGGTCTCAATGCTCCGCTGCAAAAGGAGATCGAGCAGGGCTTTGATTTTTTAAAAATGAACACCGACTTGCGGCTGCTGGAGCGGGCGGGGCTGGTGGAGATCATCCGCGCCCTGGCCCGGTCTCTCACATCGATGTTCGGCAAGGGAAGCAAACTCGATCAGGGCCTGGAAAAAATCATCGATGAACTGGAAGAAGCGCGCGAACTGCGGCACACCCTGGCCATCCGCGACAGGATGCTGGATGTCACCGAACAGATTCAGAAACGGTTCGGTATCGTCCGGCAGGAGGTCGAACGTCTGCACCAGCATTGCCTGACCCTGCAGTCACGCGCCGACACGCAGGGACAGGTGATCTTGGACGGATTGACACGGGTCCTGAACCGGTCGGCCTACGACATCAAAATCGAAGAAAACCTGAAGGCCTTTCACAAAACCCTGGAACCGTTCTTCCTCGCGCTTTTCGACATCGATGATTTTCTATCGATACAGAACAAGTACGGGGCGGAAGCGGCGAACAACACATTGTGCAGTGTGGCGGCGGTGATCCGTGACGGAGTGCGGCAGTCGGATTTTGTGTACCGGTACACGCAGGACCGGTTTGCCGTCCTGTTCCACAATTCCTCGTACAAAAATGTGCGGGGTGCCGCCGAGCGTTTGCGAGACCGCGTCGAGACCGTGCGGACGCACCTGATGAACGACATCAACGACAAATTTGGAAACCGGGTGCGTGTGACTGTCAGTGCCGGACTTGCACAGGCTAAGGAAGGCGATACGAAAACAACATTGTTCAAACGGGCGGAAGGCGCGTTGGAACGGGCCAAGCTTCAGGGAAAAAACCGCGTTGCCAGCAGTTAAAACCGATTGATCCTGAAAAAACTTGCGGCCCTTCATGATTCCTTCGCCGGGTTCAGTCTATGAAAACCCCACGCGCAATCAATTTTCTGTTTCTGGTTCCGGCTATTACTCTGGCCGCCTGTTCCGGCGAGCATAGCATCGAAGGCACGGTGGTCGATTACGATACCCGCGAGCCGGTATCCGATGTGCGGGTTCAGACTCGGCAGTACGGCTGGAAGATCAGCCGCGATAGCCTGGTGTGGGATCATCCCACGGTTTACGATACGCGGACCGACGCCCAGGGGAGGTTCCGACTGGATTACGAAGGCACGGACAGCGCCAAGCTTCAGGTCACCCTTGAGGGATACGTTCCCTTTACACACTGGTATGAAAGCGAATCGACCGCCTTCATCAAGATCAAACGGAAAGATCCCGACCGCCCCCCGGTGAAATCCGGTCTCATGCGGATCGGGGTGGAAAACCATCAGCCGTTCGGGTGGTCCTTCAATGAAGGACGACGCGCTTTGGATCCCGAAGAGGCGGATGTATTTCCGATGTTTGGATCGAGGACGGATTGGAACCACATCCGGCTGGCGGTATCCGGTGGGGGTGGGCTGCAGTTTGTCTCCGGCCCTGAACTGGAAGTGGAAAGCGATTTCCTGGTTTACACCGACCGGGCTCCGCCGGAAGGGTACGCTGAAAACCTGTCGATGGATTTCGACAAGCCCGGCGGCGTTTATTATGTGCGTACCCGTGATGGGCGGCACTATGCGAAGTTTGAATTCGATCCCACCCGGCTCGCTACGGAGGGGGGGACTACCGGCTACACGCAGGGCAACTGGGCTCTTCTTCTGATGTACGTTTACAACCCCAAAGGAAGCCGTAACCTGAAGTACGAGAAGTAACGTTTTATCCTGCCGCCAGCAGTTTTTCCAGTTCGGCATGCCCGCCCAGACGGGCGCTTTGGGCGGCGGTCCATCCATCCTGTGTGCGCGCTTGTGGATTGGCTCCTCGTTCCAGAAGCAGTTGCACGATCTCGCGGTTGCCCTCAAACGCGGCACTCATGAGAGCGGTCCAGCCATTGTTCGCTTGTTGATTGACGTCCGCGCCCTTATTCAACAACAGGCGGACTGTGTCTCCATGATTGCCGAAGGCGGCGCTGATCAGCGGTGTCAGGCCCCGGCTGTCCGCCTGGTTGACGTCGGCTCCCTTGCTGAGAAAGAGTTTTACGATCTCGAGGTTTCCTCCGAATGCGGCACTGTTGAGGGGAGTGAACGGTTCGTCTTTCCGGAACTTGGGCGTGGCTCCGTGGTCCAGCAGCCACCGCACCAGCCCGAGGTGTCCGCGTGAGGCGGCGATCTTGAGCGGCGTCATCCCCTGTTCGTCACGTGTGTTCACATCCGCCCCGTAATCGACGAGAAGGCGGACCACCGGTTCGTGTTCCCCTCGCACGGCGCCCGCCAGCGCAGTCCTGCCGAAACGGTCCCTGGCGTGCACGTCGGCTTTCTTGTCCAGTAAAGTCTGTACCGTTTCCGCGTCGCCCCGAAGGGACGCGGCCATCAAGGCGGTCAATCCATCGTGGTCCTGCAGATTGACATTCGCACCGTGCTCCACAAGCAGGTGAACCATATCCTGACGGCCGCGGTAGGCGGTGTCGATGAGCGCGGTGCGGCCGAAGGAGTCTGTGGCATTGATGTTGGCGCCATGTTGAAGAAGAACGGGAAGGATGTCCATCTTGCCACCGACCGCCGCGTCCATAAGCAGGGTGAAGCCGTCGTTGTTTCGCACGCTGGTTTTCGCACCGTGGTCCAGAAGCAGGCGCACGATTTCCAACTGATCGCGCATGGCGGCCAGCCATAAAGCCGAATAACCGTTGCGGTCGCGAAGGTCCACCTCGGCCTTGTTGTCGAGCAACAATTTCACCATGGCCGGGTCTCCCATGGTGGCGGCCCACATGAGGGGAGTGAAGCCGAACTGGTCGCGGTGGTTTGGATCGACTTTCAGGGGGAAAAGGGTCTGCACGAGGTGGTGATTGCCACCGGCAACCGCGCTCATCAAGACCGTGCGCCCGTCATGATCCCGCGCAAGGGGATCGGCTCCCAGTTTGATCAGGGAGGTTGCCAGCTCGGCGTTGCCATTCAGGGAGGCGTGCATGAGAGCGGTGAAGCCGGTGGAATCGGAAGCCGTAGCGGGAGCGCCGCGGTTGACCAGCCATGAAGCCGCACTGCGCGCGTCGGATTCCACCGCTGCGAGAAGGGCCACGGCCAGTGTATCGGGGTCCTTGCCGTGCCCGGCCACCCACATGTCCATTTGGGCAATATTTCCTGCCCTAGCATACTGGATCAACTCCTTCACGGCCTCGGGGGGGATTCCGCTGTCCTTGCGTTCCGAAGAAGGTCCGCAGGCAAGCAAGGTGAAACACAGGACCAAAACAATAAGCCGGGATGGGCGTCGGATAAAGAGGCGGGATATCATACGAGTGTCTCAACGGGTGAATCAACCGCGGTCACTTCTGTCCCGAGTTATACTCCTTCAATCCGGTTGATTCAACCATTGTTTTGAACAGGCAGCGCGTGGGGAATTTGTAATAAGGGGGAAGGCGACGCCGGACCGAAGCCCGGCGCCGCACCAGGGAGGTTCAGGGGAGGTGACTCACTTCGAAGTCAACTCGAAGTCCAGATTCGCGGTTCCGTCGGCGCCGACGGTCACCTCCTTCGTTACCTCACCGACGTAGGGATGCCACGCGGTGATTTTGTAAGTACCGGCGGGAACCTGATCCAGCGTGAACGCGCCGTCCTTCCCGGTGACCGCGTAGTACGGATTCCACACCACGCGCGCATCGGCTTCCATGAAGTTGTGCTGATCGCACTGCAGGAAGAAATGCTGGTCGCGTCCCGGCCGCATGCGCATCAGGTTCTTCGTGACATCGGCCACGTCTCCCTTGCTGGGAAGCGGTTTGTTGAACAGCGTCTTCCTCTGTGCGCCCTTCACTGCATAGCCGTGCGGGTTGTGAAGAATGTCCGGGTCCTGGTTGACGATCTGCACGAGGCCTTCACGAACTCCGCGCGGGGGGCGCCGGACGACAGACACCTTCGGGAAGATGTCGCAGTCCTTGAAATCGAACTGAATGGTCTCGTCTTTCCAATCCTTGCCCTTGTCGATGTTCTGGATGAACACAACGGCGCCGTTGAGTTTGCCGTCCGTCACCTGCACCTTATGCCGTGGACGCATTCCGTCCTTCGTGGCGTCGGGGTGCTGTGCGCAGAACTCGGCGTTCTTTCCCTTGGACAAGTCCTCCATGATCGGGTCCGGGGGCGTGCCTTTGAACAGCACGGTGCCGGTCAGCGTGCCGCCGTTTTTCACATCGACAGCCTCATAGCCTTTTGCCTGGACGAGACCGGTTCCGGTGGCGAGCCAGAGCGCCATCGCTCCGGCGAGTGTCGGAAGCATTGGGGTTTTCATGATGACACCTCCTCTATGGAAGCGGGTTGGCATTGCGGTTTATTTTGCAAGGGACGTATTGATGTACTTCACCAGGTCCCAGATTTCCTTGTCGCTGAGTTGCTTCCCGTGGGCCACCATACCGGTGCCGGGAGAGCCGTTTTTGATGACCCAGAACATCTGTCCCGGCGAAATGTCGTTCATCGTTTTGGCGCAGGTGAAATTGCGCGGAGCCGGTTTCAGCGCCTTGCCCAGGGGCCCCTTGCCGTCGCCTTTGTCACCGTGACACATCTTGCAGGCCATTGGTTTGGCGGATTTCTGGAACAGGGTTTCTCCGTTCTGGGCACTGGCGGTTTTGGGAATCTCCATTTTCTGAAACTTGGACGGGGCGGTTTTGGTCTTGCGCGGTTGCGGGCAGTCCTTTGCCGCCAGTGCCGGCGCGGACGCCAGCACCAGGCCCAGCGTCAGCAGAGCCAGCACCGTCGTTGCCCTGGTTCCCTCAGTCCGTTTCAAACGGGGTCGGTGATAAAGCATGATCGATTCCTTTCCTGTGGGTGAATGATCTGTGACTTTTTGCGAACTCCCTTTGTTGCGTCGAGTGTCCTTTTCACTTTTCAATATAGAAGGTGAAAATTAAGAGACCCTTAAGGCGGCCTTAAAACTTTTTAATTAGATGTGGTTAATGTTGTGGAATGAGGGTTGTGACAAATTGCTGAAAAAGATCTGAAAAAGGCAGGGTTGAAACGGGTGGATCAGTAGCCCAACTGGCGCAGGGCTTCGTACACGGCAATGGAGACGACATTCGACAGGTTCAGCGACCGCACGCGGTCATCGTATTGCGGTACGCGCACGGCGGTCTCTGGGTGGGCATTGATCAATTCTTCCGGCAGGCCCAGCGTTTCTTTGCCGAAGATCAGGTAACTGCCGGGCTGATAGCGGTGCTCGGAATAAAGCTTTTTCGCTTTTTTGGAGAAAAAGATGCAAGGGGCGTCGGGAGGCAGAGTTTGTAAAAACGCGTTCCAGTCAGCGTGCCGCACCACATCCAGGTGCTGCCAGTAATCGAGCCCGGCGCGTTTCAGACGGCTGTCGGTGATCTCGAAGCCGAGCGGTTCCACCAAGTGGAGGGTGGATTGTGTGGCCAGGCACAACCGGCCAATGGACCCCGTATTGGATGGGATCTCCGGTTCCAGCAAAACGACGTTCAGGTTGTGCGGCATGCCGGTGGGTGCGGGTCAGCTGCGGGGACGGATGCGGTAGAAGTACCCGTCCAGGGCGGCAAAGCTGCCGTTTCGGACCACGCCCAGAAAGGTTCTGACCTTGTCTTCCGGCGCCGAGTCCAGAATGGATTCCAACTCCTCGTGGGACACATCCTCCCACTCCTGGCAGTCGGCGGAGCGTTCTATGGGATAGGGTGAAATGTCTTCCATTTTGATCTTGTACCTGTCCGTTCGCATTTCGGGTTCACATCCTTACAGAGGGAATTTCTTCGTGGAGACCACGATATATATACCACAACCCGAAAGGAATGGAACGGATAACTGATGGAGTGCGGGCCGCTTGTCGGAAAACCGCCCGGTCCTTCAGCCGCCGGACCCGGATGATTTGTGTTTGAGCGAAGCGGAGTTGATGCAGTAACGCAGGCCCGTGGGGGCAGGGCCGTCGTTGAACACGTGGCCCAGGTGCGCATCGCACCGCGAGCACAACACCTCCGTGCGCCGCATCCACAGCGTCCGGTCCTCCTTTTCCGACACCGCGTCCTCTCCCTGCGGGGAATGAAAACTCGGCCAGCCGGTGCCGGAGTCAAACTTGGTTTCTGCGTCGAACAACGGCTGGTCGCAACAGACGCAGTGATACATGCCGGGGGTTTTGGTGTTCCAGTACTCTCCGGTGAAAGCCGGTTCGGTGCCGTGCTGGCGGCAGATGCGGTACTGTTCCGGACTCAGCTGATCTTTCCATTCCTGATCGCTTTTCTGAACTTTATCCATAATGCAGACTCATGCGAACGGGTGATTCAATCACTTCAACTCCCGCGCCAGGATATTGGCGTAGTCCCGTATGCGTTGCACGTAACGCACCGGTTCCCGGCCGCGGGCGTATCCGTATTTCAACTTTTTATAATACTTTTTCTGGCTGAGCAAGGGAAGCACCTCCCGCAATTCTTCCCAGGAGTAAGGATCCTTGCCCATATCGCGCGCCAGTTTTTGAGCATCGTGCATGTGGCCGCGGCCCACGTTGTAAGCGGCGAGTGCCATGTAGGTGCGGTCGGGTTCCGGAATTTCCTTGCGGAAGCGTTGCTTGAGTTCATGCAGGTACTGCGCGCCCGCCATGATGCTGGCTTTCGCATCCATGCGGTTTTTCACACCCAGTGACTTGGCTGTGACCAGCGTGAGCATCATGATGCCGCGCACGCCGGTGGGGCTTTTCGCCCGCGGATTCCAACGCGACTCCTGGTAGGCCTGTGCCGCAAGCAGGTTGTGCGGCAGGCCGAATTTTTCCGAAGCCTTATCGAATAACTTTCTGTATTTCGGGTAACGGTTGCGGAAATGACGCTTGAAAGTGGCGATGTTGACGTAATCGAATTTGGGAATGTACTTGTAGTACTTCGCCATCACCGAATCAAAATCGCCGCTGTGACTGAACTCTTCAAGCCAGTCGGCGATGGCGTCGTTCAATTCGTCCGCTCCCTGTGGCAGGACCCACGCCAAGGGCTCGGGCTGGGTGCTGTCGAACTGCACGGTGAGTTCCGGATAATAACGGCGGTTGATCTTCACGATGGTGGAATCGGCGACGGTGCAGTCGATTTCCTTTTCCCACACCTGCTCAAAGATTTCCTCGGTGTCCATGTCGGTGGTGGCTTTCCAGTTGAGACCCGGATGTTTGGATTTCAAGCGTTCCAGGTTTTCCTCATAACTGGTACCCGCCGCCACCACCAGGTTCACTTTCTTCTCGATCAGTTCTTTCAGCGATTCCGGTTGCACATTGCGGCGGCGGCAAACGACCTGTTGCGTCACTTCCTGGTAAGTGGGGCCGAACAGAAACTGCCTGCCGCGCACCTCGGTTTTTGTGATCCCCGCGGCGGCGAGGTCGGCCTCGCCTTTCTTGATGCCGTCGAGGATTTCAGTCATCGAATTTTTAATGATGAACTGCGGCTCGACGCCCAGCGATTGGGCGAAGCCGGCGACGAGGTCGTATTCGGGTCCCGTGGGATTGCCCTGTGCATTGAAATGATACGTCGTGGGCGCATTGCGGGTGAGCACCACCAGCTTGCCGGATTCCTTGATGTCGTCGAGGCTTCGGTAGTCCCCGGTCAGGGAACTGCCACATCCTGCCAGCAAAACAGCGAGAAGCACAGCAAGGAATGTTCGTTTGCAAAGCGGTGTGATCGAAGAATGGATCATTTCCAATATTTTAAAATCCTGGTTCATACGTATACAGGGTAAAAAAAGAAACCTGTGAAAACAAGCAGGGAAAGGTAAAAGCGATCGGAAGCATAACCATGGGGTGCAAACACAATGTTCTGGTAAAAAAACAGCAGACGGGTATGGTTAAAATCAGCACCGATTGGTTTTATGCCGGATATCAGAACTTACAATTTTTTGGGAGAAAAACGCCGGATGGCGGAATGGTCGGTGTACCTGGTGCGGGCGCAGGATGGGAGCCTGTACACGGGGGTCAGCAACGATGTGGAACGCCGCGTGGCGGAACATGCCTCCGGTGGTCCGCGTGGGGCCAAGTTTTTTCGCGGCAAGGGACCGCCGGAGCTGGTATTTCAGGAGACCGTGGGGGACCGTTCGCAGGCGCTACGCGCCGAAGCGGCGATCAAAAAAACTGCGCAAGGAAGATAAAGAGAGGCTGGTGCGCAGGGAAGTCGAGTTGCACACTCTGCTGTCGCCGCCCCGTTCCTGAAATTAAAGAGAGCTTTGTATTCAGGCGAGAAGAGAGTGCCGGACGCCATTCATTCCGGCTGTGATCCGTTCCACCAGCGCCCCCATTTGACGGAAGAGATTTTCTGGCTGAAATTGGGCGCGGGTTGGTAATACACGTGCAGGCCTCCCGACCGGTCGATCGGTCCCCGCTTCACCCAGTTACCTTCGGGAAGCGTTTCAAAATCGATCAGCCACACCTTGCGGTCGTCGGTTTTACGGATGACGAGGAATCCGTTTTCTTTTCCGAATCCGCTCCGGCCGAACAAAGTCACCACGTCCCCCCGTTTCCCTTCAAGAGTCAGGGTGTAACGTCCCTGGCAGGCGTACAGGCGGAAGCCGCGCAAGTGCTTGATATCTTTTCCACGATGGACCTCGAAAATGCCGCTGCACGTGGTGCCGCTGAATGTCGGGTCCAGTCCTTCCTTGATCAGCGACAGCATTCCATCCTGTGCTGAACCCGCGACGGGGAACGTCAGAAGGAAAAGCAGAGCCGAAAAAATAAAAATCCGTTTCATATTCATTTTCATTTTTTGATGAACACGAAATCGCCGCCCTCATGGCCGGAGTTTTTGATGATGTTGTATTCCGGCACCTGCTGTGCGGACCCGGCGACGCGTTCCTTGATCTGGTCGTGGAACAACTGTTCGGCGGTGAACACGGGGCTCTCCGGCTGTTGCAACGCCTCAATGAACGCGCGCGCGAACACCGAATGCCCGCCACCGCCACCGTCGGCCACAGGTTCGTTGCCGCCGCTCGCCATCAGGGTTCGCGAAGGACGGGACCGCATCTTATCCAGAAAGCGCCTTTTTTCTTCAGCCGTAGCCAGCCGCGTGAGAGCGGAACGCGTCAGCGTGCCGGAGTAACAACTGTCCGCCACAACCAGCACGTGTTTGGCCGCCATCCGCTTGATGTTGGAAGTGATGTTGTCCACGATGATCCACTTCGTGTCGCTGTTGGGCCGGGCGTCAGCGGGAAGCCAGTACGCCTTGTTGACGGTTTTGTCGAACTCGCCGTGGCCCGCGTAGTAAATCAGAAAATGATCATCTGCCGTCAAGCGGAGACGGATGCCGTTGAACGCGTCCATGATGGCATCGCGGCCGGGATCGATCAACAGCGTGGTCTCAAATCCATAGTGATCGCGCAGGATGCGGTCCACTTCCTGGGCGTCGTGCACCGCGGTTTTGAGCGGCGGCAGGTGGCGGTACTGATTGATGCCGATGATGAGCGCGTGGAAATGGCCGTCGTTGGCGTCCACCGATTTGGGTTTGGGTTTCTCCGCCACCCGTTCTTTCTTAACGGGATTCTCGCCTTCCACCCAGAAGGTTTCCCACGCCAGGTTGCCGCGTGTGTCCTCGGCCATGACGGTGACCTTGGTTTTGCCTTCCTGCAGGGGCACGCCGGCGGAAAAATTGCCGGACACGTCCACGCGCGCAGGACGGTTGTTGACGGTGACGCGGGCGACGCCGCTTTCATCGGTCACGCGGCCTTCGACGAACGTTTCCGGAAGCGCCGGCACCACCACGATGCCGCGCAGGATTTCATGCGACGTGATGACGATGGTCGGCGGTTCGGTATCGGGAGACTCCTCCACAGGTGGAGTGGGCGTTTGGGATTTGGGGCCCGATTCGGGAGCGGACGTTTCCGTTTTTGGCGTGGTTTCGGATTTGGGTGCTTCCGCCACAACGGTGGGCGCGATGTGCGGTGCGAGATCCCATAACCGTACCGTTTGATCGGCGCTTCCCGAAACGACGAATCGATTGTCCGGTGAAAAGGAGACTGAAGTGACTTCTTTGGTGTGACCCTCAAAAGTGTGAAGAAGGGTGCCGTCGTTTGTTTTCCATAATCGGACCGTGTTGTCAGTTCCCGCAGAGAGCAGATGCGCGCCTTCCGGGGAAAAGGCAACCGCGTTCACTTTTTCATTATGTCCTTTCAACGCATACAGGAGTTCCCCCGTGGCAGTGGAGAACAGCCGGACTGTACCGTCCTGTCCTGCGGAAGCGATGCTTTTGCCGTCGGGAGAAAACGCCGCGGCGAAAAGTTTTCCGTTGTGACGCGAGAAAACGCGCAGGCGCGTGCCGGTCGAGGCATCCCACAGTTTCAGCGCGTCGCCTTGGGCTGTGACCAGCGTCTTGCCTGAAGGAGAAGCGGCCACCGATCGCACCGGTTCCAGTGCAACGAACTCCGACCCCGAATCGTTTTGATCGGCGAACACGCGCAAGGGTTGTCCTGTTCGTATGTCCCACAGGATGACGGATTCTCCGAGCCCGCTGGAGATGAGGCGCGTCCCGTCCGGAAAAAAGGCGACGCCGGTGACCTCATCGAAATGGCCGGGAACCGACCGCACTTCGTTTCCGGATTGGATATCCCACACCTTGATCCGTGTGTCCGCGCCGCCTGTTGCGAGCGATCTCCCGTCAGGGGAAATGGCGATCGCGTTCACCGCTCCATTGTGCCCGCTCAAGGTTTTCCACCTGTCCCCTGTGCGGGCGTCCCATAGGATGAGTGCCCCGTCGCCTCCCGCTGAAACGATAAATTTGCCGTTCGGAGATACCACCACGTACTGCACTGCGCCCGTATGTCCGTTCAGGATCCGGGGTGCTTCGGCGGAAGAGGTGAGGGGCGTTGAGGCGAAAAGAAAAAACAGGAACGCCACGAGGGCTTTTGAAAATGCAGCAAAATGCATTTGATGTTGGAGTGGGCTGTCTATCTGGTGAATTTGGTTCGGCATCGTCTGCCATCCAGAGTGAGCGGTTTTTCTAATATACACCTCTTTTGGATTTGAAGGCAACGCAGGCGGGGGGGGCCTCATTCAGGCCGGGACCGGGCCAGAAGGCAAAACTTTTTTACATGGGGGCCGAATGGTAACGAGGGCGTCAGAAATTGGTTTTCTGGTGCATCTTGTAATAGAACTTCTCGAGGTCCTTCACCGATAGCATGCCGACGATCTTGCCGTTGTCAGTGACAGCGAGGTGGCGGATGACCTTCTCTTCCATGATCATAGTGGCTTTCCCCACGGTTTCCTTGCGGTCGATGGTGATGATGGGCGAGCTCATCATGTCTCCGACTTTGACCTTGTGCGGGTCGGCCTGGCCTCCCATGGTCAGGTGCATCCAGTCGGTTTTAGTGAAGATACCTTTGAATTCGCCGTCAATCTTAATGAGCAGGGCGCTCACCTTGTTCTGGTACATCTTGTCCACCGCGTCGAAGGCGGTGGTTTCCGGTCCCGTGAAGAACAGGGTCTTGCTCATCTGGTCGCCTACGGTGTTTCCGGTGGTCATACCGACTCCTAAGTTAAAGGTTGCCGTCCATGTTCCATTCCTGCGTAAAGGGGCCATCTCCCCAGAGAAATGGCGCGCCTGGGCCGATTCGAACGCCCGACCTGCGGATTGGAAATCAGTCCACGTTACTTTAAACCAGGAAAATTAAACGTATTGCCAACGTCTTTTTTATTGTTTTATAAACTGAGTTATAAAGTTCGCAGGTTTCCACTACCCGATAATTATAAATGAACCGATTCAACCCTGCCACACAATAAGGGTTTTAGAGGGTAACTCGAACCTCTTTAAAAGGTAGTTATAGGACTTAGAATTTGCAGTCGGACATGTTCCACTTTTTGTCGCCGCTAGCGAGGAGTTCAATCTCTGCCGCGGGCAGTGAAAATTGTGAACCGTTTGTTGGGGTGAGGACCTGGGTGGGATTGGAAGGTTGAATCATAAATGAAACATCCAATCACCTTTTTCATTTTTGTACAGAATAAACTTACCGTTTTTTAGCTGAAAAATGGCCTTGCTGCCATCTTTACTCAAATGAGGCTTTACTCGAGAGGCTTCTCTTAATCCTGCTATTACCTTGCTTCCCCACTTTGCTCTAAATCTTAAAATCAATTTCTCCCGATCTGAGGATGATCTGAATTTATGTTGTTCTCCGTAAAATTCGTCGACGTATCTCTCCCAGTCCCCGGCCTCTGCTACTCTAAGCATTGTAGATAAAGTAGCTACAGAGTGGGATAAATCCTCAGACTTGGAATCTGCATAACTTGACAATGGGAACGTTGGAAAAAGAAAACCAAGAAAAACCAGAATTCGTAAATTCTTAGAATTAATTGTCATCATTCCGCTCCTTCCCTTGAGGTGGCGCGCCTGGGGCGATTCGAACGCCCGACCTACGGATTAGAAGTAAACTAACAAATTTTTCGGGAAATTTCCCGATGATTCTAAAACCTTCGGAATAATTAGAGTTAGAACTTTTTCCCGGTTTTCAGGGAGTCCAGCGAAATCCCGTAAAATCGCCCCTTTTCCGGGAAGGATTACACAGGAATTACACACAAAATTGGATTCATTTTAATCGCCCTCTTGGACGACAACCCAAATCCGCTTGAGGGGCAGTTCCGCCTGAATTTCATCCGGCATTTTATCGAAATCCTCCAAAAGGGATGACATCAATTTCTTGTCATCCCATAGGCGGACTTTAAAAAAGAGTTCTTTATTGCTTGTCAGGGCCGTCTTATTGAATCCATCCCAAGACACGAATAACCCCTGTTCCGCCCCCATCCGGCTCATCACGCCTTCCAGTTCCCTTATGGCAGAGTCGTTTTGCACTCCCCCGGATTTCACCTGCACACAAATGCGGGGTGGATCGAATCCCATTGGCCCATGACCAGCAAGTAGGTCCACGCCCCCATCAGGGCCTTCTGGAGCCCGCCAGGTTTGGTAACCCTGCACTTTTAGAATGGATTCGACCAATCGAGTCAGGCCGTGCCCCTTGAATTTGGATTCAATGATCCTGCGAATCTGGTCGTAGGCTTGCTCCTCTAAATCAACTTGAGGGTCCTCTTCAGGGCCAATTTCTCCCTCAGGAGTGACTAGAATATCTCGTCCAGGCGTGAACTTGGGATCCGCCTTGCCCTTGAGCATACTTTTAAGGCGGTCCTCAGCATCGTTTCGCTTGATCCGGCAAACGGTCATGAAGGCACCAAAAGAATAGAGAAGATCCTGACCAAAATCGCTCCTTGGTATGTCATTTCGAATCCATTCCACAGGCCGGGTATGGCGTCCATCCAGATATTTATAATCCCCGGTTATTTTCCCCAGGGCGATGGTGGAATGGGTTTTCAATGGAAGGACAACAATATCCCCTTTTTGCATTTTTTGGGAGAAAGCCCAAATCTGAGCAGCGAGATTCGCAATGGCAGAGGGCGATTTGTCTGGATAAAATTTCTGCTGTATGTTTTTCATTTCCTCGTACGAGGAGACTTTTGAAACATCGGGCATGCTACGCCAACCAATAATCGCCAAGCCTTTTTCCAAGGCTGTGTTTTCATCTTCCCCAAGCTTTCCAGCTCTAATTAACCATACCGCCATG
Source organism: Nitrospina gracilis 3/211 (assembly GCF_000341545.2). Taxonomy (NCBI): domain Bacteria; kingdom Pseudomonadati; phylum Nitrospinota; class Nitrospinia; order Nitrospinales; family Nitrospinaceae; genus Nitrospina; species Nitrospina gracilis. The sequence continues at coordinate 1,109,018 of NZ_HG422173.1, forward strand.
ATTTAGATCCCGTTTGATTGAAATACTTAATTAAATCTGTTGAAATGGAAGAACTACAATATGTTCCAATTCAATTGAAATAAATTTTCTATAGTGCTTTTCGGTCGAACAAATACATGATGTTTTTTCTCAATATCCTTTTGGGGAAAATTAGAATCTCTTCGTATTTCTTCGGAGACGGATGGCAATTCGTCCACCTGAAAGCAATTCCCAAAATGATTTCTTTAAGTGTGTTTTCTGCTCGGGATATCCTTCGATAGCTACTTTATGTACTCAGAAAAATTTTGGCAATTTCACATTTGACAGGCTGATCAATGGCTTTTCAACGATGTCATAGACTCAAAACACAAGAAATTTTCCAAGGGGTCCTCGTCTCTCGATACTTTTTGTGGCCAAGTTTTTTCTGAATTATAGAAAAACACGTAAACATCGAAAGAACCTAGTACCTTGAGGATGTAGGAATTTAGCTTCAACTGCCCCGTTGATTCCACGACAAGGACGCGGCAGGTATTTTTGTAACCGTTGCTTTTTAAGGCCTCCTCGTAGCAAGCAAGCTGAAAAAGCCCCTTGGCGCACTGGCTGGTCAGATTGTCTAGAGTCGCCGTTTTTAACTCGAAGATAAAATTTTTTTCGCGAAGTTGAAGGAACAAGTCTATTGAAGAGGACTGCAGGGGGCTAAGGCCAATAGATAGCAATCTCGATACAATCTCCCTCAACATATCTTGGTGTCTCTTTTCCGCATGTTCTGTCTTTTCAAAAGCCTCGGCATAATCGATGCCAGTAGGGTCTTTAGCTACAAATCGCCTGGCGAATATTCTTTCCGGGGCTATTGGCAAGAGCTTGATATCGACAACGGGAACGGCTCTTTTCTCGCGATGGTTTTTATTGGCGGCCGGTTTTTATTGGCATGATTCGTAGTTGGGTCGGCATCGGAAAGCGCCTTCCTCATCTCCGGAGTTGCTTCGTTGTCATGATGCTTCGTAAGCCATTGATAAGCGAAATTGGCGAACGGGGGGATCCTAGTCTTGCTGCCGGAACCCCACAACTCGTCCAGGCAAAATGTCGCGGTCGTTGCCGCGATCAACGCATGGGCTTTGCATGAAGCGTCTCCCTTCAAGGGGAAAACCTTCGCTTTATTGAAAAGCTTATTTGGGAACCCTTGTAGCCTTACCGTAAGGTTGCGTTCCAAGACTTCGGTCAGCCGCTCATCGATTTCTTCTTCAGCTTTGTGGAGGCCTTCTTTGAACCCACCTGTGAAAGGGGTTTTAAAGGAGTGGACAGGGATGTTCAATTTTCGTGAACATGCCAAGGATTTCGAAAGATCCACGGTCAGGCAAAAGTCTCCAGCGTTCATGCCATCCTCGAAAATTTCTACCAAATCTACATAAACTTTTCCAAAAAGGGAGTCTCCTCGCGCAGCTCTCAGGACAATCCAGAGCCTCGCGCCGGCGAGATCTTCCGGTTTTTCGGGCACGAGCGCTCTTGGTATCACGTATGACGGCGATATTCCTGTGGTTCCGCGCAGGTGTGGGGCCAAGGAGGAGTCGATTATCCATACGTAGCTCATCATAAAAGACCTAGTCTGCGGTTAGCTCCTTCAAAGCCTCGTCCAAAGACGCGGGCCAAGGGATGTGGTCTCCCAAAAGAGAATGCTGTTGTAACTCCTTGCCTCTAAGCCTGACCACCTCGGTTTCTTCGATAGTTCCCTCGCAAACTAGGAGATAGTAATTGACCTCCTGCGACTTTTGTCCGCGTCGGTGGATGCGGTCGAGGGACTGGAGGTAGTGCGCGGCCTGATTCGAATAAGAAACATAAACGGCATCGTAGGAAGCGTGCAACGTAACACCGGCACCTGCAGCCGCAGGGTTACCAATGAACACCATCCTTTCCGGGTCTTCCTGGAACCGCCGCACTGCCTCTCTGCGTTCTTCCACCCCAACAGACCCGTCTATTCGAACGGGGGCATAGGACGCGTAACGGCCCATTAGGTCGTCAATGCTATTTTTATAAAACGACCATAGGATGACCTTGCGTCCCTTGGAAATCAAATCACCAAGCAAGCCGTCCAAATACTCGTGTTTCACGGGAACGTCTGTGTTTGTGGGATCTACCATTGAAGGAATTGAGCATATTTGAAGCAATATTGCCCGCCGCTGAAAATAAGTGGCAAGCTCTCGTTTAAACTTGGTGTTATCGAGCGAGCGAAGTTCAAGCTCCAACTCGGAGCGCGCTTTTTCGTATAATAGAGCCTGTCGGCCTTTCAGGGGAATTCGAACAACGTGGAAGTTTTTCTCGGGAACATCTTGGAGAACCTCGTTCTTCAATCTTCTTATTAAGGCGCCCTTATTTTCGACCAGGTTCGATATGGCTTCCCGATCCGCCTCCGCGTCCTTTGTTTTTTTAAACCCGGCAAAGGTGTACCCGGTATCGGCAAGATTAAACTGGTTTATTAGATCGTAGGGAGAGTTCGGCGCAGGGGTTCCACACAAGACGAAGCATCTGGCACACGAGGCACGTAGCCTTCCGGCGGCTTCGGAACGTAGGGATTCCGTATTTTTGACGTAATAGGATTCGTCAACGACCAGAAGATAACGCGTCTTCTCCGCCGTGGCAGTGAGCGCTACCTGCATATGGTCAACGCCTTCGTAATTCGTTACTAGGACATCGAATTCCTTAAGCGCCGTTTCAAACTTTTCGCGTCGACCACCCGCAGCGGTGGAAATTCGGTATTTGCCTGGAAGAAACTTCTCGATATCCTGCGGCCATTCGCTCACCATTGTCTTAGGACAAACTACGATCATTGCATCGATCTTGCCCGATTCTTTTAAAATATTGAAGGCTGCAATTGTTACTACGGTCTTGCCACTACCTTGTTCGTCGAACAGGCAAAGCCCCAGAAGATTGGGCACGACCATAGCCGAAACAGCGAATGATTGCGCCGGGTCCAAACATTTTTCCCACACTTCGGGGACGTTGTCGGAAGTGCCGTTCTCAAGTATTTCCAGAATCCTTTTTCTGGCTTCAGTGTGTCCATCAAACTTTTTGAATGCGTTCTCTGCCTCTGGGGTCTTTTCGCCACCTTCCAGGAGGTCGCGCACGAGAGGCAGCGCGCTAGCCGGAAAGATGAGGACTTCTTTCTCAGTTTTTAAATTTCCACCTAACCGGCTGTTGAGCTTTGTTTTGATCTTAATTTGCTCCATGGCGGAGCATTCCAGACGGGCTTCGTTGTCGACTACGGATAACTTCATGTCATTTCTTCGATGTAGCTTCCCCCATTTTTATGACAAGCTCGAGTGACTCCTTCAGGTTTTCGAGAGAGGCTTCAGGAATTATATCTATCTGTTGGGCTGTCATCTCTCTTAGAAACTTTACGAAGTTGTCTATGCGGCCCACCGCCTCGTCTGTGCTTTTAACGACACGGGTGTTATAGTCCAGAATTGCCTTTGCCGATTTGGCGGCTGTTGGATCCGGCTGAAGCAGTGCGGCTTTTGCTTCCGGATGTCTCCATGCATTGTAGGCAATACGGACTTCCTGGAAGCTGGAAAATTTGCCTTCGTGTATCCACTTAAAAAACTGTATCTTGAAGTCAATTTCGGTATTCAGTTGCTCGAAAAACGACTTTTGGGCTTCGTTGAAAAACTGGTAGTTCTTGGCCGCTTCGTTCTCGGCATCCTGCTCCGTCATACCCAATCCGCCTCCGTATTCGTCCTCGGGATCAACGTCTGCAGTGGCAAAAGTGATATAATCCGTGATTATTTGGTGTATTTTCAAAGTTTGTTTGATCTTAGACTTTGCCCAACTGTATTTTTTTGAGATGTCATTGATGTCAAGGCCGGATTCGTGGGCATCAACCACTTTCAAGGCCTTGACGTACTCGGGCCACTCGATTTTTAGTGAGGCGGAGAAGTTCTCCTCGACCAAAACGTTCTGTTCGTCTTCCTCGGACGCCTCTTCTGTTAAAACGTGAACATCGATAGTTTCAAGGTCTTGCTTATTCGGATCCGCCACCGTCATAATTTCTAAAGCATATTTAATGGCAAAGAAGCGACGGTTCCCGTCCAGTAACTTGCCTTGGAACGATAGCGTGAGTGGTTCGCGTAGACCGTTTTTAATTATGTCGTCCCGAAGCTCCTTAAGTTTAACCTCAGGGCTGTTCTTCATCAATTCGAAGACTTCGTCTTGAGACAAAGCCCGGTATCCGACTTTTTCCTGCATAGTCTTCTTTGCGAGTTCGATCCGGGGATTATCGACCCAACCTAGTATTGATGAAATGTTGACCTTCCCGTCCCAAACCATAAGCTTTCTTCCGTTGTACAAGCGTTGACGGATTTTTGGGGGTTCTGGGTTTTCCAATAAAAAAGAAGGGCGGGTCGTCATTGATCCTCCGATCCGTTAATCCGTAATCGATTGATATTCGATGTCCTGGGCGTCTAGCAAACCTTCCAGATAGACTATTCTGTCGGCAAGAACATCCTTGTCAAGGGTCTTAAGCGCGGCCCTGTCGCTTCCGTTACATTCCATTGTGAAAGCGTCCGCCGTAAGCGGGTCGCTGTATGAAGATCGGAAAGGATCTTCGCAATGCTTGACAAAAACCTTCTCTGCGTCCATGCGCTTCTCCCAGAAGGTGGCCAAATCTTGCCCAAAACGATTGCGAATAGCAAAAGACAGTGCCTCATGGACTTTGGTGTAATCCTTCGGAATCGGATCATTCCTGGTGACGAATACTGCTAGATCGGTAAACGGGGTGTTTCCCTTCAGTTCCACCAAAAGTTTCGGAAGGTTCGTTTTCCAATCGTTGTGGTAGTCTATTCCCCATTTGATGCGCGCGGCTGCAGATCCCATTTTTAGGAGAGGGGCGGGCCGGTTTGGATAGTTGCAGGCTTCGGCAGATTCTGAAGCTTTTTTGACCGGAACCGTGAAAAAATTCGAGGAAATCCGTTTTTCAGGAGGAGTCCCTCCTTTTTCAACCTTGCCGAGCACGACCACGTGGCGGGCTTCCTTGTCCTCAGACGGCTTTAGCTGCATAAGCTTGATGAATTCAAGCTCCATGACTTGTCTGTTGTTCTTTCCCTTGATGGACCTAGGGTTCATGTCTAAGGGACAGCAACCGAGTTTTTTGACCGCCGCATCAAAGGCAAGAAAATACATGAGGGCCGATGTGCGCTCCAAGGGCTTCTTGCCGGCGCTTGAAATGGGGGCCAATCGTTTGAACGACAGTTCGATCATCTTGGGGTTTAAATAACAACTCATGGAAAACCTCGAGCATGCTTACCCTTCATTATTGGAAGCGCCGCTTTTTGAAAAGACAACATCTCGGTCGCAAGCGCGAAGAGGTTTTCCTGTCTTCACGAATTGCTCGAAGGTTAGAAGACCACTTTCGCCGCGTAAATCCTCACCATTCAAGGTCTTGTCTATTTGCGCCGCCAACTCGTAGGCCAGACGCGGAGGCACCGCGTTGCCAATTTGCTGATATTTCGATTTAATGTTTCTGCCTTCGAATCTGAACCAATCAGGGAAGCTTTGGATGCGTGCGATCTCTCTTACAGAGAATACGCGTTGCTCTAAGGGATGCCAAACGCCAGCGTTCTCTGGCTTAAATGCTGCTGTTATCGTTCCGGCTACTTCATTGCGATGAAAACGGCGATAAAAGTTTGGCCAGCGGTATTTTTCCATGTTGTCTGCGATTTTCTTCAATCTTTCCGGGAGTTTTTCGTAGGGAATGCTCTTCCACGATCCTCCCTCCGGAACCATCGAGCCGATATGGATCGCTTGGGGGTTTAACTGTATAAGTTCCTGCTGATTCTGTGTATTCTGACAAATATCAAGTATTGTATGCTTGAGCGTGAGATCATTCCTTTCCACAGGGGCGGGAAAGGAGAATCGCCCGTTTTTCTTGGCGCGCTCTATCCCGACCATGAACACCCGCAATCTTTTTTGAGGGACGTGGTGTTTTGAGGCGTCCACAAGGCTGAATAGGACATCGTAGCCCAAAAAGTCAAGGTGCTCGCAAATCTCTTCGATTAATAGCTTCTTTTCGGTCTTGAAAGATAAAAGACCCCGAACGTTCTCGAAGACCACAGCCCTGGGCTTTAGCTCTTCAACGACTTCCAGCGCAGTTTGATAAAGAGTGCCGCGCTTGTCCTTAATACCTTTCCGAGAGCCTGCGTTAGAGAAGGGCTGGCAGGGGAATCCGGCAGAAAGGATGTCCAGCTTTTTCCTCATGCGCGGCAAGGACACGGTATGAATGTCCCCTTCTACAATCTCTCCTAGGTTGGAGCGATACGTTGAACACGCATCTGGGTCTAGGTCGTTGGCGAAAACAGTTTTAAATCCGGCTTGCCTGAATCCCAAATCAATGCCGCCGCAGCCTGAAAAAAGGCTCACGTGCGTTCTTTCGCATTTCGATTCCTCCCTCAAAGGCTCTAAAACGCTCCAAGGACGGGGTAAGAGATTACTCTGAGAATCGAGCAACGATTTGAGCGTATCGAACAGAAGGCCTTGCAAAGTAGTTTGCCGGATGTTTGCCAACATTTTGATTTTGCCGTGAGTTTCTTTGTCCACTTCGATCGTTAAGGTCTTTAGCCGTTTGCGGCGCTCAGACTGACATTTTCTTATGGCAGCGGCTCTTTTGGTTTTCGGTTCTTTTGCGATTTGAGGCATGACAGAACGGAGGGTCAAGGTCTTTAATTATCTTCACAAGAGGATACGACAATCTTGTTTACATGTAAACCTATGACCGGCTTATTTCGATAAAAATTTTATCAGTTTTTTTAAGACCTTTTCGTCTTTGCGTTGACATTCCCAGATCGTAAACGGTTTCCATCCAAGCCTTTTTAGTTTCCTTAGATTGTTGGAGTCCCTTTTTTTGTTTCTTTCGATTTTTTCGCTCCAATACTTCTTTCTGGTCTTTGGGAGTTTGTCTTTTCGGCATTTGTGCCCATGCCAGAAGCAGCCGTGTACCAAAACTACCTTGAATTTGGACGGAAATACAATGTCGGGGGTTCCCGGTAAGTCCTTGCGGTGAAGTCGATAGCGGTATCCAAGCCCCCAGAGAAATTTTCTTATCTGCACCTCCACCATTGTGTTTTTGCTCCTGATTTTCGACATCAGGACACTTCTTTCTTTCTTTGTAAGTGTGTCCATATTCAACTTCGGTAATTGCTGTCACTTTGCTGTTTGTGAGTGGTCGCAAAACCGGAATGTTTTTGATTCAAACTGAGTTCCATGCGCAGTTTTTAGCGAAATAGGCCTCGGCCTGTCCGTTTCATTGTAATTTTCGGATAATGCGCTCACATTTTTGAACCTGCCGGTAGGCTGAAAGTGCTAGCCGTACTTGATGCCGTAAGGCGGATCGATGTACACCATCTGCACCTGCCCGCCCAGCCCTTCCTTCTCCAGTAGTGAGTTCATCACCACCAGCGAGTCCCCGGCAATGAGCCGGTTGGACCAGCCGTGCTTGTGCTGGTAGAAATCCAGTGCGTCTTTCAAGCCTGGGTTTTCCCCCGGAGTCTCGAACAGGGGCATCTGCCCATGTCCGTTGCCGTTCTTTTTCTTCACCGCCTCATTGGCGGTTTTTGGATCGATGCGCTCATGGACGTGCAGGGAGACCGTGGGCACCTCGAAGCTGATATGCTCCGCCTTGCCCGCCCACACCAACTGTAGGTCCAGGTGGGGATCGTACTGGTATTGTTTCTTGCCGGAGGGTTTGTCCGTGGTGGGCGTCACCAGGCCGACCGGCGGCGGATTGTTCACCCGTTCTTTGTCACGGTGGGCGTACTGGTCGATGGGTTTTTTGCGCGTTTGATTGGCGCGCCGGGCTTTAGGTAGGGTGGCGGATTTGGCTTTCGTGGCCTTGCGTTTGGTCTTTGCTTTCGTACTCGTGGATCCCTTCGGCCGCCCCCGTTTGCCAGTTGCCATACCACAACTCCCCCTCACATGAATCGGGCAATTACAGGCCGATTAAACAATATGAGTACCATAGAGTCAATTGCAGATTCGGAATATAGAAGCATAATCTTTATGGAAGCTTGTGTATGGTACGCGGCATCGTAAAAAGATCACCCCTTTAGGTGTAACCCATGATTCATTCTATTAAGAGGGTGCAAGTGGGTCTCTTTGGAATTTTTAAAAAATTACATGTGCCGGGGACCGCATGTTTCGCGGGGGGCCTGTTTTTCCGGGGGTGGGGGGCTTGCTCAAAAATTTCGTTGATGGTTATCCAACAGAGTGCATGTCTTCTTCCATGTTTCCGGATCAACCTGAGCACCCCACGTTTATATCAAAGCCCTCTCCTGTCGCTTGGTTTTGTGCTTGAATGCCACAGAAGGTGGACACCACCTCCTGCCCGCCCTGAATAAATCCGCCCTTTTTATGGAGTAAAGAAACTCCAGGAGGGCCTTTGCCGCTCTTCCTTTTTATGGACTCCAAAAACTCCTCTTGCATCAGGGCGGAAAGGTTTTGATGAAGGCGGAAGATCAACCGTCTCCTGTCATCGATTGCCCTGTCCCGGCCTTACAAATGTCATGTTTTGTAAGCAATCCTTAGTAACCTCCTTGGATGTTTTGAGGCTTGTGCGAAAGCCCGATAATGGGAACCAAACTTAAGGGGGGTGGGCTGGATTCGTTTGGAAACCAGCAAAGCATGCTTTTTGAATGTTGCACCCGCCGCATCTCCCTATGGAGTGGAAACCTATAGAATAGTAACGGTTTTGTTACTGGCAACGGGAGTAATAGCCGAATGACTCTTGGCCCTTTGCAAATAGGAGGATAACTCCCTTTTCCCCAGTAACACTTTTGTTACTGCGATTTCCCTTGGTTTTGGGTGAATGAGTAACGATTTTGTTACTTGTCCTGGTAACGTTTTCGTTACCTGTTTTTGTTTTCGGCCTTCTATTTTTACCTGTTCGGTCTGGCCAGTTTTCGGGTGTGAAGCCCAAACCACGGGTATCTTTGGGAATTGTTTTATGAACGAAACCCTCCTTCCCATACAGCTTCCAGCGGTCACTGATCCAATACGTGGACGTATCCCCCACCATTCCGCCCCCATGGTGGTTGATATCAATGAAGCCTTTTGCGACCAGATCTTCCAAGGCCCTTTGAAACCTGGGGGCGGTGAGGCCAAACCTTTTTTTTGCATCCGCGTAAGGAAAAACGATTTCGCCGTTATTGGCAACGTCCCAATCTTCACGTTTTGGGGTACCCTGATTAACCATCTTTCGCCGGTAATAAAACCAGATCAGCACCTTGGAGGCGGTACCAGCAAGGTCGTTGAAGGCTTTGGAGAAAATCAGGGGCTTTTCCAAAAACACACCCTTGGCTTTGGCCATTTTACTCACCGGAAAAAGAGGCGGTTTGAGCCGTGCTCAGGCGTTTTCCACCTTTACGTAACCATGCGTCCAGATCATCCTTGTAATAGAAAACCCGGCCTCGTTTGATGTAAGTCGGCCCGGTTCCCTGACACCGCATCATGGCCAGCGTTTTCTGGCTCAAGCCCAAGTATTCTGACGCATTGGTGGTGTCCATCCGTCCATCGGGGAAAATCACTACTTCTACAAACTTGGTCATTCTGATGCTCCATCAAAGTTTCCGATAACTGCTTCAAACTTAAAGCAATTATAAGGCATGTAGAAGTGTATTGTCAAACACCACGTGTAATGGTAGAATGATTTCGAGTTATAGAGAACTTTTGCCCAAGAGGACACATGGCAAGCAAGAAGAAATCAAAATCCAAGAAGGGTGGAGGAGGGAAATTGACGCGCTCGGAGATTGTCCAAGTTCGTTTGGACCCCAAACTGAAGTTTGCGGCGGAACTGGCGGCTCGCAAGCAAAGGCGAACTCTGAGCAGTTTCATTGAATGGGTGGTGGATCAGGCAATTAAAAAGGAACCTCTCTCCATCGACCCTCAAAATCATTTAACCATTTTTGAAGCCGCAGAGTCTGTTTGGGATTTAAATGATGCCATCCGGTTTGTGTTGTTAGCCAGGAAACTTCCGTCATTACTCACATATGAGGAGGAATTGATTTGGAAATTAATTTGTGAGACTCAAGTTTATTGGCGTTATTCAGAATACATGGAAGATGGAATACGTATTGAGGACGGAGACTTGGCCTATATGAACCTTGATGTATTAAAAGAAGAGTTTGATAGTTTCAAGAAAGTGATAAGTGGTGATATTGATGAAAATCAACTGCACAAGATACTAATGGAAAAGCAAAAAGAATTAGAACCTCCGTTTTAGGAGAAGCTATGGCCTTGAAATTCACTAAACTCACCCGCCCGAATATTCGGAAGCTTCTTTCGGAAGGCCGTCTCCAGGAGCATGGGATTACCTTTGACCGCCTAACCAATAGTGATGGGAAATACTCCGTAAACATTATGGTGGACGGGCAACGGGTTCACCGTGTCATTGGGAAGGAGTCAGAGGGTGTCACGCGGAAGCAGGCGGAAGAGTTCATCGAGCAGGTCCGGTCCGATGCGCGGAAAGGCCGTTTGAATCTGCCCAAGGGAAGGAAGACGATCCTCCAGTTTGATCAGGCGGCTGAAATGTACCTCAAGAGGATGGAAGAAGAGGGTGGCAAGGACCTCAAGATGAAAAAGATGCGTTTGAATCAGAATCTGGTCCCTTTCTTTAAAAGCAAGCCGGTGGTGCAAATCGGTTCATTCGATATTGAGCGGTACAAGAAAAAGCGGCTGACCTCTAAAGTCGCTCCCGGAACGGTCAACCGCGACTTGGCGGTGCTGTCTCACCTGTTCAATAAGGGGATTGAGTGGGGATGGTGGGAGCATCGGCCTGCAAAGATCAAGAGGCTTCAAGAAAACCCCGGACGAATCACCTACCTCACCACAGAACAGATTGCCAGATTGGTTGAGGCGGCCAAGCAAGACCAGAACCCGCACATCTATCCGTTCATTGTGATTGGCTTGGGAACCGGTATGCGCCGAATGGAAATCCTTTCAATCCGGCTGGAGCACATCGATCTTGAACGGAAAACCATTTACATCCCGAATGCCAAGGCGGGGGCCAGGACACAACCCATGACCAATGAACTGGCGGAGTTCTTGAGAGGGTATATTGAGACGGCGGAACCGGGCCAAGAATGGTTGTTTCCTGCCGTGGGTTCCAAGACGGGCCACACCGTGGCGATTGAAAGGGTGTTTCGCCGGGTTGTCAAGAACGCGAAACTGGACCCTGAGAAGGTGGTCCGGCATACCTTGCGCCATACCGCTATCACTCATTTGGTTCAGGCAGGCGTGGACCTGCCCACGGTAAAGCGGATCAGTGGTCATAAAACCTTGTCCATGGTAGAGAAGTACGCACACCAGAACGGGGCGCACATCGAAGCGGCTATGGATAAGCTCCAAGACCGGCTCAAAGCGGCGAATTGAGGTGGGCAATAAGTAGGTTTTTCTCGCATGATTAAATTGGGTCGTAAAATATACAGAAGTTGATAGTGTCTGTATTCGACCCAAAGCGGACATTCACATTAAGATGGTGAAGTATGGAAATAGAAAATAAAGAAAGAAAAATGATACTCAGTGCAATAAATGAGCTTGTGCGTGGCATTGGTTTGGGGGCTATTCCCAATGGCACGGAGTTTAGCGAAGAAGAAATGCTAATATTTGAGAAGAAGATCGAGCGACATGACGGAGGGACCTTGGAACTTGCTTGCAAGGAATACATACTATTAAGGGCGTTAATATGTACTCTACTAAAAGAACTTGATCACTTTGAATTCGATACGCGAACTGGATTTACAGAAGAAGATTATTATAGTTTGCTTACTAAAGTGAGAATTAACCTTGACGATGTTTGTTATCTGGGGGAATAGCTCTATTTGCACTAGCTTAAAATGCCCGCTTGTGGCCGGTTCCCGACGGTCGATGGTGAAACAATATGATCGCCAGTAAGTATTTATTTCCCGCCCGATTACACCAAAATTACACATAAAAATAAAAAGGACTTGGAGGGTAATCTCTAAGTCCTTATTTTATTGGCGCGCCTGGGGCGATTCGAACGCCCGACCTACGGATTAGAAGTCCGTTGCTCTATCCAGCTGAGCTACAGGCGCTTGCGGGGTAGCCGTCCAGCGGCATTCTAACACAAAAAATCCAGACCCGGTTTGCCCGCCGGAACGTCCGCGAAGTATTTGCTGGGGTGCCCGCCTTTACCGGTGTCTTGCGAGAGGAAGCAGGGAAATTTGAGAGCAGGCACGGGGCAAAAAAATCCCCCCGTCGGGCTCCGACGGGGGGATTCTGTTGTTGGGTTTTGTTGTCTGGGATCAGTGGCCGTGTTCGTTGCCGGTGTGGGCGTGGCCGTGGTCCAGCTCTTCCTTGGTGGCTTCGCGCACATCCAATACTTCGATGGAGAAATGGAGGGTCTCGCCGGCAAGCGGATGGTTGGCGTCGATCTTGATCTGCTCTTCTCCAACCGAGAGCACCGTGAAGATCTGCTGCTTTTCACCCATGTCGGCGGTGAACTGCATGCCGGGCTGAATGTCCACATCCTTGGGGAAATGCTGACGCTCGATCTCCATCACCAGGCTGGGGTTGACGTTGCCGTAGGCGTCTTCCGGCTGAACGGTGACGTCTTTCTTGTCTCCGGAGTTCAGTCCTTCCAGCTTGGACTCCAGCCCGGGGATGATCTGCCCCTTGCCGTGCAGGTAAACCAGCGGCTGGTCCGCGCCGGCTTTATCCAGTTCCGCGCCTTCCTTGTTTTTCAGGGAGTAGCTGAGAGTGACGACAGAATCCTTCTTAATCATAATTTACCTCTGGGATTTGTTATGAACCCGGTCCGCAAAAATCGGTTTTGGACAGATGCGCAATACCCCCCCGGCACGGCGATTCCTTTTGGGAACAGGCACGGGAGTTGGGAAAAGTAGTGCGGGGAACGAAAAGCGACCTGACGGTAAACTCTGCTTATGTGTGCGGAGTCTCCTTACGGTTCGTAGTTGAAAATAAATGGAAACCTGCATGATGAACGGCTAAGACAACGCCCTGCAGGGGGACATCCATTTCATGGGTTGCGGCCGAATCGACCTGTCTTGTAACACCATACCGGAATTATCAGAGATTTCAAGGCAGGGGCGGCAAACCGGTTGAAAGCCGAATGTTTTCAGCCTGCTTGGGAGACGCGAATGCAACCGGAGTGTCTGAGAATCAGGGGGGAGGGTAAAGAACGAAAGGAGGGGTTTTACCGGGACAAAAAAAGCCGGGACGCCAATGCGCCCCGGCTCTCTTAACAACGGAAGGAAACGGGTTACTCGGGTTTTTCCTGATCCTCTTCGTCGTCTTCGTCATCGTCGTCTTCTTTCTGAATGTCATCAGAGAGAATCAGGACGCTGCCCTGGTCCATGGCTTTGGAAGCGAAGGCGAATGCGGTGGAGGACAGGGACAACAGCATGGATACGAGGATGATTAAAAACAGCAATGCGATTTTTTTCATTTCAAAAGAATCCTTAAGATTTTAAAGGGTTGATACCAATGGTTGATTCATTCCTGGAAGGTGCGTTCATCCTAGGCGACCGTGTGGATAAACTTCCATCTCTCCTCAAAAGTTGATATTCAGGACAGACCAACTTGGTGCCGAAAGCATCGCAAACTCCCGACGGCCCTTGCGCCCGGGTCTATAGGCGACCGCGGCGGGAATGCACTTCCGGCGTGAACCCAGCAATTCGATTTCAGCACGCACGAGGGCGGCCGGTGTCGAATTGAAAAATTGTGTTATTTAAAGGAAACCTGTTGCGAAAAGTGACTGTTCCAGCTTATCGGTGACGGCAAAGTCAGTGATGTCTTCCCGGGGAAGGAAGCTCGCAGGGTGAGGAGACCCGTCAAAAAGCAAAAAAGAATAAAGAACGCAATGCGCGAACATCTTGTGTCAGGAACAGCTCTCAGGGTGCAAAATTAATTCTATTAGACGGCATTCCCCATCAAAAACAAACAAAAAAATAAGGGTTTTGAAAAAAAACTTGGTCGAGTAGGAAAATAGCAACCCGTTGTTTTATAACCAGTTAGTTGGATTTCGGGGTGTTGGGCACAACGGGAAGGGCAAGCGGGGTTTCCGTGGAGTGGGTTCAGAACGGAAGTTTGAACTGCTTAAGCAGGTCGCCTGCAGGGCCCGGCAGTTTGGGGAGCAGGGCTTTCTGGGTGGCCTCGCCCAGCAGGTTCTGCAGGGAGGACTCGCGGGAGTCGAGCAGCTTGCGCAAGTCCACGAGATTGGACACGGCGCCGGTGGAATCTTTCAACGGTCCCTTGGTTTTTTCCAGAATGGCGGCGTTCAGTTTTCCTTCGAATTCTTTCACCTTGTCGTCGAACACGCCGCGAATGGCGCGGTTCAGCGTTTTGTCGAGATCGGATTCCACTTTCACCGCGTAATCATTCACGGTTCCGGAAACAAGGAAGTTGAGATAAAACCTGCTGACGGAGTTGAGGGTCTTTTGCATGATGTCGGCCAACTCGCCGCTTCCGGACTGCGTCCACTTCATGTTCATGTCGCGCGTCTGCACGTTTATGTTTCCGGTCAACGCCTCCTCGCTGACGATGTTGAATGTGCTCTTGATGTCGGCCCCGCCCTGTTCCACCTTGACGGCCTTGCCTGTTTCAAAGCCGGACAACTTCAATCCCTCGATACGCGTCTTCAAAGTATCGCGGCCCGCGGTGCCGGTGCGGTCCACAGTCAGGTCGAGATTGAAGCGGTCGAATTTGGGATTGTTGCCTGCGTCGAATTTCACAACCATCGGCTTGCCGTGGATCTTCTGATTATCCGAGAGGTCCTTCAGGTCCCCTGAAACATCCTGGCCGAAAAGTGTGATGGACAGTTTTCCGTGGCGTACGAGGAAATCCGGCGTGGGTTTGGGTTTCAGAAACTCGATGGTCAGACCCTTGCCGCGTTCAGGCGTCTCCGGCTCCGGCACCACGGGTTCCTTTTTCTTTTTGAGGTAGGGTTTGGCTTTTTCGTAATAGCGGCGGGCTTTGTTGAGGTGGTCTTTCAACGGCCCCGCCACCAGTGCCCCCACCATGCCGGTACCGCCCTTGAGATCCAGTGAATACTTGCTCTTCAACCGTTCGAGGTCCTTCCGAGGAAGGTCCTTGAGGTCCCGAACCAAAGCTTGGGCTTTTTCCGTCTCCGCCTTCAGTTCCGATTTCAGGTTTTTGATTTCATCGACCCGGCCCTCGATGTCCCCGCGCAGGCTTTGGATGTCCGCGGTGAGGGCCTGAACATCTCCCGGTCCCGAAATCTTTTTGGCACGCTGCTTGATGCCGTCGATTTTCTGTTTGATTTCATCGATGGCCCCTTTACCGTACCGGTTTTGAATACGATCTTCCCATTTCGCTTTCGTCGCCTTCACGTCCTCCCTTACTTCCTTCACGCGTTCCAGCGTTTCCAGTTTTTCGCTTTCCAGGATTTCCTTGGGCGATTTGAACTGCATGCCCTTGAGGGCATCCAGGCCTCCGAAGCCCGGCCCTGAACTGCTGTCGTCCGCTTCCTCTTCTTCCGGCGTCTCCTTTTTCTTTGCCGGTTTTTTTACCGGGCGTGCCGGAGTCTTTCGTGTGGTGTTGAAGGCGATGCCGTCTGCAGTCAGTTCGTCGATAATCAGTTTTTTGGAAAAGGCCTGGTTGAGGTCGAAGTTGAACGTGAAGTTGCCGACCTCGATTATGTTTTCATCCAATTTCTCTGCGTTGGCGATTTCGATGCCGCGGATTTCGATGGAATGGTCCAGCAGGGATGTTTTCACCGATGCCACATCGACCTGCGCACCCAGCGCCTGCGAGCCCTGCTCCTCGATGGTGCTTTCGATCAGGCTGTCGAGAAACAGCAGGAGGAATCCCGCAATCAGTCCCGTCACGACAACGAAAGGGATCAGTCCCCACCAGCGGATGAAGCCCGGTTTTTTATTCATGACGCGGTCTCCACGGTGTCCGGAATTTTGAGGAATTTGAGGAACGGAATGCGGTCGATCAGGGCATTGAACGCCAGCCGGTATTTGACGATGAGTTTGTTGAATACAAAAATCAACGGCACGCCCAGGACCAGGGAAAAGACCAGGCTTCCCATCACGATGGTGTTGTTGAGGTTGCCGAGCAGAAAGACGGGGCAACTGAAAAACTGTGTCCAGAACCCATGCAGGTCTTCCGAGGTCAGCAGCGCGTAACCGATGCGATGGAAGAGAGGGTCGAGGAGAAACGCGAACAGAGTGCACCCGGCGAGGCTCAACAGGAACATGCCAAAGTTGACGTTGAGGAAAAAAACGAGAAGCAGGACGACCAGGTTGTGCAGGCTGAGAAGCGGAGTGAGGCCGGCCACTGCCCCCAGTACCAGGGCTACGCTGATCTGCCAGGGGCGCTGGTTGGAGTTGAGCGCTTTCAGAATTTTAAAAATCCGGCTATACACGTGGTCCCCCCTCGATGATGGAACCGGATGAGGCGATTCAGCAAACTTCCAAATACGGAAACAGTGTAACACACCCGTAAAAAGTTCAAGGTCTCATTCCTTGGCCTCACTGAACTTCTTTTTGGCGTTTTTCGATGCGGGGGCATTCAGTTTTGTAAACGCGATCACCGTATCCCCGGGTCCCGGGTCCCCGGAAAAGTTTTCCAAACCGAATGCGATTTTTCCTTTTCCCGTCACAAGAATCAGGTAGTAAGGGGGGTGCAATTTGGCAGCGAAGGCGTCGAAGGTATGCTCCTCGGTCAGCTTCGATTTCTGGAATACCCACCCCTGGTAAAAGAGGTCCATCAGGACTTCAAAGCGGGCCTCTTCACCAAATGCGATGCGACCCAGGTGGGCGCTTTGCACGCCCTTTTCTTCCTCAACCTTTTTCTCATGGAAAGGCAACTGGTACACCCGGTCGCGCCCGAAGTGATGAATGAATGCGTTGCAGACAAGGGCGTTGTAGGCATCGTTCTCGGAGGCGGCCAGCAGGTACCCCATCTCCGCCAGGTCCATGTTCTGTTCGCTGGTTTCAGACAGGATTTCACCGTAATGGATCGGCAGGCCGCGCAGCCGGGCGTCCTTCAGGCGGTGCCAGGTACCGTCCACCAGGATTACCGGAAGGTCCAATTCGCGTAACACCGACGCCAGTTCCGTGGTCCAGGGATTGGCCCCGACGATCACCACTCCTTCCTGCTTGTCGGATGACAATTCAAGTTTGCGGGAAAGCCATTCCAGGGAAAGCCCGTGCAGGACGACGGTGAAAACGATCACGCCAAACACCAGCGGCAACAGGTACACCGCATCCCCGTATCCCCGTTCTATCAGGCGCGGTGCGAACAATCCTGCGACCGAAGCCGCTACGATGCCGCGCGGCGCTATCCACCCCAGCAGCAGGGTTTCATTCCATTTCAGGCCCGAACCCAGGGTGCCCAGTCCCACCGCCAGCGGGCGTACCAGGAACAGGATGCAGAAAATGAACCCAACCGCCCGCCAGTCGAGGTTGGTGAAATGATTCGCATCCAGGTCTGCCGTGAGCAGGATGAACACGGTTGCGACGAGGAGGGTGGTGACGTTTTCCTTGAATTTGCGGAGTTCGTAAAAGATGAGCATTCGAATGTTGCCCATGGTGATGCCGAGCACCGTCACCGCAAGCAGTCCCATCTCCTCCGCCAGCAGGTCGGCGATGCCGAACAGCGAGATCACCATGCACAACACCATGGGGATTTTCAGAAACTCCGGGACGTGTCCTTTCTCAAATGCAAATTTGAGAAACAGGCCTCCCGCAATGCCCAGCCCCACCGATCCCGCAATGGCCAGCCCGAAATGCACCAATATGGATTCAGTGGTCTGTGCGGCGCCGTGTGTGAGGATTTCCGCCACCAGCACCGCCAGCAAAACGCCGATGGGATCGTTGATGATGCCTTCCCATTTCAACACCGACGCCGTGCGCGGGGACAGTTTGGCGTGGCGGACCAGGGGAAGGATGACCGTCGGGCCCGTCACCACCAGGATGGCCGACAAAAGCACCGAAACCGGTACCGACAATCCGGCGACCCAATGACAGGCGGCGAACCCGAGCCCCCACGACAATGGAAGGCCCAGCAGAATGATCTGCTTCACCGCCCGGCCGGATTGTTGCAATTCATGAAAGCGCAGGTTCAATCCGCCTTCGAACAGAATGATGGCGATGGCCAGTTTTATGAGAGCCTGAAGCAGCGGGCCAAAGTCTTCAGTGGGATCGACCCATCCCCCCACCGGGCCGATCATCACTCCCGCCGCGAAAAACAGCACGATAGATGGAATGCGGATTCGCCAGGCCAGCCAGTGCATGCTGATGCCGAGGATGATGACACCAACCAGTTTTTGCAGGGTAAATTCCAATGTTTGGATTCCGGTTGTGAGAGAAGATGGATGGCAGACTTGAGGAATTTATTGTAAAGCAATATCACCGGAAAAGAAGGACATCATTTCGATATAAACTCAAAACGTGGTGGCGGGAGAAAGAGGGCGGGGGGGTGCCTCGGAGCCGGGCCCCGTTCTTTTCGAGCCCGGCATCCATTGGAATGGAATCAGGTTTTCGATTCAAATCACTCCTGCAGATGATGGGTGAAATTCCACAGGAAACCCACAAAAGCGGTCAGGGCCAGGGCGGCCATGGACAGCGCCGTGGGATCGGCGTAATCATAAATAGTCGGCATAGACATTCACCTCCTTCAGCGTTCGAAAGAAAGTCAATAACATTCGACTTCCCCCTACAAGGGGCGCGCCCGGCAAAGAGTATCCCTCAAATTCATTCCCGGGCGGGGCCTCAAACTCTTGATGAAATTTAATAAAACGGGTGGTGGGAAAGGCAAGGCGCCCGGTGCCGGACAATAAAAAAATCAGGAATCGGTTGGTATTGGGAAGGCGGCGGATGAACCACAAGGGCTCACGCTGAATCCCGCGCAAGCCCTTGTTCCGAAGCTACCGATGGCATTGAGTCAGGCCTTGGGAGGCGAACTCATACGGTTGCGGTCAAATGGGCAGGTGTTGAAATTGAAGATGGCGTACAGGGGGCACCACCCAAAAATTCCCGTCAGGATGGGGATGAAGGCGATCACGCCCAGCGTGATACCCCACGGGCCTCCCGACATCCAAGCTGCGGCCAGAAGTGCAATCCCAACAACCACCCGCACCCAACGATCCATTCGCCCTGCATTTGCGTTCATCATGACAACCTCCTTTCAATCTGTTTTTCCTTCCTTCTTCTGGAGGCGTGATTCCCGCCTCCACTACTAAAATGGTTCCTTTATCCTTGGGAATCCATTAATTCGACCTGCCGGGAACCGATTTTAGAGGGGAGTGAGATTGAGAAGAGGTATCAAAATTTAACTGCTTCCACCAAGGTGAAAAAGTAAAATCGGGGATGCGAATCTGGTCATTGGACGGGCGCGGGGATGGTGTACAATGGCCCGGATTGAAAGCGACCAACCAGGGATAGTTCCTTTGGCCACACGTGTTCCCAAAATCGATTCCTTCGACCTCAAACCACAACG
>NZ_HG422173.1:1128581-1237894 GCF_000341545.2 Nitrospina gracilis 3/211
CCGGCGTGGGAGTGTGAGGTGTACAAGGTAAACGAAATCAGCACCGGCATCGAGCGCGCCGCAAAGCTGTTTTTCCCCCAACGCAACGTGCGCAACAAGGCGGCGCGGGTGTACGCGCGCAAATTGCACAAACTCCGCCGATGCTCCATCCTCATCCAGTACCACACCAAGGAGATCATCACCTACCGGCGCATTCCCGTCACCGCACTCATATCCGATTACGTCGAGGGTATCCTGCTCTCCGAGTTTTTGCAGAAGTTGCCCGGCAAGCGCCTGCCGCCGTACCAGGCGACCCACCTGCTGTACGCGCTGGCCAAGGGTATCGAGGAAATCCACCTGCTGAACGAGTACCACGGGGACCTTCACAGCGACAACATCATCGTCAATAAATTCGGTCTGAGCTTTGAAATCAAACTGCTCGATCTGTACAACTCCACCGATGCCAAGCTGGCCAACATGCGCGACGATATCTGCAGCCTGGTGCAGATTTACCACGAGTGCATGGGAGGCCGGAAGCATTACCGCAAATTGCCGCCAACGGTGAAGAAAATCTGTTGTGGTCTCAAGCGGTCCCTGATCATGAAAAAATTCCGCACGGTCTCCCAACTGCGGGAACACCTGGAACTGCTGGAATGGGAGTACGATTGGTGAGGTGGAGCGGATGGATGTGCCTCGGAGTGTATTTGGTGCTGGGCCTTTGGACGGAGCCCGCGCAGGCGCAGCGGCAGGAATTCGATCCGGATAAAGCACGGCAGGAATGTTCCAACGGGGTCACCATCTACTGCCTGGCCCTGGGCATGGAAGCGGAACGGGCGGGCGACCGCGACCTCGCCCTCGAGTATTACCGCATCGCCTGCACCAGCCACCCGACGCCCGGCCACCTGCGCGCCTGCACCCCTCTACTGCACCTGTCTCGCCAGATGGAGCGCTTGCAGGAGGAGGTGCGGCCCCTGGAGAAGCGCTGCCAGGACGGGAACAAGCAAACCTGTTTTTACCTCGGCAAGGAGTACCTCAAGATCGGGGAATTGAACCGGGGAAGCGACCTGCTTCTGCCCCTCTGCCGGGAAGGGTACCCCTCTCCCGATCCCAATGATTACGGCGCGTGTTACCATATGGCGCGCGGTTATGAGCGGTCCCAGCACTATGGCCGGGCGCAGGAGTTGTTCGAACTCGATTGCAATCGCAACCCGGGCAAGGCCCGTGCCAGTTGCGAGGCGCTTTTGCGCATGGTGTACGTTCGCAAGGAAAGTGAGAAGGTGGCCTGGAGCCAGGTGCAGGAGTTCCGGTGGCTGGAAATCGCGCTTGGAGTTCTCGCCGTGATGCCGCTGGTGGGCACGTGGTTGTGGTACCGTCAAAAACCGTGGGCCTGGCAGTGCCTGCGGGCGGGACCCGTTATCGCCGGAATCTGCCTGGTGTTGTGGGAACTGTCGCCGAAGGAAGGGGACCTGCCTCCTGCCGACCGCATCGTGGGCGTTCTATCGTTTCTCGCGGTGGTGGGGCTGGCGGCGATGGCGCACCAGAAACTGCAGGAGCATCAGGACATCTCCCCTCCCAATCCCCCGGAGCCGCCGACTCCCGATTCTAAGGTATGAAATTTTTTAACCCCCGGCTTTTTATTCCATTGGATGCGTTGATACAAAAAAGCCCGGCCTTCAAAAGGCCGGGCTTGTTGCGTTATCCGGTAATGCGAAAAAAGCAGGTTACTGGATGCTGACCAGCTTGATGTCGAAGATCAGGGTTTTCCCGGCCAACATGTGGTTTGCATCCAGTGTGGCCATTTCGCCCTGTATGTCCTTGACGGTCACGATGTTGCCTTGTCCGTCCATCAACTGGGAACCGGATTGCACCTGCGGCGGCAATTTGCTTTTCTCGATCTGGAACACCAGTTTGTCGTTATAGGGACCGTAGGCTTCGTCCGGCACCATTGTGACGGTTTTGGATTCGCCCACCTTCATGCCCATCACCGCCTTGTTCATTCCGGAAATGATCTGTTCGGTGCCGACGGTGAACTTCAGGGGGTCGCGGCCTTCCGATTTGTCAAACACCGTGTCGTCCTTCAGTTTTCCGGTGTAATGGATCTCGATCACGTCGCCTTCCTTTACGGTCCGATCTTCCGCCCACACCGGGGACGTCACCAGCAACACCGCAATGAGCGCGAGAAACCATACCGACCGGGTCATGCTTGCTTTTTTCATAAATCACCTGATTTTTAGAGTGAGGGTTGACAGACCGGGATGCCGCCATCCCAATCTGCGCCAAAGAAAGTGGAAGCCGCACGGTCCCCCGCCTTCTTGAAAAAACTATATCCATTCAACCAAAAGGGGAAACAAGGAAATGAAGGGGAGAGTCCGCCTTCAATACCGCCTGCGCGGTTTCCCAAAATGAGGTCGATTTAGGTGAATTTAGGGTAGGGTCGGTGCAGCGAAGGGTGGCTAAAGGGTTCGAGTTCCGGATACCCTACCGGGTGCTCCAATGAATCCAATCTTTTATGATTACTTTGACAGCAATGATATCCGATTTCAAGCGAATTTCAGGTGGTGAAAGGCTGTTTTATCTCACGTTAAACGTGATATCGATCGTTATTTCCAACATTTAGGCGCCCATGGCGGATCTCAGGTCTGTGGCGGATCCTCTATGTGTTTTTCCAGTTCCGGCTGGTGCGGGAAATCGGCGAGCGGCCCCAAAAGGTCACGGTCGCGGGTGAACGTCGGTGGACTCTGAATGTACATCGACAACAGGTCGGCCAGCGACATCAGGGATTGGATGTGCGTGCGTTCGTACCCGTGCGATGCATCCAGGCCGAAACAAAGAAGCGCGGTGCGGATGTCGTTTCCCGCTTCCATGGCGGCGGCCGCATCGCTCCGGTAATGGTTGAATACGTCACGCGCGTGCTCGATCTTGTATTTTTGACAGATTTCAATGACCTTTGAGGTCAGGTGGCGGTCGAAGGGGCCGCTGGAATCCTGCATGGATATGGTGACCCCGAATTCGCTGGTGTTCTGTCCCGGGGCCAGGGTACCGTTGTCCACGGAAACCAGCTCGGCCACGTCTCCATGAAGGACATGTGAGGCGCCGACGCCGACTTCTTCCGAGATGGTGAACAGCAGGTGGCAGTCAAGATCCAGGGGCACCTTGGCTTCCACAATGGCCTTGGCTGCGGTGAGAATGGCGGCGACCCCTGCCTTGTCGTCCAGGTGACGGGAAACAATGTAGCCGCTGTCGGTGAACTCGGGATCGGCATCGATGGCGATGAAATCGCCGACGTTGAACCCCGCTTCTTCAAGGTCCTTGCGGGAATTGCTTTCCATGTCCACCCGCACTTCCAGGTTGGACCACGCGGTGGGCTGGGTGTCGACCTCCTCGTTATAGGTGTGCCCCGAGGCCTTGAGCGGCAGGATCGTGCCGCGGCAGGAGCGGTCGTCATCCATGTACACCGTCACGCGCGCGCCTTCGGCGAAGCGCGGTGACCAGGTGCCGATGGGCACGACCTCCAGCCTTCCGTTTTCACGCAAATTTTTCACCATCGCACCCAATGTATCCAAGTGGGCGACAATGGCCCGGTCGGGGCTTTGAACCTTTCCGGACATGTTGGCGCGAATGGCGCCGCGGCGCGTCAGTTCGAAGGGAATGCCTAGTTTTTTAAGCTCGTGACACAAAACGTGCACGATCGTATCGGTCAGTCCGGTCGGGCTGGGAATTTCCAGCAGACGGAAGAGGATGCGCATCAGGTAACTTTGATCGAGATTGAGACGCTTCATATATTTAAATTCTTTCGGTCAGGATAAGGTTGTGTGGATGGCCGGCCCCTCGCCGTGCGTATCGATGCGGGTTTGGGGAAACAGGAGATCGATGAATTTCTCCGCCGTCGGTTGCGGTTCGTGATTGGCCAAACCGGGCCGTTCATTGGCTTCGATGATTTTGAACTGTTCGCCGTTCACCGTAGGCACCATGAAATCGAAACCGACCACGGGAATGTGAATTGCCTTGGCGGCCCGTATCGCGGCTTCCGCCAGCTTCGGATTCAGGTCCGTGGTGACGTCGAAGATGGTGCCGCCGGTGTGCAGGTTCGCGGTTTTGCGCACGGGGATCACCGTTCCGGATTCCGGTACGGAGTCGAAGGTGTATCCTGCGTCACGAATGCATTGTTCCGTTTCCGCATCGAGGGGAATCTTGGCCTCGCCGCCGGTTGCGGCGGCGCGTCTTCGACTTTGCTTTACGGTGAGCTGTTTTACCGTGGACCGTCCGTCGCCTATGATCTGTGCCGGGTGCCGCACCGCGGCGGCCACGACTTCAAAATTGATGACAATGATGCGCAGGTCGATGCCTTCCACGAACTCTTCCAGAAGAACGTGGTCGGAGACCCGCTGGGCTTTTTCAATGGCGGCCCTGAGCTCGGTGTCGTTTGCGGGTTTGATGGTGATGCCCGTGCCCTGCTCGCCGTCGGCGGGTTTCACTACGATGTCACCATATTTCTTTAAAAATTCGCGATTCTTTTTCGCGCTGCCTGCGGGCATTTGGTCGGGCGTGGGCAACCCCTGCCGTTTCAAAAAGCGGCGCGTCACCGCCTTGTCCGCGCACAGGCTCATGGCGATGGAGCTGGTCAACTCGCTCAAGGATTCACGGCAGATGATGGTGCGCCCGCCAAAGGTGAGAGAAAAGTAACCGGCCTTTTCGTCCATCACGTGCACGCCGATGCCCCGCCGCCGGGCCTCGTTGATGATGATGCGGGCGTAGGGATTGAGGTTGTTTTCCGGCAATGAGCCGATGAAAAGCTTTTCGTTGATCGGGTTTTTCTTTTTAATGAAAAACAGCCGTGCCACTTCGAAGCCCAGTTTTTCATACAGGGCCATGGCCTGTTCGTTGTCGTGGATCACAGAAAGGTCCATGTAGCTGCGGCCCTGTTGCTTGAAATATTCCGCCACGCTGCGCACCAGTGCTTCGCCGATGCCGGGATGTTCCGCATGCGGGTCCACGGCAAGCGACCACAGGCTGGAACCGTTGTCGGGGTCGCCGAACGCTTCTTTGTGGTCCACGCCCTGTACCATCGCCAGTATTTTTCCGGAACGGTTGTCCTCTACCACGCGAAAGATCAGGTGCGGTGAATCCTTGTGCTTCATGGTGAAGCTCACCGGAATTTGCACCATGTGATGGGCTTTGTAAATGCGGTTGGCTTCCTGGATATCGCGTCGGCTTTGAAGGGGCCGTACGGTGAAGCCGCGCGGGGAAAGGCCGCCCTCCTCGTACTTGTTCAGCCAGAGGCGAAGGGTGTGCGATGGATCGAGAAACAATTCCTGCGGTGCCAGTGACAACGCAACCTGGGGGTCGTGAATGTACAGGGCGATGTCGCGCTTGCCCTGGCGTTCCTGGCAGATGGTATGAACGAGTTCGTGGCTGTCCATAAAGGTGTTGGCGAAAACCAAACGCCCCCACCCGCAATCGAGCGCAACATTGCGCGAGGCTTCTGAATCCGAAACCTTCTTATGGACGTCCCGAAACTCGCTGATGGGTAAGAAACGCCGCGGAGATTTTTCCGAGGTTCTCATCATGGACGAATAAAACGTTCCTTATTTATTATAACGCACGTGCGTTACTCATTTCTGGTGAACCTGAAGCCACATCTCCAACAATGCCATCT
Organism: Nitrospina gracilis 3/211; assembly: GCF_000341545.2. Lineage (NCBI taxonomy): Bacteria > Pseudomonadati > Nitrospinota > Nitrospinia > Nitrospinales > Nitrospinaceae > Nitrospina > Nitrospina gracilis. Next base: position 1,134,217 of record NZ_HG422173.1, read on the forward strand.
GCCACAGTTTGGAGCCTTGCAGGGGGGTGATGTGAGCTTCCGGATTTTCGAACAGTTGGTCAAGATACGGTTTTTTGAACAGGGCGCGTTGCTGTGCCGCCGTTTGTGAAAACACTTCGCGAACAAAATCCAGGTACTCCCCCTGGATGTATTTGAGCGCCGGCACGGGAAAGTATCCCTTTGGCCGGTCGATGACTTTGTGCGGAAGGATGTCGCGTCCCACGTCTTTCAGGATGCCTTTTCCCCCATCCTTGATTTTCAATGCAGGTGGGATGCGTGCCGCCAGTTCCACCAGTTCGTGATCGAGGAACGGTACGCGGGCTTCCAGGCCCCACGCCATGGTCATGTTGTCCACACGCTTGACCGGATCGTCGACGAGCATGACGGTAGTGTCCATCCAGAGCGCCTTGTCGGTGCCGCACACCGCGTCGGTTTCGCCGAATCGTTTTTGCAAAAAGGCGAGACTGTGGTCTTCCGTTACGTACTTGTGATGAACGGCGGTGCCGTATTCTTCATGCGTCCGGTCGAAGAACAGTTTCGAATAATCGGCAACAGGGTCCTCCGTGTCGAGAAGCGGTGGATACCAGAAATAACCGCCAAACACCTCGTCCGCTCCCTGGCCGCTCTGCACCACCTTCAAACTCTTGGCCACCTCGCGTGACAGAAGAAAAAAACCGATGTTGTCATGACTGACCATGGGTTCGGACATCGCCTCGACGCAACGCATGAGATTGGGGAGAACCTCTTCCGTCTGAACGAAAATCTTGTGGTGATCGGTGGAGAAGGTTTTGGCGATCAGGTCGGAGTATTCGAACTCGTCGCCCAGTTCTCCTCCCGCGGCTTCGAACCCGACGGAGAATGTGTTGAGCCCGCTTTGCCCCAGTTCACTCAGCAGGGAAACGATGAGGCTGGAGTCGAGACCGCCCGACAAGAGCACCCCGACTGGAACATCCGCCACCAGGCGGCGGCGTACCGCGGTCTTGAGCGCCTCCATCACGCGTTCCTTCCATTCGACCTCGTCGCAGACTTCGTCTTCTTTGGTGCGTGCGTAGGACAGCGACCAGTACGGTTCCATTTTTTGGGAGCCGTCGGGATAGATTTCCATCAGGTGACCGGGAGGCAGTTTGCGGACTCCCTGGAAGATGGTGTGAGGCGGCGGTACCACGGCGTGAAAGGTCATGTAGTGATGCAAGGCGACGGGATCGATGGAGGTGTCTACCTGCCCTCCGGCGACCAAAGCCGGAAGGCTGGATGCGAAACGGAATCGGCCGCCGGAACTGGAAAAGTAAAGCGGCTTGATGCCCAGGCGGTCGCGACCGAGAATCATTCTGCCGCTGTCGCGTTCCCAGAGGGCGAACGCAAACATACCGTGGAACCGCTTGACGCAATCCTTGCCCCACGCGTGGTACGCTTTCAACAGCACTTCGGTGTCGCCGTGCGAGAAAAAGGAATACCCCTTGTCCTGCAGTTCTTTCCTCAGTTCCTTGTAGTTGTACAAAATTCCGTTGTACACGACCACGAGACCAAGGGCGGAGTCGATCATGGGCTGGTGCGAGGCTTCGGACAGGTCGATGATTTTGAGACGCCGGTGGGCGAACGCAACATTCCTCTGTGAAAAATTTCCATTACCATCAGGCCCCCGCGGCGCCAAAGCTTCTGCCATGGCCCCAACCGCACGCGTGTCGGGAAGGGTCCCGTCCGTCCGGTACTCACCACAAATGCCGCACATGCATGACTCCCGTATTGAAAAGAAATGAAACGAAACCCTGGATGGCTGAAACGAAATAAAACTCCCTGGAGGAGCCGCCCGACATGCGGAGGGGACCGATGGGTTCGGCCCGATCCACGGCGATTTCACGGGTAAAACAGCCGGTTTCGTTGAGATTTAAGTCAAATGAACTGGTTGTTCGTTAATTTTGGCTTTTATTATGCATCATCATATGGATAATAAAAACTGAATAAACTGGAAGGTATACATCATAATTTTCTGATGTATTGAAAAGAGCTTTAAAATAGGGAGTTTCGAGTATGCGGGAGCTGCCCAATTTCCGGCACTTGTACCATTTCTGGACGATCGCCCAGGAGGGATCGATCAAGAAGGCGAGTGAGAAGCTGAATGTCAGCCCCTCCGGGATGAGTACCCAATTGAAGGAGGTTGAAGAATTTTTCGGTAAAAAGCTGTTTGAGCGCAGAGTGCGCCGGTTGGAATTAAACGAGGCTGGAAAGATGGTGGCTGATTACTGCACGACGATCTTCCGCCAGTGCGATGAAATGATCGAGTCTGTCCGCCAGGCCCGCCCGCGAAAACGCCAGCACATCCGGGTCGGGGCGCTGCCTTCGTTGTCATCAATGAACGTGCACGAATTCACGCTTCCTTTATGGAAAGAACGCGACATATCGCTGAGTGTGATCGAAGGATTTCTGGATGAGTTGATGTACCAGCTGAACAACGGCGGTTTGGAGATCGTGCTGAGCGACCGGAATGTCGAACGGCGTGAAAAAAACGTGGTCAGTTACCGTTTGAAGCCGCAAAAGATCATTGCCGTGGGTGCCGAAAAGTACGGCTGGGCAAAAAAAGGATTTCCTTTTTCTCTGAGTGCTGTACCCCTGATGCACCTGACCGGAAAGAGCCAGTTGCGGATGGAAGTGGACCGGTACCTGGCGCGGCACGAAATCCGCCCGCATACCGTCGGCGAGGCGGACGACATCACCTTTCTGCGCCTCGGCGCGGAACGCGGTTTGTGCGTGGTCATCCTGCCACAGAACAGTGTGCAGGATTCCATACAGAAAAAGCGCCTTCTCAAGCTGGGGGAACTGAAAAATGTAACCTCTGAAATGTGGGCCCTGGTGAGGCGCGACACCAGCCGCCTTCCTGTCATCAAAAACACAATCTACCGTTTTCAGAATCGCAGTTGACCGCAACCCTGCCAAACGTCCCCGGAAGGCCGGCCGAACGAGGCCGCCCACCCCCACATTCCACATCCATCAAACCTGCCTGGCAAAAGAGGTGCTCGGCACGCGTCCTTTTTCCCGGATTCCGTTGCGGTTCCGTCCTGGAGCCCCCATATTGAAGGCATATGGGTGGAGATAACGTTTTTGCACGGAACCGTTGAAGCTCTTTCTCTTTTGAAATTATTCCTATCCAACCTGCGCGCTCTACGGAATTGCCTCCCCCGATACTTTCCAATCAAACGCTAAGGGAGGTATTCCCATGAGATCGATATTACTGGCAGGAATTGCGGGTCTGGTTTTTCTGATGAGTGTCGGACTGGAAACCGGACCGGCGGCGGAATCGGAGTCAGTGAAGAACAACGAAGGGGTGCGTGCTCGAATAGCGGCGGATTATATTTATGCGGTCATCGAAGCAGGCAGAATGGCGTATTCCCGCTACATTGTGGATCGTTTCAACCAGGACGGCACCTTCAAAGTGACGGAAAACTGGAAGGCTGAAAAAGGACTGTTACTGCCGGCGCAGTTTTTAAAGCTTTCCTCCAGCGAAACCAATTCAAAAGGCATTGGGATGCGCTACCGGTTGAGTAGCGTGTGGCCGTTGAATACCGACAACCTGCCCAGATCGGAAACCGAAAAGTCCGGTTTGCTGGAGGTTCTCCGTAACCCCGATGAACCCTTTACCTGGATCGTGCAGAAAAACGGATTGTGGTATTACCAGGCGATTTATCCGGATAAAGCGGTTTCGCAGACCTGCGTGGAATGCCATAACCAGCATCCGGCAAGCCCCAAGCGTGATTTTAAAATAGGGGATGTGATGGGCGGCATTGTGATCGATTTGCCTCTGGGAAGCCGGTTCCGGAAAAAACCGGATGAAAGCATTGCCCTCCCTCCGGAAGTGGTGGCCGACTACGTGCATGCGGTGCTGGAGTCGGACCGGACGGTTTACGCCAATCATGTTGTCCAGCATCTGGAAAATGGAGAACTTTTGAAAACCAGCGGCCCGGTTAAAACGGGCCCCCAACTGATGTTACCCGCCCAATTTCTTAAAAAGGTTTCCCAGATTGCGGCCCGGAAAAGCATCGGTCTGGAAATGAATTTATTGAGCTTGTGGCCGATCAATCCGCAGAATGCCCCGAGCAATGAATTCGAGCGCGATGCCCTGGAGTGGGTATCGATTCATCCCGTCCGTCCCTTTGTCCGCTGGACCCGGGCGGGGAATGTACGTTACTTCAATGCGGTGTATCCGGATTATGCGATTTCCACGGCTTGCGTCGAGTGCCACAATCAGCACCCCACCAGCCCCCGCAATGATTTCAAACTGAATGATGTGATGGGAGGATTGCGGGTGAGTTTTCCGGTAAAGTGAAGCGGGATTCAAAATAAAACCCACCGGGAAAACCCGGTGGGTTTTTTTGCAGAAACCGAATCCGGTCTTTGCATTACTGCGGTGTGGTCAAATGGGTCTGCAGGACAGGGGAGTTGAGGATCAACTGGTTGCCCCTGGCGTGTTCCTTCGCCTGCTCGAACCTCAAGGTGGCCTCACGGTGCCGGTCCAGTTTAACCAGCGTAATGGCTTCGTTGTAAAGCAGGATCCCGTTATCCGGATCCAACTGGGCGGCCATCTCGAAATGGTCCAAGGCATCGCGGAACTTGCGCGTCAGAAAGGTATCGATTCCCTTCTCGTTGTGCAGACGAACGTCTTCAGGAATCTTGCCGAAGTTGTTTGACGGAAGCGGCAAAGGACCTTCACCCGGTTTGAACCAATAGGGCGAGCTTTCCTTGCTGACCTTATGCGGGTCCTCCCCCGCATTGGCCATCATGGGCACTCCCAGAGTCATAAGGGATATCAAAAAAAATCCGAGGATCTTCGAAAGCTGTCTCATAAAAAAACCTCCTTTTTTGTGAGCGCCCCGTATTTCCCAACGGGGCACTCAACAGTATGGAAGCACATGAATGAAATCCATATGCCATCCAAAGATGCCTGCAAGTTTTGGCCTCTTTAGTATTTGAGATGCGGCGACCCCTGCCCGGGTTTTAAAAAACGTTTTATAAAAAAACTCACAACAGCCAAAATGTGCTTAAAAACTTTAAGGCCCTAATGGGCATTATTATAAATATGAGGTATTTGGGAATTTAGGAGGTGGCGGAAAATCGCCGGTCAAATGGGAAAACCTGGAAAAAATGGTTAGAGAACCCAAACCCTGCAAGTTGATTTAATTTTCATTTTCAACCAGGCGGGGTCCCCGGCAGTGTTGGTCAGGATATGCGTGGATCTTAAGCTTTGGAAACGGTGTGCGCCCGTTCCTGGATTCTGGAGGCTTCCTTCACCAATGCGGAAAATAGTTTCTGCTGGCGGTGCAGTTGTGGCAAATATTCCGGGTGCCACTGCACGCCGATGCAGAACGGCTGGTCGGACACCTCGATGGCCTGCACGATTTGATTATGGTCTTCCCGGGCAACGATTCTGATTCCTCGGCCAAGACGATCGATGGCCTGGTGGTGAAGGGAGTTTACTTTTGCCGTGGTGGTGTTCAGCACCACGCCGAGATGGCTGTCCGGCTCGATCTTGATTTCCTTTTTGGGAAGCAGGGTCCACACGTGTGGTTTGTCCACGTAAAAGTTGCGTATGTCCCGGTGCAGGGTACCGCCGAGCGTGGTATTGAGGATTTGGGCCCCTCGGCAGATACCGAGGAGGGGCAGGTTGCGATCCAGTGCGGCGCGAATGAGGTCACGTTCCATCTGGTCCCGGTCGGAATCGGAGCTGACGGTGGATGCGGCGGTGAACCAGCGGAACAGGAAGATGAGCGGCGCCAACAGAAAGTCCCGCCACCGGAGACCGCGTTCTTTTTTCAACTCGCCCGGTTGCGGCATGTCTTCGATGGGCAGGGGATCGGTCTTGTCCGGAGCGACGTCCGCACCGCCACCAATGATCAATCCATCCAGCCGTTCGATCGAAACGGGTTGCCGCGTGTGAATGCGCCGGGCCCTGGCGCCGGCCCTCCATAAAGCGAGCCGGGTGAACACCCACGCTGCCGTGCCACCCTGCGTTGGGCCCGTCACTCCAATCACGGGTTTGCGTTGCATGAAACCCACCTCCTCAGGAAATGGTTCGTAAAGGCAACACTCGAATGCCGCGATATGGTCATGAACACTTATTCTATTTCAGAACAATGAATGAAGGCAACCGAACTCCGTGGGGTCAGATTTTATCTATTCCTTATATATAGGGAAAAAGGATGCCGTCGTGACAAATGAAAACAGCGAACAGAAAAAATCATGCGGAATCTTGGGACCATTTTTGAATCAGTTGATGAATTTGGGTGACGCCGTCCGTCAGCGCCGCGGGGCCGGGTTGGAGGATATTGGCGGACTTGATTTCGTAAACATGCGATTGTTGCACGGCGGGGATGGCGTCCCATCCCGGACGCTCTTCCAACTTTTCCGGGCGGAACCGCTTGCCGCACCAGGAACCGATGATGATATCCGGTGCGCGGCGAACGACCTCTTCGGGGTCGTGAATGGTGCGTTCCGCCGCGAAGGAACAGGATGCAAGCTCCGGAAAACAGTCGTCGCCTCCTGCGATGTGAATCAGTTCCGACACCCACCCAATGCCCGAAATCAACGGATCGTTCCATTCCTCGAAATAAACGCGCGGACGGCGTGGGAGTTGCGCGGCGGAGTGTTTGATGCGGTCCAACCCTTCTTTCAACTCCACCATCAACGAATCGGTTTTGGCCGATTCACCGATCATCGCGCCCAGCATGCGGATCATGTCAAAAATCCCGGCAACAGTGCGCTGGTTGAACACGTGCACTGGAATGCCTGCCCGTACCAGTTGCGTCATGATGTCCGCCTGCAAGTTGGAAAAACCAAGGACCAAGTCAGGTTTAAGGTCGAGGATCTTGTCGATTTTGGCGTTGAGGAAGGCCGACACCTTGGGTTTTTCTTTTCGTGCCTGCGGCGGGCGCACGGTATAGCCGGAGATGCCGACGATGCGGTCCTGCTCCCCGATGCAGTAGAGGGTTTCGGTGGTTTCCTCCGTCAGGCAAACGATGCGTTGCGGGGTTTTTCCCAAGTCAATATTCATGGTTCGGCCTTTATGGTTTTATTGAATGAATCGGATTTGGAAGCAACGCCCGCCTGTTCGACCGTGGTCATCTCGTTATAAATTTTAACGGCCGCTTCGATGGCGTGCATTGCGAGCACCGAACCCGTGCCTTCTCCCAGACGCATTTTGAAATCGAGCAAAGGGTCGAGAGAAAGAAGATCAAACCCGACCCGGCATCCGGGCTCAATGGAGTTGTGCGATGCAAACAGGTAGTCGCCAATGTTTGGGTTCATACGATGGGCAATCGCCGCGCCCGCTATGGAAATCACTCCATCCAGAACCACCGGCAGATTCTGCGAGGCGGCGCCAATACAGAGCCCGGCGATGCCTGCAATCTCGAATCCACCCACCTTGGCCAGCACGTCCACGGGGTCCGCGGGGTCGGGTTGGTTGATGCGAAGAGCGTCTTCGATGACAGCGATTTTATGTTGAAGAACAGCGTTGTCGATGCCGGTGCCGTGCCCCGTGGTCTGGGCCGGTGGCCGTCCGCTTAATACGGACAGGATTGCGGCGCTGGGGGTGGTGTTGCCGATGCCCATGTCGCCGGTGCCGAGTAGGTCGAATCCATCTTTCTTCGCTTGCGCCGCCAATTCGACGCCTGCCATCAAAGCGCGTTCGGCCTGGTCGCACGTCATGGCAGGACCGCACCGTATGTTACCGGTGCCATTGGCGATCTTTTTAGCCACCAATGCGAGGTCGGAGGCGAAGTCGTGGTTCACTCCCATGTCGATCACGGTCACCCCCGCACCGCCATGCCGCGACAGCACATTGATGGCCGCTCCCCCATTCAGGAAATTGCAAACCATCTGCGCTGTGACTGCCTGCGGATAAGCGCTGATGCCTTCCGCCACCACGCCGTGGTCGGCGGCAAACAAAAACACTCCGCGTTTATGAATGCGGGGTTTGCCCGCTGGATGCATCGCCGCTAGGCGGGCGGCGATTTCTTCCAGCCTGCCCAGACTGCCTTGCGGTTTGGTCAACGAATCCAGGTGGGCCTGCGCCTTTTGAATGCGTTCGTTGGGTACCGGCGTGACTGCGCTCAGTGTTTCGGTCAAAATATTTGCGGGTTGCGTCATTAAAACTCGATGCCTTTCTGCGCCGGAATCTTTTGCTCTTTGAACGGATGTTTCACACATTTCATCTCCGTTACCAGGTCCGCCAACTCGATCAGCGCCGGCGGCGCGTTGCGTCCGGTGCATATGACGTGGACCGATTCCGGCTTGTTACGGAGTGTGTCCAGCACTTCGTCTTCATCCAGGAATCGGTAGTTCAACACGTAATTGATTTCATCGAGGATGACGACCGGATAATCGCCGCTCAGGATTTTGGGCTTCACGATCTCCCACGCTTTGCTGGCGGTTTGCCGGTCCTGCTCCGGATTGTTGGTGTCCCAGGTGAACCCGTCCCCCATTGCCTCGAATTCGACCATGGGTTCCATTTGGCTGAACATCTTCCGCTCGCCGGCCTTCCACTGTCCTTTCATGAACTGAAGGATGAACACTTTCATTTTATTTCCGGCGGCGCGCAGGGCCAGTCCAAAGGCCGCAGTGGATTTGCCTTTTCCGTCCCCGGTGTGGACGATGGTCAATCCCTTGCGTTTACGCGGATCGGAGGCGGCCCGTTTTTTCATGAGACGGGTCTCCTGCTGTTTTTGAAAGGAAGAATGCAATGATGCAACAGGTAATCCCACCAGCGGAGGGAACTGCGCCAGTGAATATGGGAATACAGGGCAAATGCGTTTTTCTTACGATACCCATCGTGGATTTCCTGTCCGGTCTCCGGGTGACGATGGATCATTAAAGCCTTTTCATTGTTATCCTCGAATAAGGAAAAATGAAATTCATGGCCTCTCAATTCAATGACAGATTCCGGAGTTTCCTCAGGGGAATACTCCAGATTGCGATACCCGATGATCCGTTTGTTTCCTTGGAAGGAAGTGGTGAAATCGAAAACCCCCGTCATGGTGTGGGATGTTTTATTAACATCCACGATGACTTTGCCCAGCAGCATCAGTCCACCGCACTCCCCCACAACGGGGCCTCCCCCATTAACAAACTCGCGGAGGGAACTCAAAAACCCGGTATTGGCGCTCAACCGTTCCGCGTGAAGCTCGGGGTAGCCGCCGGGAAGATAAACCCAGTCCACGCCGGATGGGAGGGCCGGACTATCCAGCGGTGAAAAATAATGAATGGTGCCGCCGTAGTGCCCGATCAGATCCAGCGTATCCTGGTAAATAAAGTGAAGGGCGGCGTCTTTGGCGATGGCAACCGAGAAGGGCTTGGTGGAGGAGACTTGGGGAAAACGCCGGGCCTTTGCTCTGGAAGCGTGGACGCAGTTTCGATCTGGAAGCGCATCCATAAATGCGGCAATGTCCAGATGCTCCTCCAAATGCGTCGCCCATTGCTCATAAATGTCGCTGTCCTGTTCCTGCGCCAGATGGAGACCCAAATGGCGGCTCGGCATTTTCAATTCCTCCTTTGTTGGGAGGGTACCTAAAAACCGCGCCGGGGTGGCGTGCTCGATGGCGTCTTTCAAAATCTTGGCGTGACCGGGCGAGTTCACCCGGTTGGCGATCATACCAAAGACGTTCACCCGTTCGTCGAATTCCATGTAGCCCTTCACCAGTGCGGCGGCGGAACGGGCCAGCATGGAGCCGTCGATGACCAGCACGACAGGCACATCCAGCAAGTGCGCCACTTCCGCCGTCGATCCGGCCGCTTTCGTGGCGTGCGCGCCGTCGTGCAGACCCATCACCCCCTCGACCACGAAGCGGTCGCCGGGTTCCACAATGTCCTCAAACAGGTTTCGGACGTACTCGGCCCCGCCCATCCAGGAGTCAAGATTGTAGCTGGGATTCCCGGAAGCGAGGGCGTGGTGGCCGGGATCGATGTAATCCGGTCCCACCTTGAAGGGTTTCACGTTGAATCCCCGGTTGCGGAAACAACGCATGAGCCCTATTGCGATGGATGATTTCCCCACCGATGTGTGCGTGCCCGCTATGAGAAGACCGCGGGCGTTATGATTTTGGATTGACATAAATTCTTCTTTCCTGGTTTTGATCTTTGTCTGACACGATGCCCCCTTTCCAGACAATTTAAAAGTTATAAACCAATCCCGCGTAACCGGAAATTCCGGCCGTGCCGAATCCGGGAATTTCTTCATAATCTTCATCGAACAGGTTCTCAGCGCGTGCGGTCAGCTTCCATTGATCGTTGACGGTGTAATCCATCGCCGCGCGCACGACGATGTAAGGATCGGTTCCCGTTGCGCCGTCCAGGGTTTTGCTTTTGTGCGTGACGCCAATGAGCGAGTGCAGGCGGCTCCGCCACCAGTGATGGATGTTGGCGTGAAACTTGTGCTCCGCCCGGCGGCGCAGTTGTGTGCGCGTTGAGGCATCGAACGCCTGGTTCCATGTGTAATTGGCCGATAATTCCAAATCCCAGGGCAGACGAACGGCCAGCGTGTTTTCCAAGCCGCGTGAAGTGGCGCGGGCCACGTTCTCCGGCCGGAAGGTGGCCAGATTGAACTGAATCAGGTTTTCAAAACGGGCGTCAAAGTACACGGAGGTGAAGGTGATGTCGCCGTTGAGGAAGGACTGGTCGAAACCAACCTCCCAGCTGGTATTTTCTTCCGGTTGCAGGTTGGGATTGGAAAAGCCAGGGAAGAACAGATCGTTTATGGTTGGGGCACGAAAACCCGTGCCATACGCGCCGCGCAAGCGGGTGCCGGTTTGTTTGAAACGGTAGGCGGCTTCAAATTTGTACGTGGTGACGTCGTCGAAGGAGTCGTTGACATCGTGACGGAACCCGGCGGTGATAACAATGGTGTCCTCGTAATCGAAGATGCCCTGCAGGTAGGCGCTCTTGTTGTCCAGCCTGCGGTCCATGCCGTTGGATATGTTTTCTCCCGCGCGCACCTGGTATTCGCCGCCGACCAGCACATTGTAATAATCGCCTGCCGTGAAATTGTTTTGCAGATCCAGCGTGCTCGTGCGGCTGATGATGGTGGAATCGCCCGAAGGCTGGTTGCGGGACTTCACCTGATCGAATGCGAAATTGGGATTGAGGCGGACTTCCCAGAATGGCAGGATCTTGTAGGATACGGGAGCGGTCAGGTAGTACAAATCCTGCGAAGTGTGCGGCGGACCGTCCACTTGACCGACGCCAAATACAAAACTGTCGAAATCGATGCGCGCGTCGATGTACTGGCCGATGAAATCGGCGCGGCCGCGTTTTTCGGCGAAGTCGAGTCCGGTCCGCAGGGAAAACGAATTGTTGTTGTAACCGTCGTTTTCCGTGTTGCCGTTTCTCTCGTTGGCGGAGGAAAACCCTTCGACGTCGGTGCGTGAAGCGCTGAAGGCGTAGTCGAACTGATCGAACGCGCCCTGGGTGCTGAATGTTTCCTTGAACGTGGCGAAGCTCCCGCCTTCGAACGAGAAACGGTGTGAAGGAGTTCCCTTCCCCTTGCGGGTGACGATGTTGATGACACCGCCCACCGCATCGCCGCCCCACAGGGTGCTTTGCGGCCCGCGCAGGATCTCGATGCGCTCCACGTTGTCCGGCTGGATGTGGGCGAAGTTGTAACTGCCGAGCGTATTGGAGTTCACCTGGACGCCGTCAATCAAAACCAGGGTGGAAGAAGATCCCCCGCCACGCATGAAGACGGTGGTACTGGATCCCAGCGTGCCGTTTTGAAGAACGTCGAGTCCCAGTTCTTCTCTCAGCATGTCTTCGACATTGATGTACTTTTTTTCTTCGATGTCCTGACGCGTGATCACCGTGGCGGAGGTCGGGAGTTTCTCCAGTTCCAAAATGTCGCGCGCCGCATTGACCGAGATGGGTTCCATGACTTCCGCCTTTTCGGTTTCGGCGGACAAGGCCGAAACGGGGGTACAGGTAAAAAGCAAACAGCAAAAAACAGAAATGCAAAAACGGTTCAGCATCTTCTTTCCTTTCTCTCGAAGGACGAATGCATTTCTCGGCCAGATATCCTGACTCAGGGTGTCAAACCGCCGCGCCTTCCCATCCCAAAAGACAGTGGCTTCTTGCGGCGTCTTCTCCCATTACAGTTGCGGGACAGTGCCGGATTCGCACCGGGCTTCCCTGACAGAGAAATTGGTTGAAGGGGAAATGAATTTAACTATGGATTAAAGGGTTTGTTATTGATGAATCTCCTTATTGAATAGAAAACAGGGCGTCCCAGATTAAGCGGATGGAAACAAACGCAATGAGAGCGAACGCCGATGCGGCAAACAACAGGTGATGGGCGCGCGGCTGTCTTCATCCGCCAACCCCTTCCTGCCGGGAAAACCGGAATGGCTGAGGTGATGATTTAAAACCGCTTTTCCACGGTTTGTCCCCAGTGGTTGAAAAAAACCACTTCCTCCAAAGGAATGCGTTTCGCCCATCCCTCTTCTTCCAGCATGGGCTTCGCATAGCCGGCGGCGGGGTACCCCATGCACAGGTAAGCCACGGGCTCGACGAATTCTGGCAACGCGAGATCGACCTTCAATTGATCCATTGACAGAATGCTCACCCAGCCGACGCCCACACCTTCTGCACGCGCGGCGAGCCACAGGTTCTGCACGGCACAGCAGGTGCTGAACAGATCCGTTTCGAGCACCGTGTTGCGCCCGAGGACGTGGGGTCCGGCGCGTTCGCGGTCGCAGGTGACGAGCACATTGACCGGCGCTTCGCGGATGCCTTCCAGTTTGAGCGAGGAATACAGTTCCCGTTTTGCACCGGAATAATTTTTCTCCGCATCGCCGTTGGCATGGATGAAATTCTGGAACATTTTCTCCTTCGTCGCCGGATCGTCGATGACAAGAAAATTCCACGGCTGACTGAATCCTACAGAACCCGCGTGATGCGCGGCGCGCAGAATTCGTTTCAACGCGTGCGGAGGAATTGGTTTTGATTGAAAATGTCGCACGTCACGCCGTTCGAAGATGGCCCGGTACAGCCCCGCCTTGTCCTCTACCGAGAACGGGTTGTTAAAACCTTTTCCATTTTCGAGCGGAGAGTTTTCCTTTCGGTTGGACTTGAGAACTGTGGCGATGCCGGACACGGTATGAATGACTTCGTCGAGGCGGGCGGCGACGCGCTGATTGATTTCTCCCGCCAGATCGCGGAACTCGCGGCCCAGCGCCGAACCCGGAACGATGCCCGCGCCGACTTCATTGGTGATGAGGATGACGGTGCCGTCGAACCTCTGACAAACGTCCAGCAATTCATCCACGCGTCTCAGGATGTTTTCTCGCGTGATGGAGGCCATCAACAGGTTGCTCAGCCATAAGGTGATGCAATCCAGTATAACCAGCGAACCGGGCGCACAAGTTCCGTCTCTCAGGATGGACCCGGGGTCCAAAGGTTCTTCATGAGTGATCCAACCGGGCCCACGTTCTTCTTTGTGCTTCTCAATTCGCTCGCTCATTTCATCGTCAAGAGCCTGTGCCGTGGCGAGAAACACTTTCGGGCCGGTGTGACGTGCGGCGAGTTCCAGCGCGTGGCGGCTCTTTCCGCTTCGGCATCCGCCGGTGATCAGAACGGAATGGGTCATGGGGATACAGCCTTTCCAAAAAAGAATCCTGCGGAGGAGACGGAAGCATGGTGGAACGCCGCCCCGGCAACCAGAAGTGCGGTTTCCACCAGTTCCGAGAGCGCGCCGAAGGTATCGCCGGTCATGCCACCGATCCGGCGATGAAAATAAACCAATGCGAGTGACGTGACGGCGGCAAACACCAAAACCGCACACACCCCGATACGGAGATCGAAAAAAAACGGCAGTGCCAGTGGCAGAATGCAGACAAGGCAGGCCAGCGTTTTTGATGATGCGTAAAGCGGAGCGCCCATGCCCGCACCGCCGCGTGCGTCCGGCATCGTGGCCAGCGCGATTACCTGAGTCGAACGCGCGAAGGCGGGAGCGATCACCAGCCACAACCACGTCGATGGACCGGACAGCCCGTGCACTGCGGCGACCTTGAGAGCCAGACAGAGAACCAGCGCCACCGCACCCATCACGCCGATGCGCGGGTCCTTCATGATGGCTAGAGCTTCCTCGCATGGCCGGTGCGAGAACAGGCCGTCGGCGCTGTCGGCCAATCCGTCCAGGTGCAGCGCTCCGGTGATGATTGCGAGGAACGCAACGTCCACCACCGCACGCAGAAACGGAGGGAACAACCAGGAAGCGATCATGTCCACGGCAACGAGAAGTCCGCCGATCAGCAATCCCACCACCGGAAAATGCGATACCATGCGCGTGTCGAAGGTGCGGCGGGAGGGTCCGGGAAGAATGGACAGAAACGACAGGGCGGAGAAAAACGCACTCATCGCGGCAATGCCTCCGCGAACCCGAATTTTAATTTGGAAAAAGAAGCCGAGGACCGGAGGAAAACGATACTCGCGCGGCGGACAGGGAACGGGCGTCCCCAAGCTGGGCGAATGGTGTACGAATGGGATGCAACGCAACAAGCTTCCACCGGAATTCCTTGCTTCCAGTGAGAAGTCGGGCATAAAAAAAATCCCAGCCTAAAAAAGGATGGGATAGTCGTTCTACCCTCAACCTCTCAGTCCACGAAGAGTTTGAAAATCGTTCGTTCAACAAGGTCTTCTGGCTTCCGGATCGATCTACTCGCCTCCCCCTTCCCATTCGCAGGAACAGTGGTGTGGGAGGGTTTCGTCCCCGGTTACAGCGGCGGGCCCGCGACGGATTCGCACCGTCTTCCCTTTTTTGAACAAATCAGATATTCGAATGTGAGCCCATAAATATCAAATCACCCCCTTTTGTCAAACAAAAATTCTTGGTTTCGTCTTTGGAGAATCTTCGGAAACCTCGTTCAAAAGAAAAACAGCAAGCTTTCTTGACAAAAAAATATAAGTAAAAAGAGGTGCTCGTTAAGGAAGAAGGTGAGAAGTTGGAATAGGCATGACAATAAAAGGCGGCCCACTGCCTTCCGAAATTTATTTAATGCTAGTTCCGATTGGTATAAAAAATTTGGGTCTAATAAAAAAATAATTAAAACCTTTCATATCTATTCAATAGATTGAAATTAAATGATATGGGCTGTGGAAAACATCACTTGCAGTCCTTAAAGGGGAACCGGAAGGGTTGACGTGAATTGAGTGCATGGGGTATGTTTCGGGTGCCTCATGATCGAAAATCCGAACAAGCCTCTTCAATTGCCCGAGTGAACCTTGAATTGATTGTGAACTGGTTCCCTGTATCAAAAGTAATGGAGGACAGGCAATGACCCTGGCGACGGGCAAAAACGGCGCGTCCCCCTCGCGTCCACCCGCTCCTCCTCAGGCTTATGATCCGCTGGATGAGATTGGCCTCATCGGGCATTCCCGCGAGTTCCAGCATGTCCGCGACCTGATTCAGAAATTGTCGCAGTTCGACGCCCCGCTTCTTGTGCTTGGCGAAACCGGGACTGGTAAGGAAAGGGCGGCCCGCGCCATTCATTATCTCGGTACAAGGCAGAACCATCCATTTATTCCTGTCAATTGCGGCGCGCTACCCGACACGTTGGTGGAAAACGAATTGTTCGGTCACGCCAGCGGCGCGTTCACCGACGCCAAAGGCGAACAACCGGGACTCATCGCGCAGGCCGACGGCGGCACGTTGTTTCTGGATGAGGTGGACACGCTGTCGCCGCGCGCGCAGGTGACATTACTGCGGTTTTTGCAGGACCAGAATTACCGTCCCCTTGGCGGTAAAAAATTCATTCGTGCCGATGTGCGGGTGATGGCGGCGAGCAACCGCGATCTGCACGCGCTGGTGAGAAAAGGTTCGTTTCGGCAGGATTTGTTGTTCCGCCTGGACATCCTCGACCTGGTCCTCCCTCCTCTTCGCCAGCGCGAACATGATATTGAAACATTAAGCCTCCATTTTCTGGAACGGTATCGTCTCCGTTACAATCTCCCCACGCGCAGTCTGCATCCCGAAACGCTGGAATGGATGCGAACTTACCACTGGCCTGGCAACATCCGCGAACTGGAAAACTTTCTGCATCGCGCCTGCCTGCTTGCCGATGGCGACCAGATTCGCGTTGCGCCCCTATCGTGCAGTGTGGAAACAGGTTGCGTTTCCGAAGGAACAACACCCGGCCCTATCACCAATGTTTCCTTTCAAGAGGCAAAGGCGCAGGCGATCGAGGAATTCGAAGTGAGTTACCTGAGCGCACTGATTATTGAGACCGGCGGCAACATCACCGAAGCCGCCCGCCGTTCCGGCAAGGAGCGCCGCTCTCTCGCCCGCCTGCTCAAAAAACACGGCATCGACCGCACGCAATTCTGAAACTTCCCCCACATTAAATTTCATTCAAAGCGTTTCCTTGATTTGAGGACACCTCTGTTTATTTTTTTGCGAGCGGGTCTTTTTTGCCCCATCTGGTGTTGCGCTCTCGATCAGAATAAACAGATTGATAACAAATAGGTTGTTTTCACTTCCCGTTTTTCGGGTGGGTCAAAAAAATCCCATCGGAAAATTCCGAGTCCGTGCAAACGCCTTTTAAATCAACCTCCCTCATCATTGTGATTTCTGGCATGGGCTTTGCTGTCTGATATCCATTGCCAACTCTGGAAGGCTAATGTGGATCCCTACTCTGCAAACGAACTTTCGAGGATCATCCTGGACATCCAGGGTTATTTGGAGAAGCATCCGCGTGCCTCCGACACGGCAGAAGGCGTGATGCACTGGCTGGCGCGCCAACGTTACGAAAACATGCTGGAGCTGGTAGGGCTGGCTCTCGAGCGGTTGGTCCAGGAAGGCGTGATGGAAAAAAGAAAAATGCCGGACGGCAGGTGGGTTTACAGCCTGGGGCACGAGGGCCCGAGACCGGCGAAGTGACAAACCGGCGCGGGCCGGGTTCCCGTGTCCGCAACATTTCGTTTACAGCGCAAGGAGCGGTTTATTATGCCTACATATCTGCACCCCGGTGTTTATGTTGAGGAAATCCCCAGTGGGTCCCGCCCGATAGAGGGTGTGTCCACGTCCAATGCGGCGTTCGTCGGCGCCGCCTATCGCGGCCCGGTGGGCAAGGCGGAACTGGTTCACAGTTTCGACGAGTTTAAGGAAATTTACGGCGGCATCGAAAAGAAAGCCGCCGGCGATGCTCTGGGCGAGCAGGAAAACGCCATGGTTCTCGCGGTGCGTTCCTTTTATATGAACGGCGGCAAAAACGCCTACATCTGCCGTCTCGCCAAGGGCGGCACTTCGGTGGCGGCTTTCAAGGAAGTGGCAGGGGAGCACAGCGGTGGAAACGTTTTAAAGATTGAAGCCAGCTCCGTCGGGGCCTGGGGCAACAAGTTGTACATCCGTATTCTCAAGCCGGATGTGGACCAGGCGGGATTCGACGTTGAAATCGGTCATCACGATGGTGACGGTAAGTTCGTGATGGACGAAGAGTTCACAGGGGTCACGCTGAATTCGCAGGACGACGACTACATCCTCACCCGCATAAACGATGTGTCCGGGCTGATCAAGGTGAGTCTTCTCGATGCGGCCGATCCGGAACACGCCAGCAACCAGTACGAGAAAGCCACGCTGACCGGCGGGCAAATGGACACGAGCGCGAATTTTTTCAACACCAGCGTCGCCGACAGCATGTCGATGCGTATCGACATCGACCGCCGCGGTCCGAAGCTGATCACAATCAAGAAAGCGGATCTGGAAGCGGAAGGCGACTGGAACAGCAACAACGAAAAAGAAGGCAAGGTCGTTGCCGCACATGTGCAGAAGGTGGTGCGCGATCTCGGCGGCTACACGGGTTATCTCGACTTCACCTGCGAGTACAAGGATGTCGGCGGCCTTTCGAAGTTTGTGCTGACTTCCGGCATGGACGCGGATATCTCTTCCGTACAGGTGCTGGACGGTGACGAGTCGTCGAACGACCTGGCCCAATTTCTCCGACTCGACTCGGCGCAAAAAGCCACCCACACCGGTGGGGCGGTGGCAGCGGGGACGAACGTCCGCACCCAGTTTCAAACGGAGATGGTGCTGACCATGAACCTTGATGGCAAGGGCGAACAAAAGATCACCATCAAGAAGGAAGACATCGACTTCACCGACAACGATGTTTCCAACCGGGTAAAGATCGCCGACGCCATTCAGGCCGCGGTGCAGCAGCACCAGCCGAAGATCCCGTCTTTCGCCGAGTTCACCTGCGAATACGACGACACGGCGCGCAAGTTCACTTTCACTTCCGGCAGCAGTGCGTCGCGGACGTCGTCGATCACCATCAACGGTGCAAGCCCCGCGGGCAACACCAACTTTGCCTCGCTGTTGAAGCTCACCACGAACCCGGTTGCCTTTTCCGGACGGACCCTGCAGGACGGGACGTGGAAGGTGATCCCGAAAGCCGCGTCCGGCATCGGAGATAATGGCGAGCAGTTGACGAGCGGCAGTGCCGAAGCTCCGGAAGCACCGGACTACGGATCGTTCTTCACCAATGTTCTGCGCAAGGTGCGCGACGTCAGCATCCTCCTGCTTCCCGGCATGTACTGGAACAAGGAACTCGGCAACATAAAGATCAGCCACGCGCTGGCACATTGCGAAAGCACCAAAAGCCGTGTGCTCATCGTGGACCCGCCGAAGGATGTGGAACTGGAGCAGGGCGCGCAGGTGCAGGCCCTGGGTCTTCCCACCTCCACGTATTCGGTCCTTTATTACCCGTGGGTGGAAGTGCCCAATCCGCTTTACAACGCCGACACCGCGCCCAACGAACCGAAGACGCTCAAGGTCGGCCCGGGCGGATTCGCCGCGGGCATGTGGGCGAAGATCGACGGCACGCGCGGCGTGTGGAAGGCGCCTGCCGGAACCGAAGCCCAGATCATCGGTTTGGCCGGATTGCAGTACCAGGTGGAAGACGGTGAGCAGGATCAGTTGAACCCGCTCGGTGTCAACTGCTTCCGCAAGCAACCGGGATACGGCAACGTCATCTGGGGAAGCCGGACCCTGTCCACCAAGGCGAACCCCGAATGGCGCTACGTTCCGGTGCGCCGCACAGCAATCTATATCGAGCAGAGCATTTACAACGGCATCCAGTGGGCGGTGTTCGAGCCCAACGACGAGCCGCTGTGGTCGTCGCTTCGCGGCAACATCGGCGATTTCATGAACGGCATGTTCCGCAGCGGCGCGTTCCAGGGAACGAAGGCGTCGGATGCCTACTTCGTCCGTTGCGGCAAGGGTGACACCATGACCCAGGGCGACATCGACCGCGGTCAAGTGATCGTGCTGGTCGGGTTCGCGCCGTTGAAGCCGGCGGAATTCGTCATCGTTCGCATTCAGCAGAAAGTTCAACAATAACCCCCGTAAGAGGAGGCGCTGGTTATGGCAGCACCGATGTTTCCCGTCAACGCGCACCGGCACGATCCGTACCGCACGTTCAAGTTCCGCGTCATCATCGACGGCAAGCCCGTTGCGGGCATGCGCAAAATGACGGCCTTGAAAAAGAAAACCGAACCCGTGAAATGGCGCACGGCAGGCGACCCGTCGCACGAACGCATCATGCCCGGCGGCACGAGCTACGAACCGGTCACGCTGGAACAGGGGTTGACTCACGATCCGGTGTTCGAGGAGTGGGCGAACCTCATCAACAACATCGAAGGCGACTCCGCCATGTCTCTGAAGAATTTCCGCAAGGAAGTCATCATCAGCCTGCTCAACCTGCAGGGCCAGGTCGCCATCAACTACGTTCTGCATCGCGCGTGGGTGTCGGACTACCAGGCCATGCCGGATCTCGACGCGGGAAGCATGAACGCGGTCGGCATTCAGAGCATCACGCTTCAGCACGAAGGGTGGGAGCGGGATACCGCAGTGAACGAGCCGACGGAATCGTAAGGAGCGCATCATGGTTTTGCCCGGCGGTGTGTGGAACGGCGGGGATCTGGATCGCGGTTTCCGTTTTCATGAAGTCACGGGTGCGCTGGAACTGGGGTTCGAGGAGGCGGTTCAGCAGGAACGGTCTGTACCAGCCCGCGTCACGCGCGCACTCGCGGTGGCGCTGGAATCCGTGGGCGGATGCGATGCGGATGAGTTGTCCGTGCGTGAATTGAGCGTGGCGGATCGACAGTTCCTCATGCGGCACCTGGCGTGTCACCTTCATTCGGAACGCGAATGGCATTCCGCGCTCTGCCCTTCGTGCAAGGCGGTGTTCGATGTGCGTCTGCGTCCATCGGAGCTGCCGATCAAACCGCCGGGTGAAGGTTATCCGTTTGTAACCGTGCCTACGCGGTTTGGGCAGTTGCGCTTTCGCGTTCCAACCGGCGCCGACCAGGAATGTATCGCTGGATTGGAGGACGAAACGCGGGCCGTGCCGGTGTTGTTGCAACGCCTCTTGGTCGATTATCAGGACAATCCCACTGCTTTGGAGTTTTCAGGAGAAGATGTGGCCGCGATCGAGTCGGCCATCGAGTCCGTCGCTCCGGAGCTGGTGGTGTGGGTACCGACGGAATGTCCGGAATGCAAAACCGAAATGCGAGTGGAAATCGATCCTTACGCCTGCCTGCAGAGTGGTCGGCAAGGCCTCCTGCGTGAGGTGCACCGGCTGGCCAGTGCTTACCACTGGAGCGAACGCGACATCATGGAAATGCCCCGGGACCGCAGGCGTCGATACCTGGCGTTGGTGGAGGAAGCCCGCGGCATGATGCATTGAAGAGTTGGTTGAGGAGCAGGCTCGAGGATCAGCCTGAAAACGACGATGGGTTACTTTTCTGAAATCATACGCGACAGCCGTTCGACTCGGAAACAGGATGGTGTGCGTCCGCAGTCAATGCCACCGGGCGAAGTTTCGGATGCATTGCCCAAAGGTGAAGTTCAGGAATCCCCCGTGCGCGCGCAGGTGCGTGATGCAGTTGAAGTCACCCGTCCATCGAACGAGTCCACGGCACCCCCTACACCCACGCCTTCCGGTGATGAAATTCCAAAACATTCTTTGAAGGCAACGCAGGAAACAGTTCATGAAGTGAATGCGGGCGGGGTCGAATCGAGTGTAGAACCGAGTCGCGAAGAGAATAAAGTGAAATGGCTCGAACCCAATGAGGGCGCAACTTTTGCGAATGAGCCGCTCCCTGCGCTCGATCCTCCCTTCCGCTCTCAGGAGGAGGCGCCACCTGCATCGATCCCGGATTCCTCCGGCTCGCACGATGAAGCATCCTTGCCGGGGGATTCCAATCCGGTTTCCGATGCGCAGGACGGGAAGGTTCCGCCCGGAATACCAGGTAAACCGGAGTTTGTCGGAGAATCGCCTGAATCTCATCAAAACAAACGGCAGCCAAGCGATCCTGAAAGCGGGGAACCCCTTTCGATTGAAAAGCCCGTTTCGGATTTAACTCCTGAGGCAGGGGACGAGCCGCCTGAAAGCAGGGAATCGGCTTTGCCGTATTCCTACAAAGAAATTTTAAATGAACCAGTGAAGTCGGAAGAAGCTCCTTCGAAAAATGTCCAGAAGGTCGGACCAGACTCAACCCGCGGTGAGAAAGAAAAAGTCGTGCGCGACCCAAAAGAGCCCGTTCCGGAAGCGTCTGCATACAACTATGAACAGCCGATGCCTCCTGCGGACTCGTTCACTCCACCTTTTCCGCGCACCGAACCCGCTCGCGTGCCGGAGACCAACATTCGCATCGGGCAAATCGACATCGTCGTGCAGGCTCCGCAAAAAGGGGCGAAACCGCAACCCACCGCGCCCTCCAGCAATTGGTCGAGCCGTCTGTACTTGAGGAGGGTGTGAGTCATGGAAGTTCCGTCTTCGTTGTCCATCCTCTGTAAGTCGGTCCTGGAATTTGTCAACACCGGCTTGAAAGACCTCGACGACAACGTCGAGGTGGTGATGGGTGCGCCGGCGGAAGCGATGAAAGGAGACAAAAACCGCGTGAACCTGTTTTTCCATCGGTTCGAGCCGTCCGGCTTTCAAAGCGACCTGCAACCGGACGAGCCGTGGTGGATTCGTCTGCACTGCCTGGTCACCGCGTTCGGCGTCACCGAGTCGAACGTGAATGGCGACGGTGTCTCCGCAGGGGAATTCGAACTGCGCCTCATCGGTCACGTCATGCGGTTGTTTCACGAAACGCCGGTTCTGGAGACGGTCAACGTGAATGGCGAGTCGGTACGCCTGCAAACCATCTACCAACCCCTGACCAACGAAGACCTGAATCATGTGTGGGCAACACAAAGTGAAGTCAGCCTGCGCCCGACCATAGGTTACGAAATGGCGCTCGGTCCCATTGTGCCCTCCAAACGGAGTCCCGGCAAACAGATGACCGGCGACTTCCGTACCGTGGTCACGCCGGGCGTCGGTGGCACGGGCGATATGCCCTCCGCGCCGGGATCTGCCACCTGGGGCGCGCGTGGTGGTGAGGTGGATACAAACCAACTCGATTGGGCGCCGCGCTTGTGTTTTGTACTTGGAGCAGAATCGCAACCGCGTTGCGTGGAAAGTCTAAGCTTCGAAGCCGACAGCGACGCGCTCAAAAACTTCACCCCGGATATCTGGGTTGCGGGCGACACGACGGAGACCGTTTCGTTGCAGTGGGAAGTGTGGGACCCCACGTCGGGCTGGCGGCGCAAGGGGACATCGCAGGACGTGCAACCGGCGACGACGGGAATCGATCCCGACAACCCGCCGGATGGGGGTGACCTCGTAGCGTTCGCCCTGCCGTTCGATCCGGAAGGCGGTCCGGTTACCAATACGCCGGAATTTTCGTCCAAAGTTCGCGGGCAGGCGGCCGTGTATGCGGAGCGGCAGTACACGCGCCCGTCCGATGGCGCGGTGCTCACCGTGCGCAGTCAACCGTTATTGATCAGCATTTATGAAGCCGCAGGTTGATGTGATGGAAACGCAGACGGATTCTATGGAAAACGCAATCGACGTGGCGACTCTCGCTGACGAATGGGAACGCATCGAACTGTTGGTGCAGGGATTGAAATCTTCCAGGCAGGGACAGGACTTCGACCGCGAACTGCTCAATCGACTTACAGCGCTCAGTGCACGTGTGCACGCAGGGCGAGGAGCAAATCCTTATTGGAATCAACTTGGCGCGGTGGAATTGAGTGAACTCGAGCACGATGTGCTCGCCTGCGTGGCGGCGGCGGAGTTACATCCGCGCCTCGGCTGGCAGTACATGGAGCTGCAACCCGGCGTGTCGCAGCCGTATCCCACGCCAGCCCTGCTTCACGAGCTGCTGGTGCTCGATCACGATGAAATCCCGATGTTCCACATGGCATTGAGTGTGGACGGCGTCCTGCGGCGCGAAGGGTTGATCCGTGTCGAAGGGGACGATCCCTATTCTCCCGTCAAGCCCGCCCCCGGGCTCACTGCAAAGCTTCTCAGTCTGCAATTGCCGCCACCTCCGCCACCGGGCGCGATTGCGGTGCGGCAGCAGGCAACGTGGACCGACCTCGTTCTGCCTGCCCATCAGGTAACGCATCTGCGTGAGTTCCTGATGTGGTTGCGTCACCGCGAAACGGTGGAGGGAGAGTGGGGCGGACGCATGGGCGGCGGTCCGGTGGCGTTGTTCTCCGGTCCGTCGGGAACGGGCAAGACGCTGGCAGCTTCCGTTATCGCGCACGAGTTGGGTTGGCCCTTGTACCGCATCGATCTCGGCAAACTGGTGAGCAAATACATCGGCGAGACGGAAAAGAATCTGAACCAATTGTTCGACGCGGCTCATGGACGCCCGATGGTGTTGCAGTTCGATGAAGCGGACAGCCTGTTCGGCAAGCGTGGCGAGGTGAAGGACGCGCGCGACCGGTACGCCAATATGGAAGTGAGTCATCTGCTAGCGCGCATTGAGGAACACCGCGGACCGTGCATTCTCACCACCAACCTGCACGAGCATCTGGACACTGCGTTCGTGCGGCGGTTTCACGTGGTTGTCGGGTTTCCACGGCCGGACAAGGAAGCGCGTGTGCAGTTGTGGAAACGGTTACTGCCGCCGCATGCGCCACGGCGCGAAGATGTCGATCCGCAATTCCTCGGACAGGCGGTGAACCTGACCGGCGGTGGCATTCGCAACGCCGCATTGTACGCCGCGTGTCTGGCGGCCGAAGAGGGAGGCGCGATCGAACTTCGCCACGTTGCGCTCGGTGTGTGGCGCGAGATGGCAAAAGACGCCTCGCCGAGATCCCGCTCGGATCTTGGTGTGCTCGCGTCGTACCTTCCCGAGTCGAATGCTGTGCTGGCCGCTTCAACGCAGGGAAACGGAAACGGCAATGGTCACGGAGGTGGGGAATGAAGGAACCGGGGAAGCGCAATATTCATATTGGACAGATGCGCCTCATGCTTCCCTCCGGGTACGAACACCGCGCGCAGGGTCTGGCGCGGCGTGTGGTGGACCGGCTGGGCACGTATGTGTGGGACCGGCCCATCCATGTGGAACGGGTGGCGGTGCCGCCGATCCAAACCGTTCCCGGCGAAAGCGAAGCGGCACTGGCGGTGCGCATTGCCGATGCGGTGTACCGCCAACTGCGGTGAGTTTTGAATTGAACGCAATCATTTAAGGAGTCGCTATGTACAACGTCACGCGGGGCATTTTGGTGGAATATGCATTGAGCGTTCCGCCTCTGACGCTGGTATTCGATTTCAACCCGGAATCGTTGTCGCGGACCCGCGCGGTGACGTTGAAAGAACAGACCGCCCCCGGCACGGCGGGCGGTTACGACTTCGCCACGCCCACCGAAACACCGCGTGTGTCGCAGGGGGTGGAGGTGAAGGCGGAGGAGTTTTCCATCGACATCCTGCTCGACGCCACCGACCGCATGAACGACGACGAACCGATTGCGAAGGCGTTCGGCATCGCACCGGAACTCGACACCCTGAGAACCATGGTGGAACCGAAAGCGCAGGGACCCGGCGGCCTGCAGGTGCTGGCCAGCCTGGGGCATGGCGGCGGCCGTGCGTTTCAACGCAACTCCAGCGCCTCGGTTCTGCTCTTCATATGGGGCACCCATGTCCTGCCGGTGTTTCTGACCAGCGTGAAAGTGGATGAAAAAGCGCATCTGCCGAACCTCGTTCCGTACCGCGCACAGGCGACGTTGAGTTTCCAGGTCATCGAGGGCAACAACCCGTTTTACGAAGCGGAAAAAGTGCGGCAAGTGATCGGGGCGGGACTCAACACAGCGCGCACGGTGTCTTCCGCCATCGGAGGGTTGTTCTGATGTTTCTCAAAAACTCGCGCTACCTGAAGGCGAAAGCGTTTGTTCCCGATGAAACCGGACAGCAGGTGTTTCAGGGGTACCGCCCGCGCGCCATAGGTTCCGTGCCCGGCGTCATCGAGCACGTGATTCAGGAAGGCGACCGGCTGGATTTGCTGGCGCGGCATTATTACAACGATGACCGTCTCTGGTACCGCATCGTCGATGCCAACCCGGAAGTGCTGTTCTCGCAGAATTTGTCCGGAGACATCGGCAAGGGGCGCGTCATCCTCATTCCCCGCGCGAGGGAGTGACGCATGTTGCTCGATTGGCTGGAACAGGATTTTCGAAGTCCGGCGGAATGCATTGTGAAAGTGGGGGAAGGCCGGACACCCATTGAAGACCTGTATCCGTTTCTGAAAGAAGTGGTGGTGGAGACGAGCCGCGACAAACCGTTTGTCGCCACGCTCACTTTCGATACGCGCCGCGACGAATTCGGCAAGTGGGTGGTGCAGGATTCGCCGGAGATTTTCACGTGGCAACGCATCTGGATTGAAGTCGCTTTCGGGGAGCACGAGGAGGAAGTCATGCGCGGTTACGTTCGCGAGGTCAAGGCGGATTACCCGGAAGACGCGGCGACGACCACCGTCAAGCTGGAATGCCAGGACGACTCCATCTTTCTCGACCGCACGCAGGTGCGCAAGGAGTGGGGCGCGGAACAACCTACGGCGGACGGGTTGATCGTCGATGAAATCGTGCGCGGTTATCCGGGTCTCGCCATGCACATGGAAAGTGGCATGGGACTCGACGGCCTCGTCGTCCTGCAGGACAAGACCGATGCGGGATTCCTGCACGACCGCGCAGAGGCCAACGGCTACGAATTGATCTTCGAAAACGGAGAGGTGTACTTCGGGCCCATGAGGCTGGAATCCGATCCGCAGAAAACGGTGATGGTGTACGCGGGAGCCGACACGCACTGCTATCGATTTTCCATTCAGGACGACGGGCACAAGCCGGACATGGTGGCGTTCGACAAGGCGGCGGAGGACAGCGACCAGACCGAACGCGAAGTGGTGGAGCCGGACCTCCATCTTCTTGGACTGGAACCGGCGCGCAGTGTCGGGCAGGGGCCGGACTTCGTCTGGGTGATGGAAGGGCAGGGTGGCAAAACACCGGAGGAAATGCGCACTCTCGCCCAACGCAAAGCCAACGAGCGTTCGATGAAAGTCACCGCCGAAGGCGAACTCGACGGCAGTCTGTACGGACGCGTTCTGCGCGTCGGCCGTCCGGTGGGCATCGACGGCGTCGGCGAAAAATACAACGGCACCTATTACGTGGACACGGTGCGGCATGTGTTCAATCACGAAGGATACCGGCAGGCGTTCACGTTGATGCGCAACGCCTACGGCGACAACCTGGAATCCAGCGTGGACACCCTGCTGGGCGTATTGTGATCTGAAGAGGAAACCGGATAAATGGAACAGAGCCTGGTCGATCTCACGAAGCAGATCCAGAACAAGTATTACGGCAAGTATCGCGGGTTCGTGAATGACAACAACGATCCCGAAAAGCGCGGCCGCCTGCGCCTCACCGTACCTTCGGCTTTAGGCGAGGCCGTCACCGGCTGGGCGTTGCCGTGCCTTCCGTTCGGCGGCTTGCAGAACCAGGGTTGGTTTGCGATGCCGGAAGTGGGCGCCCAGGTTTGGGTTGAATTTGAGGAAGGAGAACTGTCGAATCCGATCTGGACCGGAACCTTCTGGCAACAGCCGGAACACATTCCGGAAGAAGCGGCGGAACCGTCGGAGCCGACCACGCGTGTGTTCAAAACACCGTCGGGTCACGTCCTGCAATTCGATGATGAGGAAGGGGAAGAACGCTTCCGCCTGTTTCATCCCAGCGAAGCGGAATGGATCATCGACCCGCAGGGATCAATCACCTTTACTGATGCGGCGGAGAACGTGATCACTCTCGACGCGGAAAACAACAGTATGAAACTGGAGGACGCGAACGGCAACACGCTCACCATGGACAGTGGCGGCACCGTGGTCGAAGACGCCAACGGCAACAAGATCGAGATGGCCGCATCCGGCATCACCGTCGAGGGCCAGCAGGTGGTGGTGAAAGGCACGCAGGTGATGCTGGGAGGGCAGGGCGGTGAACCTTTGATCAAGGGCCAAACGTTTCTTTCATTGTTTGCGACGCACATGCATCCCACAGGGGTGGGGCCTTCGGGACCTCCCATTCCTCAGGGAGAAATGAGTTCTTTATCCACCACCAGCACGACGACGTGAGGCGATTATGGCATTCATGGGCGACACGCCTTATATGAAGTTTCCCTTCCGCGTCGGCGAATCCGGCGTCGAGGTCAGTGACCGCATCCGTCACGTGCGCGAGCAGGTCGAGCAGGTGTTGTACACCGATCCCGGCGAACGGGTCTTCCGTCCGGAGTTCGGTGCGGGACTGCGCGCGCTGGTGTTCGAACCGAACAACTCTGCCCTGCGCGAGCTCAGCCGCAAGCGCCTCACGCACTCGTTGACGGAAGCGTTGCGCGGCGAGGTCGATCCGCGCAGTCTCAACATCGAAGTGCAACCGCGAAACGGCGCGGGCAGCGAACTCGTCATCGTCATCAGCTACACGCTGACGGCGGTACGGCATGAAGAACGGCAGGAATTCGAAGTCAGTTTTTAGGACAGGTCATGGCCGATACTCCACAATCCGAACTGAAATTTGAAAAAGGGTGCCCGGACTGCGCCCGGCGTGAGGCGGATCTCCCGGACCCGTTGCCGCCGTTGGGCGATGACTTCGACTGGGCGGTGCGCGACTACGACGGTTTCCGCATGTTCATGATGGAGGAACTCGCGGCGCGCTTTCCGGATCGTTCGCGCTGGACTCCCGCCGACATGGAAGTGGTGATCGTCGAAGTGCTCGCGGCCACGCTCGACCAGTTGTCCGACACGCTCGACCGAATCACGCTCGAAGGCTATCTCGAGACGGCGCGCAGGCCGGAGTCGGTGCGCCGCCTGTTGAAACTCATCGGTTACGACGCGGTGGCGCTGGCATGGGACAAGCTGGAGCCGCAGGACACGACCGGAATGGCGCCACAGGAAATCGAGTTGGCCAAAACGCGAAACCTTGAGAGAAGTTGGCGCGAGCGGCCGCAGTTGATGGAGTGGGCCCGGCAGGCGGGTCCGCCCTCACTGCACACGCAACACCGCATGGTGACACTGGAAGACTATGCCGTGCGGCTGGAAGCGCATCCGCTGGTTCTTCGCGCGCACGCGTGGGCGCAGTGGGGCGGCTCGTGGAACGTGGTTCACGTCGCGGTCATCGGCTGGGACAACCGCCAGCTCGACGACTCCATCGGCGACCTGCTGTACGGTCCTCCGGGTGAGGAGTTGTTCACCGATCTCGGCCGCGAAGTGGAACGCTTTCACACCCAGCGCGCACGCGATGGATTGCCTGGCGCAGCGGCGGCGGACATCACCCTGCGCACGATCCTGCACCGGTTTGTCGAGGCCTACCGCATGGCCGGGCAGGAGGTGATCCTGCAGGATATCCAGCCCATCGGAATCAGCATGGCGTTTTCCATTACCGTGCGCCCGGAGTTTTTCCAGTCGGAGGTGCGGCGTGCCGTCGAGCAGGCGCTGGGCCGCGGACCGCAGGGATTATTCCGTCCCGGCCGCTTGAGTTTCGGGGAAGACCTGCACGCGAGTGACGTGGTACAGGCGGTGATGAAGGTGGAAGGCGTGGAGAACGTTTGCCTCAACCGGTTCAAGCGCGTGGGCGGCGGTTTTCCAGATCAGTCCACTTCCGGCCACATCATTTTGTCCGGATTGCAGATCGCCGTATGCGATAACGACGCTGCGCATCCCGAACGTGGGTATTACACGATGAAGTTGTATGGAGGGCGCAAGGGATGAGCGAGCGTCACGATCTCACACGCTGGAACCGCGCGGGCCTCAGCCGCTTTCGTTATGTGGACGGAAACGCCATAACGTTTCTCGAAACCCTGCGCGAACAGTTGTGGCAACGATTCCGCGATCCGGCAGGAGAAAAGGACCAGTGGCCGGACCTCAACCGGCAAACCATTCCGCAGGAAGGACAGGAGAACGAGTACCGATGGGACCTCCTGCCACGCCGCCAGCCCATCCCGGAGAACGAATCCTCTGTGGATCGGCAGGAGCGAACCATACGGCAATACCGCGAACAGCGGCCGGATTACGGATGGGAAGTCACCCGCGCGCTGGCGCGTTCGGTTCACGTGTTGACCGAGCACATCGACGCGTATGCCAACGAAGGGTACCTGCAAACGGCGACGCAATGGGAAAACGTCCGGCGGCTGGTGAACCTGCTGAATTACCATCCGGCGCCGCCCGCCTCCGCACAGACCACGCTGGTCCTGCTTGCGAAGGAAGGCAAAAACGGGGTTGTCCCTGCGGGATTCCAGGTGAAGAACCTGCCGACCGAAACCAATCCGATGGTGATCTTCGAAAACGCGGAAGCATTGGAAATCGATTCCGTTTTGAACGCGATGAAGCTGAAGGACTGGGACGTCTCCATCGACACCTTCCGCGATCTCGGCACTACGGGAGTGGCCCGCCTTTCGGACCGGCGGGCGGATGCGGTGCAGGGCATGGGGCCGGCGTATTACGACGAGCTCAAACAGCGTGCGTATCCTCCAGCGGAGTTTCCCGAGCCCGATCCCAATAACGAACAGTATCCATTGACGCTGGAGCGGCTGGCGCAGATGGAAGTGGACAACGATGAAATTCGTTTTCGCGAACTCATCACCAAGGCGCGCATGCTGACGCAGTTTGAACTGGATACGGAAATGTGGTCGGCCCTTTTGACTCGCACACTGCTCGATCTGGTAAACGCAAAGGAATCGGACCTGGCGGAGCTTTCAGGTCAGTCGAAATATGCGGTGGCGATATTGCAGGAGGAATTGCGCCGCGTGCAGATCGCGCTCGACGAACCGGTATTCGCCGCACTCACATTGTCGGAACTGGGCGGAGCGGGTCTGGCTGCAGCCGAACCGGTGGCGGTGTGGATCGCGGACAAAACACAGAACGTGGAGGCGGGCCAATGGGCTTTGATCGTATCCAACACCCAGCCATTCTACGCCGCTGTGGTTCGAGTCGATTCGATAGATGAAACTACGCGGGCGGTCGAACTGCAACCGGTGGCCCACCAGAAGGACTGGCGCGACTGGGTGATCGCCGAAACGGTCCTCCACATCCGTCCGAAGTTCCGCCGTGCGGCGTGGCT
Organism: Nitrospina gracilis 3/211; assembly: GCF_000341545.2. NCBI lineage: Bacteria > Pseudomonadati > Nitrospinota > Nitrospinia > Nitrospinales > Nitrospinaceae > Nitrospina > Nitrospina gracilis. Next base: position 1,164,671 of record NZ_HG422173.1, read on the forward strand.
GAACGGACCCGGCGTCCTGCGTCTCGGTTCGGGGCACGGTTTGTCGGTGGATGACGTGGTGGCGTGGGAAGCTGGCGGTGAGTGGCGGTTTGCAAGGGTGCTGGACGCCGATGCGCAATCTGTGCGCCTGTCGGGAGATCTCTTTCCGGTTGAAGGTGAGGAGGTGTACCACGCCGTGTCGATCCAGCGCGACGGGGAGCTCCGGTTTCCGGTAGGTCATCGCATTGCGCTTTACATCGATACCAATAAAATTTACCGACCGCTCCAACACATACTTGATACGTTTAATAAGTCCTGGGCCGACATGCTGGTGGAATCCGAGGAAGGGGATCAGTATTACGAACTAATCTTCTCCTGGATTGATGAACTGTTTGTGGTGATGGATTCCGCTTCCCCGGCAGGGACGGTTCAAAACGTATCTGCGGGTGAGTTTGTGTTCAACGGCAACGGAGAGGGTTTTGAAATCGGCGACTGGCTGATCGGGGAGTATGAAGGCAGTGGTGGCGGTCCGCGTTTTTATCCCGTGCAGGTTCTACAGAAAGAGGATGCGGCGGGTCACTTCACCCTGCGCCTCACCCCGGCGCACCATTCCGGCCTCACGTTTCCGGCTCAGGCTCCCCTGCGTGCCGTGCGGGGTCCGTTCCGTGGCGTCATCCTGCCGACGGGGTACGGACCCAATCCCAATCCCGTCTCCGGCGCAACGATCCGGCTCGATGCGCGCACGGCAGATTCGTTTCCCGAACTGCTGATCAAGGGACGGCGGGTGATGTTGAAGATGGAGCGGGATGAAAACCAGAGTCCGGTGGTGCACGCGGCCACGATTTTAAAAGTCGATCCCGTTCTTTACGAACTCACGCTCGACCCTCCCGTCGATGGCGCGTCGGGGTTCACCGTCGGACGCACCGAGGTGCATGGCAACGTCGGTGTGTGGTCGCACGGCGAAACCAAACCGGAACGCGTATTGGGCAGCGGCAACGCCACGGTCACGCACCAGCAGTTTGAATTGAAAGTGACTGATGTGACCTTTGTTCCGGACGCGACGCATCCCTTCGGCGTGCGGGCCGATGTGGAGGTGAAGGTGGGCAACCAAAGTTGGCAACAGCAGGCGACGCTCACCGCTTCTCATCCCGAAGATCCACATTACAGCGTGCGCACTACCGAGGACGGCCATTTATTGATCGGGTTCGGCGACGGCATCAAGGGACGCCGTCTGCCTACCGGAACCAACAACGTGCGCGTCCGGTTTCGCCAGGGCACGGGATCGAACGGCAACCAGGCGGCGGGCTCGGTCGTCAAGCCGGTCAAACCGCATCCCGCGTTGAAGCAGGTTCAACAACCCCAAGCGGCGAGCGGCGGCAACGAACGTGAGAGCATCGAGTCGCTCCGCAGCAACGCGCCGTCGAGTGTGCTGACATTGGAACGCGCGGTGTCGGAAACCGATTTCTCGCATTTGGCCATGCGTCACAGCAGTGTATGGCAGGCGCGGGCGTGGTTCCGCACCACGGGATACCGCCGGCAGGAAACCGTCGAAGTGGTGGTGGTCCCGGCAAATGGAATTCGCTCCCCGCAGGTCGAGCGTGATATTGCGGAGTTCATCAAGTCGCACACCCTGCCCGGGGTGCGCATCGAGTTGCGCCACTTTGAGCCGGTATTGTTTCCACTCACCGTCACCCTGCGCGTCAAAACCGACCAGTTTGACAAAGACCAGGTCATGAAGTCGGTGCGGAACGCACTGGAGCAGGCATTGACTCTGAAGCAACGCCGTCTGGGAGAACCTCTTTACCGGAGCGCGGTATTCCAGATCGTGGAGGCGGTGGAGGGGGTGGAGAACTCGACTGTCGAAATGGGTGAACCGGTATACGCGGAAGATGCAACGAGCACCGTGCGGCAGGTGGCGCGCGCGGCGGATGGATCCATCCGCGTCATCCGTCCCGCCCTCAACCAAGTATTGCACATGGAAGGAACGAGCACCTTGTTGACCCTGCGCGTGGAGGATTACCTCGCATGACCACGACAACCCGAAAAGAAAATGGACGGCGACTGTTCGACCTTCTGCCTGCGGTGTACCGCACCAACGACAACAGCGATCACAACCGGAATCAGGGACGGCGGGAGCGGTACAACGGCGACCTAGGATTGTATCTCGACGCATGCGGCGAACTGCTCGACCAGGTGCAGCACACGCTGGAACAACGCCTGGCCGACTTGTTTCCCGACAATCCGCTGGAAGCCGACCGCCTGGCGTGTCAGGAATGGTTGCTTCCCTACTTTGCGAAACTACTTGATGTCAGGCTGGTGTCACCGCATGCGCGCGGTATGCGGGAAGAGGTCGCCAACGCGGTGAGCTGGCGTCAGCGCAAAGGCACGTTGCGGGTTGCGGAATTGCTTGCCGAGGCGGTCGGGCAAATGGAAGTCGAACTGCACGAAGGCTGGAAGCGCGTCGCCGCCACCCCGCGCATCGACAAACCGCACCTGCGCGCCACCGCTCTCGGTTACAGTAGCGCTTTGGACGAAGAACGTTACGAGAACTTTCCGCAAGTCATCAGCCGTCATCCCGCATTGCCTGCGGTGACGGTGGACTTCCGTCATCCATCGGGTGGAAGGCAGACGAAAGCGCACAACCCCGCCGCGCGGGTGAGTAAATTCAGCGATCAGTCCGTTGCGTGGCGTCCGGTCAGCCTGCACGGCGCACCGTGTCACGCCGATTCTTATGAAGACGTATCGCGACGTACCGTGGACATGCGGTCTCCCGATTGGAAACGCGGGCACTATCATCCCAAACGAATGTTGTTTTATTATCCGCCGCCGGCGGGGTTTTTCGACAAGCCGGTTCAGTCCTTCAAATGGGCGGACCACGCAAACTTTCTGGAAATCACCGAGTATTACGAAAGAGGTAATAAAGTCATTGAATTCGCGCGAAAGGAAGTGGAGGGCGTTGAGTCGGATGTGTGGCAGGTGGAGGATGCGGTCACCCTGACCGAGCCTTCCGTGTACCGTTTTTCCGGTCTGCAATTTCTCGATGCACTTACCATCGAAAACGGATTTCTTGAAATGGAACGCTGTACGGTGAAGGAATTAACGGGTGAACGGGAAGACTTCATGAACCCCGTGCTCACCGTCCGCGACGGATTGTTGGAAAGCATCACCGCGGACAAGGGGCTGGTGCAATTGGAATACTCCACTGTATTGAAAACGGCATCGGTTGGAAAGCTCCAGGCCAGTGATTGCATTTTCATGCAATCCATTCAATTCGCAATTCCCGCAGCGTCCGTGCCCGGCAAACACTGCATCCGGTTCAGCCGGTTGCAACCGGGACAGTCAATGAACGGCGTGACCGCATTCAAGAACACCCGCGACACGGTTCACCTGTTCTCCAGTGCTTATGGTGAGCGCGGATGCGGGGTTTTACACCCAGCGACGTCCGACACCGTCACCACAGGTGCGGAGGAGGGTGGAGAGATGGGTGCGTACCATCATCAATTCCTTGTCCGGCAGAGGCAGGCCATGCTGGACAAGTTGCAGGATTACATTCCGGTTGGAATGCAGGCGGCGTTGGTTCCCGATCCGCGTCTGCTTGTGGTGCCGCCGGACGACACCAACGGAGACGAGACCGAATCATGAAGACCCAGATTTCCCGAAACTCGCGAGTGCCTTCGAGCCGGTATTCCGGGGTGTATCAACAGCAGGGCCGCATGCTCACTGATGCCGACTGGAACGAATTAAGCGACCTGGTGAAGGAACGCCTGCACCAGGCGTTGACCGACGTACTAGGCAGTGGAGTGCCCAAAGACCGCGGCATGATCGAACTGAAGGACAAAGACCGCGAGGTGAATTCCCTGCGCTGGGGCCGTGTATTTGTGGACGGCATTCCCGCGGAAGTACGTCCACGCGTGGAGGAGGATGAAGCCCCGCCGGAGTCGTTTGAATTCGACAAACAGGCAGACCTGCCACCCGGCAACAACGACGCGTTGATCACCCCCCCTGCTACCGGCGAATACTGGCTGTACGTGGATGTGTGGGACCGGACAGTCACATCATTGGAAGATGATCAATTGCGCGATCCCGCCTTGCAGGGGGCGGACACCTGCACGCGCACGCAAACCATGGCGCAGGTCAAGTGGGCGGAAAGCGGTGATGACATCGACGCCCTTCCGCAAAAAGGCAACGCACCGCTGTCGCTCATCCTGCGGCAGGGCCGGACAGAGCCGGACCCCTGTGATCCGTGTGCGGAAGAGGTCAACCTGGGCATGGAAATCGGCAACTACCTGTTCCGCGTAGAGGTGCACGATGCCGAATACAACAGCGCGGGACGACTGCTGAAACTGACGCTCAAATGGTCCAGCGAAAACGGAGCGGAGCAGTATGAAGTGCAGGAAGCCGACACCGATTATCCGCCCGAGTTCCTCGATTATGGGAAATGGACGTACGAATTTTTCAGCGGCGCGGATGCGTTGTTCGCGAGCGAAAAACATCTCGGCGTGTTTCTGCAGAGAAACAATAATTATCCGTTGCGCGGACCGTTGGTACACGGCAGCGCGCCGGAAGGCGAGGAGGATCCGTTCTCGCTGATCCGCCGCTGGGATGGCTACTGCACGCTCAGCCGATCCAACCCGTCACAGAACTGGACGATAGAAGGTGCCGACCGCATCTCCCCGCTTTCCACTACAAGCGGCGAGGATGCACCGGGTCACGTGGATGTGGACGACTCCCTGATGATCGGACTCAGCGCTCTGGATCTCGAAGTCGCATTGCGGGTGCAGGACGAAGGCGGTACGGAACGCGATGCGGTTTTTGTCCCCGGGGATTTCTGGTACGCGCCGGTGCGCGAGCGGGTGCACATGGCGGGCGATGTCATCCTGCCCGCTCAGGAGCCGGAGGGAATACGACATCATTATTTGAAACTCGCTAAAATCGTGGATGGAAATGTGGTGACCGAGGACACGGTGTGGAACGGACCCGGTGCCGATGGCGAGCATCCGCGCAAGTTCCCCTTTCCACGTCTGTCCGAACTCGATGCGCAGGATGTCGGCTATACCCCCGCATGCGACGACAACGAAGTGACGCCGGACCTGAAATCGTTCCTGCAAAATGAATTGGGTGCGGACTGGCCGGGATTGAACGGCCGCGAGGCCTCGGTACGGGATGTGCTCGACGCGCTGCTTTGCGATATGAACGCGGCGCATCTGCCGCTGGATTTGGACGACACCGAAAACTGCCTGCTCACGCGAGATGAAAACCTGGAGACGGTGCAGCAGGCGCTCAACCGCCTGTGCGAACGCATCCGCGATCTGACAGCCGGGGATATTGCGTTCACCTTGCCGGAATGCGCGGAGCCCAGTCTCAAGACCTGCCTTGAGGACCTGGTCGAACCCAAGTGGAAACCGGAAAATCCGGGTGAGCCCACGGATGTGGCGAAGGTGCTGGAGACATTACTCTGCCAGCTTAATGCCCGGCATCTGCCTATGGACCCCACCGACAGCCAGTTGTGCCATGAGTTGCAGGAAGATAAAACGGTGCAGGACGCGTTGAACACACTTTGCCTCATGCGGCGTCAGGGATGCGTCACCCTGTCGCTCGATCCCGCCGATGGCGACATCGCACAGGTGATCGAAACCCAGGTTCAAAACGATCCTGCCATCACTGACGTGAACCTGTGCCTCCGCAGCGGCGAATTTCGCATTTCCAAGCCGGTATTGTTGAAGAATAAGGGCCACATCAAAATCAGCGGCGCGGGCAAGGGGACCCGCATCGTTTTGGGTCAGGGCGAGAAGGTTTGGGAGTTTGAAGGATGTAAGAGCGTGGTCCTCGAAGACGTGCATCTGGAAAGTGAAACGCTGTCCACGGGGTTTCACGGCCGTAATGGCCTGCTACATGCATTGAACTGCGGCCCGGTGCAGGCGGAGCGGGTTTCATTCAAGACCGCCGCGGGTGTGCGCACCAAGGCGACGGGAATCACCGTGCGCATGGATGATACCGCAACAGCAGCTCAAATGAAAAATGCTAGAGCGCGTATTCGGGAATGCGAGTTCAACGTGGGCCACCTGCAACAAGGCATCCTGCTGGTCAACATGAAGCGGTCGATGGTTGAAGACAATGTCCTGCGTGTGGTCCCGAAACCGAAAAACCTCACCTTCGATACTCTGGTGAACAACAAGGCGCGGCGGAATAAACTGGTGAAACGGTTGATCTCGAATTTTCAGATCGACAAGACCGGCGTGAGCGGTTCCTCCAAGGGTGACGAAAAACGTTTAACATTACCAAGGGCGGCAAGACGTATAAGATCACCATGAAGTCCTCGGTTCCAGAAGATCAGTGGACCGCCTACTTCAAAAACAATCCACCCAAGGACGCAGACATGAAGGATGAGGCGTCCTTTGAGGCCTACATAGAGGAGCAGATCAACCATGTTGTTGAGAATCCGGACAAACTGCCTTCCTACAAATCGCAGTCTAACCGCATGAGGTCCATCTTCGAAGCACAGGGCACCATGGACATGTACAACGGTCCGGCAATGAAAGCTGCGCGCCGCAACATGCTGGCAGGAGAGACGAAAGTCGAGACAGCGGAATCCAGGGAAACCACGTCTTACCAGGTGACATTGAAAGTGGGAAGCCTGGAGGTGCGTTTTGATTCCGAGTTGCCCACCGACGTCTGGAAGCGGGTGGTGCAGGATGTGCCTTTCGCGCAGAGAACCGAATCCAAGCTGGAAGGCGCGTTGCGCGTGCAGGCGGAAAAGATGATCGTCGATGCGGCTTACCGGAACAAGTTCGCGGAGGTCAAGGCATGGTGGGAACGTTTGCGCACAGAGAGCAATCCGGCGGTTGCCGTGCAAGGCATTGTTTGCGCCGGGCATCATGCGGAAGAAGTGCGCATTCACAACAATTCGCTGGAAGGTGTCAATGAAGGCATTCATGTCGGCACCAGCGCCAACCAGATGAACCCGAACCGGGTTTACCACAGCGGCACTGTTTACATTTCAGGAAATGTCATGAGCCTGCGCCGCCCGGTGGAGCAGGCGGTGGGCGTCTCCGGGATTTTTGTCGGCAACTGCCGTCACCTGACGATCGAGAACAACCGCATCAAGGTCCCCACGTTCAAGAAAACAAAATCGCAGCCGTTTCACCACAACTGGGGCGTTCTGATTCACGGTTACCTGGGCCGTATGGTGGTGGTGCGCCAGAACCGTACGCAACACTGCCAGACCGGCATCGGCGTGTTCGCCCTGCCGCAATCCGAGTCGGGGAACATGTGGGTGGCGGAGTACAACCTGGCAGAAGGTGCGAGCACTGTGATCAACGCACCGGACTTCATCAAGTCGAACAATATTTCTTGAATGGCGGTCATGGTTTGCTATAATTCGTTTTGCCACGTTGATAATTTGGTGGGTCATCCGGAATTAATTAAAGAGCCGGCGATCCGGGGTTCGAGTCCCCAGTGGCGAATTAGGACAATATTGGAAGCGGGGCTATTGAAGGCCCGCTTCTTTTTTTTGTCCTGGACCCGGCGAGTCTTGGCTCCTTCCTTCCCTTATCCATTCCCTGCGGGTCTTATTTGTACTTCGACCGATCTTCCGTTTACGCACTCTTTTAAGGAAGGTGCGTGATGGAAACGACGAAAGCCCCGGTCCGTAAAAAATCGACCGCGTCCTCCTCGAAGAAAAACGCCTCTATCGAGTACAACCCCGCTGCTGCGGTACAGAAAAAAAGTCTGCACCGTGCCCTGAAAGGCGATGCCGGAGGCAACGCCGTTCCTGTTGGCCCCGTATCCGACAAGTACGAACAGGAAGCCGATCGCGTGGCCGACTCGGTCATGCGCATGCCTGATCCGGCGGTGCGTTCCATGAACCCGGCCGTGGGATCTAATTCCCAGGTACAGCGCAGCGAAACGCCCTCCGCATCTCCTGAAGAAATGAAAGAAGAGCTGCAACCGGAGGCTGCCCAACCCGAAGAGAAAAAGAAAGACCCCGAGGTTCTGAAGAAAAGCCTTCTCCAGCGCACAACACCAGAAGATGCCTCCATTCCCGACGAAAAGCAGGAAGACAAGGAGATGGAGGAGGCCGAGGCCCGCGTCCAAAGGCAGGAAGCGGAGGGCGGCGGGGGTCAGGGAAGAAGTTGGTGGCGGGGAAGGGGCGGGCAGTGAAGAGGAGATCGCGCAACAGGAAGCGGAAGCGCAGGGGGAAGCCGGAGAACCGGTGAGCGAGGAGGAGCCGGAAACCTGGCCGGAGCCGGAGCCGGGCGAGGTGGAATCGATCGAAAAGGTGCAGCGCAAAAGCAACGGCGGCGGCATGACGCATGTGGCCGATCCGGGCACCAACGCGAGAATTCAATCACCCAGCGGCGGCCGGCCGCTGTCCTCCGGCCTGCGATCGTTTGTCGAACCGCGGCTCAACCAGGATTTTTCCAACGTCCGTGTGCACGACGCGCAACAGGACCGGGAAGATGCAACGTCCCTGCAGGCGCGTGCTTTCACTTACGGCAACCACATCTGGGTCGGCAAAAACGAAAGTGCTGATGACCGCCGGTTGATGACACACGAACTGGTGCACGTGGTTCAGCAGGGTGGCGGGGTGAAACGCAAACCGGCTCCTGAAATTTCGAAAGCTCCGAAACGGGTGCAGGGGGGCTGGTGGGACGATGTCAAAGCCGCCGGCAGCGCGTTCGTGGAAGCCGTGGCCGATCCCGCCGAAGCTTTGCGCAAAGCCAAGGATGCGTTGTTGAGCAAGGCGTCGGAGTTCGTGCAGGAAGTTCCCGGATTCAAACTGCTCACCGTCATCCTTGGCAAGAACCCGATCACCGACAAAACAGTGGACCGCAACGCCAACAACCTGATCGAAGGTTTTCTCGAGTTCGTGCCCGGCGGCACGAAGATGTTCCAGAACCTGAAGGAATCCGGCGCCCTGCAAAAAGCGTACGACTGGTTGCAGGAGCAGTTGAAAAAACTCAATCTCGGCTGGTCCGTAATCAAGGGACTGTTCCGCAAGGCATGGGACGCCGTCAGCCTGTCCGATATCGCCAATCCTTTCGGCATATTCGATAAATTGAAACGGATCTTCATGCCGCCGCTGATCCGTATCAAGAACTTCGCGGTGGCGGTGGGCGAAAAGATCATCGAATTCGTATTTGAAGGGGCGATGAAACTGGCAGGGCCGCTGGCGCAGAAAGTCGTTGGGGTTTTCAAGCAGGGCAAGGATGTGTTTTCCACCATCATCAACGACCCCGTGCAGTTCCTGAAAAACCTGCTCTCCTCAGTAAAAGGCGGTTTTGGCCAGTTCAAGGACAACATAGTCGAGCATCTTAAAAAGGGCTTGTTCGGCTGGTTGTTCGGCGCGCTGGAAGGTGCGGGTCTGACCCTTCCCAAAAAGTTCGACCTCAAGGGAATCCTGTCCATCACCCTGCAGGTTTTGGGCCTGACGTACGCACGCGTGCGCACCAAGCTGGTGAAGGTGATCGGCGAAAAACGGGTGACCTACATCGAAAAGGCCATCGAGGTGGTGAAGATCCTGGTCACCGAAGGCCTCGCGGGGGTGTGGAAAAAAACTGCTGGGCTGGATCGGGTCGTTGAAGGAAATCGTCATCGCCCAGATCCGCAACTGGGTCATCACGCAGATTGTCAAGGCCGCGGTCAAAAAACTGGTCTCGCTGTTCAGTCCCGTCGGCGCCATCATCCAGGCCATCCTCACCACGTACGACGTGATCGTGTTTTTCATCGAGCGCATAAAACAGATCATCGCCGTGGTGGAATCGATATTCCAGTCCATCGGCAAAATCGCCCGCGGCCAGTTGGGCGAGGCCAAAAACTTTGTGGAGCAGACTCTGAGCCGAACCGTGCCGGTGGTGATCAGTTTTCTCGCCAGCTTTGCCGGACTGGGCGGCATCTCGAAAAAGATCAAGGCCATCATCAAGTCCATTCAGAAGAAAGTGGACACGGCCATCAGCAAACTGGTCAACTTCATCGTGGGCAAGGCGAAGGCCCTGTTCGGCAAGGCCAAGGCGGCAGCGGGAAAAGTGAAGCAGTGGTGGAGCGAGCGCAAGACCTTCACCGTGGGCAAGAAAAAGCATTCCATGTTTTTTGAAGGCGCGGACATCATGGTGCAGAGCGAGAAAAAGTCGCTCGGCAAATTCCTCAAGGATGCGAAAACCCAGTTGGATCAGTTGCAGGCCGGTCAGAAGGGGGCGGACAAGGACGATTTGGGCCGCCTTTCCAAAATCTACGGCAAGGCCGATCTCCTGTACGCGCAGTTGAAGAGCGCCCGCGACAAAACCATGAGCGCGGCGCGCAAGGGAGAGGGTGACGCGCCCACCAAGGATGAAGAGAAGAAATACACGGAATTGCGTGATGCCGTGGCCACACTCATGGGAACCCTGAGCAGTGAGGGCGGTTCCACCGCCGAACCGACGAAAGTCAGTTACGGTGGCCTCGAACACGGACAGCTCGGAAAAAGTGCCACGGCCAACCCGCTCAGCATCAAGGGGGAAGCGGGAAGCGAACCTTCCTCGGCTGTCAACACCGACATCTGGAATGCGGTCAGCCAGCGCAAGGAGAGCGGGCGGAGTTTTTACATTCGCGGTCACTTGTTGAACGCGCGCCTGCACGGACCCGGCGACAAAAAGGAAAACATCACCCCGATCACCGAGCCAGCCAACAAGCAGCATTCCCGGGAAGCCGAGGAAAAAGTGAAGGACGTGGTGTGGAACCGCAAAGGGGATAAGGGGAAGGACGAAAATTCCGAGGGTGTGGCCGTGTATTACAAGGTGACGGCGGTGTACGACGGAGGCAACAAAACCACCGCCGACAAGCTGATCAAGGAGGTGGACACCACCGACAAATACGATTCGCAGACTGGCCGCGACACGGCGAAACACATTCTGGAGAACGAAAAGAAACTGCCCACCGCACTCAAGGTGGAAGCCTACCGTCTGGACGACAACAAGACCCCGATCAAAGTCACCGCCAGCATTCCGAGCAAAATGCCCGACGCACTTCCCGGGGTCGAAAGCGCCCGCCCCACGCCGGTGAACCTGAGCGTCGATGATGCCGCCACCATCCACGCCAATACCGACATCGGCATGGCCAAGGCGAAACTGATCGCGGCGTCGCGCGCCGCGGACGGGTATTTGTGGTGGGAATCCAAATCCGCCGCCGACGGAGGTGCGACGGACGGGAAACACACCGCCATAGAATCCATTCCCGGTATCGGATCCAAGACCATCGAAAAGCTCAAGAGCATGCCGTGGGTCAAACTGCGGAAATGAACCTTTGCCTCCCGGCGGTTAGGCCAGCGTTTTTCCTTTTCCGGACCGCCTTCTGTTTTTAAACGCCACCTTCCCTTTAGCGGCTGCAAAATATTCCCTGAAAAATCGTAAATTATGAAATGAAGTTTGACGTGCGGACCCAAAACGCAGGGCCTATATTGAACAATGTAGGCAGGAGGCTTTGCGTATGGACCGGTATGAAGATCAAATCACCCGGTACGTAACCGGGCTGACCTACGACCGCCTCTCGGAGCACGCTCTCTCTTGTGCCAAGGAGCGCTGGCTGGATAGCCTGGCCACCGCGTGGGCGGCGTACGGTTCGCCTCCCGCCGTGGGCATGCGCCGCTTCGCCACCTCGGCCTCCGCCACCCCCGGGGCGACGGTGATGGGAACGGATCATAAAGCGCCGATGGATTACGCGTCGCTTTATCTCGCGACGTTGATCCGCGCGCTCGACTGGAACGACACCTACCTCAATCGCGAACCCGCTCACCCCAGCGATAACCTGGGCGCGGTGCTGGCCGTGGCAGAAGCGGAAGGACGCACCGGACGGGACCTTCTGCTCGCCACCATTCTTACCTACGAACTGCATTGCCGGCTGTGTGACGCCGCGGCGCTACGTAGAAAAGGATGGGACCATGTCACCTACGGCTCCATTTCTTCCACCGCCGCCGCCGCGAAACTGCTTGGCCTGACAGCGGAACAGACCCGCGACGCCATCGCCATCGCCATCACCACTGGGAACTATTTGAGGCAGACGCGTATCGGCACCATCTCGCAATGGAAAGCTGCGGCGTTCGCGCAGGCGTCGCAGAACGGTGTGCGTGCGGCGTTGTACGTGAAGCATGGACTCACCGGGCCCAGCGATATTTTTACCGGCAAGCACGGATTCATCAACCAGATCACCCAGGGCGAATTCGACCTGGCACCGTGTTTTGGCGGAGAAAACCGGGAAGAGTTCAAAATTGTGGACACTTACATCAAATATTTTCCCGCCGAGTACCATTCGCAAAGCGCCATCTGGGCGGCCCTGGAACTGCGCGAGAACCTCGGTGCGGACAACGTACACAGCATCGAACGGATTCACGTCGAGACCAGTTTTCATTCGTACGAAATCATCGGCAAGGAACCGGAGAAGTGGACACCGGAAACGAAGGAGACCGCCGACCACAGCCTGCCGTACATCGTGGCGGTGGCGCTCATGGATGGCGACATCACGCTCGAACAGTTCGACTCCACGCATCTTGGCGATATGGCTCTGCAGTCATTAGTGCAAAAGGTAACGGTTTCGGAAAACAAACATTATACGGAAATGTATGGGAATTCGTTCCCCAACAAAGTCATGGTCACCATGAAAGACGGCAAGGTGTTCCAGAAGGAGGTGCTCGATCCAAAAGGACATCCCCTCAATCCGCTCAAACCGAAGGAACTTGAGAAAAAGTTCCGCGACGCGGCCCGGCCGTGGCTGAGCGTTGAGCAGCAGGACCGTGTGGTGGAGATGGTGTGGCGCATGGACAAGCTGGAAAGCCTGGAACCGCTGATGCAAGCCATGGTGTTGCCATGAAATCCCGCGCTTCGTTTCGAAACCTGCTGGCCGGCACCAAAAAACCGTTGATCCTGCCCGGTGTCTACAACGCCTTCACCGCCAAGCAGGCGGAGGCCATGAATTTTTCCGGGGTGTACCTGTCCGGAGCTGCGCTCTCCAACAGTCTGGGGGTGCCGGACGATGGGACTCTCGGTCTCGAGGAGTTCACCTGGCTGGGTCGATGGATCGTGCAGGCGGTGGACCTGCCGGTGTTGTGCGATGCCGACACGGGGTTTGACGACATCGAGGTGACGGTACGACGTTACATCGAAACCGGGTTTGCGGGCATCCAGATCGAGGACCAGGTGTTTCCAAAGCGCTGCGGTCACCTTCAGGGCAAAGAAGTGGTTCCAATCGATGAAATGGTATTCAGGTTGAAACAGGCGGTGGCGGCGCGCAATGGACTGGCGCCCGAATTCCTCATTGTGGCCCGCACGGACGCACGCGGTGCAGACAATATGGACATCGCCTGTCAACTTGACGAATGCATCGAACGCGGCAACCGATACCGCGAAGCTGGAGCGGATGTGGTCTTCCCTGAAGCGTTGAAGGATGAAGTTGAGTTTGCCCGCGTTCGAAAGGAAGTGGCGGGATCGCTTCTTGCCAACATGACCGAATTCGGTCAGACGCCGCTCATGGGTGCCCCCGAGTTCGCAAAGTTGGGATACGACCTCGTCATTTTTCCGGTGTCGCTGTTCCGTATTCATGCCGGGTGCACCAGAGGTTTTTTCTCGACCTTATCCAAAGAGGGCAGTCAGAAAAACAGGCTGTCCGAAATGATGAACCGGAAAGAAATAAACGGAATCTTGAACTATGAGCCCTAATACCGAAGTGCTGAATACAGTTGACACCGGATTGGATGGGGTGCCGGTGTGCACCTCCGACATTTCCCTGACCACGGTTGACAAGAACGGCAACCCCATTCTCCTTTACCGGGGATACAGTATTTACGATCTCATCAAGGGTCCGTTCGAGGAAACCGTGTATCTGCTCCTTTACGGAGCCCTGCCCAGTAGGGACGAGTTGCATGCGTTCAGGTACGAGTTGAATGGATATGGGCGCCTGAACCAAAAAATATTGGAGCACCTCAGGTCGTATCCGGAAAACGTGCACATGATGGACATGCTCATGACCTCCCTGTCTTTTGCGCGCATGTGGGATGCCGATTATACCAACTCCTTGTGGCAGACTCCGAAAATGGATGAAGAACTGGCTCGCCTGCTATTGAACGCGGGCGTCCGGTTGGGGGCGAAAATCCCCATGCTCATGACGGCGGGCTGGCGCATCCGAAACGGTCTGGAACCAATCGCGCCGGATCCGCATGGGTCGTTCGCAGCAAACATCCTCCGCATGCTGGGAATTCGCGAGGACCCGGAACTGGAAATGGCCCTCAACACCATCCTGATCCTGTACCTGGATCACACTATCAACTGCTCGACGTTCACGGCGCTCGTGGTCGAATCTTCAATGACCGATCCCTACACCCCACTGATCGCCGCGGGCGCACCGCTCAAGGGGGTCCGGCACGGCGGCGCAAACGAACTGGCGGCGATGATGTTTGAGGAGATCGGCACACCGGATCGCGCGGCGCACTACGTCAGGAATAAACTGAAGAGTGGGGAGCTTGTATTTGGTTTTGGCCACCGCCTCCCGCATTACAAGCACAAGAAAGAATCGCGGGTCACCATTGCGGAGCGGATCGGCCGTCCTCTGGCACAAAAAAAGGGAATGGGTCATCTGTTTGAAATTTACGACATCATAAGCCGCATCATGCTGAAGGAAAAAGACCGCGCACCCAATGCGGACCTTCCCATCTGCATTCTGCTCAAACTTTTGGGCATTCCGCGGGAACTCAACACACCGATTTTCCAGGCCAGCCGCCACTTCGGATGGCTCGCCAATATCCTCCGCCAACGCCGGGCAAAGGGACCGCTGTTTCGTCCCACGCAGGAATACACGGGCCCCGATATTGATGAAATGCGTGCCTATGTGCCTCTGGATATGCGGTGACTCGGTTGGCTTTTCTACCAGAAGGATCGATGACGATGTCATTGCCCCGCCACATGATTCGCGGATTCCTTGGGGTCAAAAGCAACGACGGCCATGACGCCCCCCTGTTGATTGTTGCCGATGCGCTGAAGCAGGGCGGCATTGAAGTCATTCTTGGCGGTTATGATCTCACAGTGGACAAGTTCGTCCAGGCGATTGTTCAGGAAGGCGTGCAGTTTGCGGGCATCAGTTCCTACAACGGCGGGCACATTCCCTTTTTCCGTGCGGTGCGCGACAGGTTGCAAGCAATTGGGCATCCACACGTTCATCTGGTGGGCGGCGGAGGGGCCACATTTCTCGATCGCGACATCAAGCTGCTGGAGAAGGAAAAAGGAATAGACAAAATTTTTCGAACAGGTGAAGGGACCAAAAGCGCGGAATTCATCCGTACTCATTACGGGTATTCCACTGTTCCGGAACGGTTGGACGACCTGCCCAAACTTGTTCAGGATGGAGAAATTTCGGCCGTTGCCCGGATTTTGAATGTGGCGGAAGAAAAAGCGTGGCTGGAGACGCTGATGGAAAAGGGTATGCGTTCCGGAAGTGAAGACCCCCTGGCGACGGATTTGGAAATTTCCGACTGGCAGGAACGAATCCGCTATTTCGGCGATTGCCTGAGTTCATTGAATGGAGCTTCATTGCAGGGCCGGGTTATCGGCATTGCAGGCCGGGGCGGGTGCGGGAAAAGCACGCTGCTCGATGAGTTGCTTCTGCGCTGGTTTTCGGACAAACGCAACGAAGAACGAAAAGTGGCGGTGATTGCCATCGACCCTTCATCGCAAAGTTCGGGGGGAGCCCTTTTGGCCGACCGCATTGCGTACATGTATGCCACCGATAAAAACTGGGTGGACACCGACCGTATTTTTATCCGAAGTGTGGCGTCGCGGGGATACGGTGAGGGACTGGCACGAGCATTGCCGGACATGATTCGGATCTTTCAATCCGCCGGATATGATGTGTTCGTCGAAACCTACGGCATCGGTCAGCCGGATGCGGGAATCGTGGACCTGGTGGACCAGTCGGTTCTGGTGACCACGCCGGACCTGGGTGGACCGTACCAGTTGATGAAGGAAGAGATGCTGAACCGTCCAGACGTGCTGGTGGTGCTGAATAAAAGCGAACTGCCCGGAGCCCGTCGCGCGCAAAGCCTGCTCCGTTCGCGCGTTTCGGAGGGCAACCTGTTTATGACTACGGCTACCGAACATCGCAATCCCGGCGTCGATGATCTGTACCGCGCCCTGGTGGAATGACATGAACGATAGTTTTCTGGAAAAGATCATTTCGGCTAATAAAAGGTATCAGGAGCGTGTTGAAGACTCCGTGCACTGCGCAAAGTCGGATCCGGAATACCAGCAGGAACTGCTCAAGCTCTGGAATGACAAGGCCGGTCGCGTTCAAAACCACGTTCTCCCAAACGGAACCTCAATTCCTCTCATCGCCCTACCGGAGATCGACCACCCGGTGCAGGTAGCACGCTACCAGGGGGAATGGGGATTTCCCGGAGAGTTTCCCTTTGGCCTTTCCATTTACCCGCAGGCCTTTTTAATTGTCGAAGGAAAGCGTGGTCATGAGGAACCCACCCGTCTGTTCGCAGGACTGGGCTCGCCGGAGATGACCAACGAGCGCTTTCATTATATTGTCAGTGGTCAGCAATCAAAGCGCCTGAGCACCGCTTTCGACACGAACACCCTGCTTGGTCGAGGCTCCGACGACCCGGACTATTTTTACGACATCGGTGAAGGGGGAGTGTCGGTTTGCACCTATGAAGATGTAAAAACCCTGTACCAGGGATTTCTCAAGGAAGATGTCAGCATTTCCATGACCATCAACGGACCGTCGCTATGGGTGACCGCGGCGCGGTTGAAGGCGGCGCAGGAAGCAGGGCTGGATTTGAAACAGGTTCGTGGAACGTCTCAGACCGACCCCTGCAAGGAAGATGACGCCCAGAACGAGCTTTTGTTTCCTCTGGATAAGTCCATTTGTCTGGCCATGGACATGTTCGAGTGGTGCCTGGAGAACGCACCGATGTATTACCCGATCAATGTCAGTGGATACCATATCGAGCAGAAGGGGGCGACGCCGATCCAGCAGGCGGCGTTCACACTGGCAAACGGATTTGTGTATGTGGAGGAGGCATTGAAACGGGGCCTCGACATCAATCATGTCGGAAGGCGTCTCCCGTTTTTCTTCACCTCCGGGACGGATTTCGAATACATTGCTTTGCTGAGCGCCGCGCGGCGGTTCTGGGCTGTGGCCATGCGGGACGTGTACGGAGCAAAAGATCCTTCCGCCCAGAAACTCAAGGCCCATATTCAAACGTCCGGGCGCAGTCTGCACGAAAGGGAATACCTGAACAACATCACCCGAACCGCACTGGAATTGTTTTACGCATTGTTGAATTATCCTCAAGCCCTTCACAGCAACTCTTACGACGAACCGTTCACCATTCCCACGGAGAAGAGCGTGCGCATTGCTTCCGATGCGCAGGCGATTCTTTTGGAAGAGATGGGAGGATTCAAGGACATGATGGGATTTTTGAGTGACAGCTCCGGTCGCTATCAAGCATACCGGACGGTTCTTGGTGGAATTCTGGATTATTTTAGGCAAATTAACGATCTGGGAGGGGTCCTGGAGGCCAAGGCGGAAGGGTTTTTTCGTGACGAGATCTCACGTTCATCTGCGCGTTACGAAGAACAGCTGGAAAGCGGACGGCGTAGAATTGTTGCCGTCAACTGTTATCCAAGAAGTGAGGAGGAGAGGCCGAACGTGGAACGCACGGAAATATCGAATGCCCTGAAACGCGAACGCGCTCAGAAAGTGAAACGGTTCAAGAAAAATCGCAACCCGCTCCATGTGCGGGAAAGCCTTCGCCGACTGAAGGAAACCGCAAGCAAAGGTGGGAATGTGTTTGCGGTTACCCTGGACACCGTGAAGGAAGTCACGCTTGACGAGTGGACCCGCGCTTTGCAGGAAGTGTACGGTCTGTACCGCCGAAAGCTTTGATACCAGTTCAAGCCACCCTTTCGATACCGAGAGCCACCGCCTCCCCTCCACCCAGGCAGATGGCGGCCACACCTTTTTTAAGATTGCGGGCCTGTAGCGCATACAGCAGAGTGACCAGCAGGCGGGCACCGGAAGCCCCAATAGGATGCCCCAGCCCCACCGCGCCGCCGTTCACATTCACTTTTTCCCGGTCCAGGTGAAGGGCATCGCAGACGGCAAGCATGGCAACGGAAAATGCCTCATTGATCTCGAACAGGTCGATGTCCTCGATGCGGGCCGGCCACCCTTTCAGTAACTGTGTGATGGCTTCAATGGGAGCGACAGGAAAATGAACCGGATCGGTGGAAAACGTTGCCTGACCCGTGATCCGCGCCAGGGGTTGAAGTTTGGGGTCCTCGCTTCCGATTATGAGGGCCGCTGCACCATCGTTGATTTTCGAAGCGTTGCCCGCAGTGATGCACCCGGTGTCCTTCTTAAACGCAGGTGGTAAATTGGGCAAACGTTCCAGGTCGTTGGCGAAAGGCTGTTCGTCCTTGTCGATTACTACTGTACCGTTTTTGCTTTCGATGGGAATGCCGACGATTTCGTGAGAAAACCGGCAGTTCTCCTGCGCTTCCCGCGCCCGGCGGTAGCTTTCGAGCGCGTAGTCGTCCTGGGCTTTTCTGCTGTACCTTTGAGAGAGTTGTTCCGCAATCTCCCCCATATGGCATTGGCCGAAGCTGTCCCATAGCCCGTCGAGGATGAGACTGTCCAGCACCTGAATGTGGCCGAGCTTGTGCCCCTGCCTGGAATTCGGAAGCAGGTGCGGAGCCAGGCTCATGTTTTCCATACCGCCCGCGACGATGAAATCGGCGCGGCCGAGGCGGATGGCGTCGTCCGCCAGCATCACGGCCTTCAATCCCGAGCCGCACACCTTGTTGATGGTGATCGCACCGACCTTGGAAGGCAAGCCGGCATGGATTGCCGCCTGCCGGGCCGGGGCCTGTCCAAGTCCCGCGGAAACCACGTTGCCCATAATGACCTCACCGATCGCTTCCGGCTTCACACCACTTCGTGCCACGGCTTCCCGGATTGCCGCTGCACCCAATCGAGTTGCGGGTACCTTGCTTAGCGCGCCACCCACTTTTCCAATCGGGGTACGCGCCGCTCCATAAATGTAAGTGTTATCGGATTTCATGAGTCGCTCGCTTTATGCGTCCAAATTTACTGGCGCATCGGGGTTTCATCCCGGGGTGTGGAATGCTTCCGCGGTTCTTTTCTCCGTCCATGCTTCGGTGCTTTTCAGCGGTGCCGCGGAGAAGGTTTGGAGCATTATTTGGTACTTCTCACGCCACATGGATTCCGCCTGCTCGGTATGGATCTCCTTGACCAGTTCATAACCGCTGGCTTTTGCTGGGTAGGCTGCCGCTTCGCAGGCGGTGTGGTAGTTCTTTTCATTCAAAAGAGGAATGAGTGACAGCATGCGGCGTCGATATAGACCAATAGCCTTGCGCTCGTGCTTTCTCAGGTCGCTGAACAGATGAAACACATCCAGCTTCGTTCCACGCAAGAACTTGAAGTATCGAAGGAGTTTTAGCGACCACGGCGGGAATTCCCATTTCCCGTCTTCCTCAAATCGTTTCCGGATGTAACTCCAGTCGCGAAGAAGTGGAATTTGTTCGAAAATCGGCGGTCTCAACTGGAAACGGATGCGCTCTATTTCACCGGGGGCATACATGCAGAAGATCCGTTCCAGTTCCTCAGGCCGCGTCAGGAGATCCGCAACCCGGTACTCGTCTTTGTATGTCATCAATTGATAAAGATGGTCGGCGACGGACCGTGTGAAACTCAGGTTGCGGTCCGGAAAGCAGGCCGAATCGAAGCGGTAAATTTCTTCGGCAAAGTCAACGAATTGTTGCGCGTAATTTCCATTCTGAAAGCGAAACAGTTCGTACACCTCCCGTGCAAACTTGGATCGGAATTCACTTTCAAAGGGGAACTTGCGCGCCAGGGTTTCGAAATGAACTCGTTGCCAGAAGGGAAGGTTCCTTTTGAATCCGCGAATTCGTTCTTCCAGGGTTTGGGGCTTGGAAAAGGCCAGGGAAAAAACCCGTTCCGGATCGATGGCGTACAGGCGGCCAAAACGGAATGCAAGCAGATTGATCTCCACTTGCACATTGTTTTTTCGGATGCCTTCCTCAATGCTTTCCGGATCGTCCACCGGAAAATTTTCAATACTCTGGAACGCGATCCCCAGCAGGAACAGGTTGGTGGGCTTGTGGTCCATGAACAGGGATTCCACGATATCCGTGGCATTGACATAAATATTCCGATCCGCATCGGTGAAGGAATCGATTATGCCGCGCAGGGATTCCACAGAAGGATACTCCGTCTTTCCGACAATCATGGGCATGGTCGGTACCTTGGCGGTATTGATGATGGCCCGGGTTTTGTCCGGGGAAGCCGCATTCAGGTTTTCCGGATTGACGGCCCCGATCAGGTCCGAACAGATATACAGGTCGGCTCCTCCCGCCTCGATTTTAAATCCTTCGCGTAAATCCTGCCCTGGGTAGGCGATCTTCAGGTTGTTGCGAACCTCACCGCCTTTCTGGGAAAGGCCGGTATCGTCTTCTTTCACGATATTCCTCCCTTCCCGGGTGGCGGCGCGGGCGAGAATTTCATAAGCCGTCATCAATCCCCAGCCGCCAATTCCCACCGAAAACACCTCGTACACTTTTCCGGTGGCGGCCCGGCGGAAGGGTTTGGGAAGATCGGAGACGGGCTTTTGCAGTTTTCCCAGACCCGGTGTTTTGAAGGGTATCCCGGAACGTGTGTACACTTTCACGTAAGATGGACAGTCTCCCTTGGTGCAGGCCATGTCCTGAATGCAGGAAAATTGGTGGATTCTGACTTTAGGCCCAAACTCGGTATCAACCTTCCACACCGAACTGCACTTCGCCTCGACACCGCAGTCGCCGCAGTCTTCGCAGACTTCCGGATTGACGTGCACCCGGTAACGCGGCGCCAGCTCTTCATTTCGCCGGCGCTCCCGGATTTTCTCAATGCCACATTTTTGCACGTACCAGATCACGCTCAGACCCGGCTTTTTGGAAAACTCTTCTTTCACGCGAAGCGTTTCAGATTTTGGGTACACGTCGATGCCGTACCGTTTTTGAAATGGCGGAACTCTTCCGGCGCTTCCGCCACAACTGCGATGTGCTCGATGCCTTCGCGTTGAATGTTGACAATCGCCGTTTCTGGATCGTCCTGCCCGACGGGACGCTGGCCGCCCGTCATGGCGACGACGCTGTTGTCCACGTAAAGAAGGGTCTGGTTGGTGTCGTCGATGCCGTAATGCTTTTTAAGATGCCGGATGGCGTCGCGGATGAAATTGATGTTGAGCCGCGCTGAGTGGAAATAGGTTCCGTCACCACAACCCTGGTCGGCGTGGACCCGGTAGCTGAAGGCCGAAGCGCCCATCCAGAGCAGGCCTTCACTTTCCATCGGACCCACCACCACCGAGCGGTTGCTGGCCAGCGAGTCGATGATCGACATGGTGGAACAGCCGATGCCGATGCCCATGAGGTGTTTGGGTGAAATTTCAATGGTGACGGAATTGCCGTCGAGGTCGTGTGAATGAACCGTGGTTTTGTCAACCGTGCCCTCCCGCAGGTGGTGTCCCGCTATTTCCAGTGCGGTTCGGTGCTGGCAACCGGAGCAGTAGGCGGGGGGCCGCTTGATCTGGATGGGCAGGTCCAGTTCCGCAAATCGGCGGCGTTCGTTCAATACGGTTTCCAGCTTTCTATCCCGAAAAACCGATTTTTCAGCAAGGCGCGGACCCAAAATTTGGGCGATTTTATCGGAATCAAGGTTTCCATTCGCCGGAAACAGCGTCACGCCGTTTTCGTCCTGCTTGCCGACAATGACAGGCCGTCCCCTGTCGTTGTACAGAGCATTTTTGATGTGCGATTCATAGAACGACCGTTTTTCTTCGATGACAATCAGTTCCTTTTTGCCACGGGCGAATTCACGAAGTGATGTCATGTCGGCGGGCCAGGTGATGAGCGGTTTGAAAATCTCGACTTCGTTGTCGGAGATATTCAATTCCTTGAGTGCACCTAACAGATCGTAATAACTTTTTCCGGTGGCGATGATGCCGAAATCCGATTTCAACTCGCGGTTGTACCATTGGTCTAAACCGAAGAGGCGCGAAATTTCCGAGACCATCGGCAGTTTGGAGTACAGCAGTTCGGATTCATTGACCAGCACGCTGGGTGGCAATAACACGGGACTGAAATGCCGCGTGTAATCTTTATTCTTTTCCAGGAAGTCCAGGAACTTTTCGGCCAGTTCGAGGTCTTCGTCCGGGTTCAGCAAAAATTCCTGCGATCCGTCGCAGACGTAGGTTTCCAGTTTCAGGTTGATGGCGAGTCCCGAAAGCATGGATACGAGCATGATTCGCTTGCCGGCCTCCAGAATTTCACGGACGTTTCCGGGGTAGGCGGTCGGAATGTGGTTGGCGTAATGGATGAGGTCGGTCTGGTGCGGCGTGGTGCTGCTTTTGCTCGAGTGGTCATCGCCGCTGATGAAATACGCGGAACAGAACTTGTCGATCCCTGCCATCTGCATGTGATCCTGCACATCGGCGATTCGGCGAACGCCCGGTCCCTTGCCGTACCACGCGCCGATGACACCGTCTACCTTGGACGGTCCGAAAAGGCGGTGGATTTGGCTGCCCCACATCATGTTGGCCCCGGCTTCTTCGTTGCCCCCGGGTACGTGAAGAATGTGCCAGTCTTTAAGGAGCGAATAAACCTTCCGCAGATTGATGTCGAGCCCACCCAGGGGGCTGCCTTCGTAGCCGGAGATGAAGTAGGCGAACCGTTTTTCCGGATAAATTGTCTGGAGCAGGCGCAGGTTGTCGAAGTTCAACCGCACCAGGGCCTGAATTCCTGTCAGGTGAATTGGGCCTTCCGTTGTCAGGTAACGCTCTTCTTCAAGGGACAACTGTTTTCGCCGGGTTCGCCGGGTTCGATCCGTTTCGCCCAAGGGTTGGAAAGAATTCTCCTTGTTCCCGGATCTGGAACGAATCTTCATAACCTTCTCCTTTGAGGTCGACAAGTCGAACTTACCGCCACCCCATTCCCAAGGGGTGCCGGTCGCCACTGATGATAAGGCGGTGTCAGGCTACCTCCGAATCGGTGAACTCCTCATTCCCCTCAAAGAACTCGAACAGCGATAACTGCACTCATAATTAAAATTAGGCCTGGGAACAGCGATTCGCCAACCTTTTTAACCCGTCCCTTTAACTGAATTACCGCGAGTTAAATAGTTAAGGGAAAGGAAATTTTCAAAAATAGGGCCGAAACGCAATGTTTCCCAGGCACCCGGAAAGGTTTTATCAAACCCCCAACGCTTTATTCAAATTGAGATTCGGAAATTGGGTCTCCAGCCGTTTGGTTGCCCGGAGATTCAACAGCCATTTAAAGTGTGCGCAGTTTCGTTGAAAACTTTCTGGGTGGGCACCATATTAATTCAAGAATGTATGGAGGTACGACCATGGCCGGATCTTTACAGCGCAATGTGGTGCTCGTTTCCGGAGGCAAGGTGGATCATTTCGCCAAAGCCAACCCGGACCTGATGTTTTATGAAATGACCATGCAGGCGGTCCGGGAAGCCGTGACCGACCTCGGTCTCAAACCGAAAGAGTTCCGCTCCCTGCTCAAAGAACGCGGCGGGGTGGTGATCACTCACTTCGCCGATCACTTTGCCGGACAGTTGCTGGGCGAGGCCTTGACGCGCGACTACCTGGGTCTCAACCCGGTGGAGGCCTACCGCGTGGTGGGGGGCGGTGCGACGGGCGGGCTTGGCGTGCAGGCGGCGATCGAAAAGGTGGCTTCCGGACGCGCCGACATCGTGCTCGCCGTCGGGTACGAAAAGATGTCGGAGGTGGACACCTTTCAGGGGAACGAGTTCATCGCGCTGGCGTCGGACACGGTGACGGATTTCCCCAACGGTGGATTCTATCCGCTTTATTACGCGGCGATGGCACAGGCCTACCTCGACACCTTCGTCGGCAAAACCGTTTCGGCGAAAGACCTGCGTGCGGCGTTTTCCAAAATCGCGGTGCTGATGCGCAACAACGCACAGTACAACCGCCGGGCCCAGACTTCGCACGAAAACCCGTACGCGACGGCATCGACGAGCGGATTCATCACCGTCGATCAGGTGGAGCAGTCGGGCATCGTGGCCACCCCCTCTTACCGGCTGGATTGCTGTCTGATGACCGACGGGGCGTCGGCCATCATCGTTGCCACCGAGGAGTTGGCGAAAGAGTTCACCAGCAAACCGGTGCGCGTGACCGGATTGGGAAACGGCACCGACTGCATGCGTACCGGCGAGCGACCCCGTCTGCAGGGCGGGTTGGTGAAGGAAAACCTGCTTCTGCCGCACGAGTTGAACGACCCGGAACGCCGTGCCTATTACGAATCCCTGGTGTATCCCGGACTGCATTCGTTCCGGGCCGGGCGCTGGGCGGCGAAGAAGGCGTACGAGATGGCGGGCATCCACACCGATCCCCTGGAATACTTCGACCTCATCGAAATCCACGACGCGTTCGTCATCTCCGTGGTGCAGACGATGGAAGACCTGGGCATGGTGCCGTACGGCCACGCCTGCCACCTGTTCAACGAACTTCCGGTCAAAGACGGCAAGGTGCCGATCAACCCGAAGGTCGGCGGCGAACGCGGCCTTTATGTGAATCCGTCGGGTGGATTGATCGGGCAGTTGCACGGCGTCGGCGCAACCGGCAACACGCAGGCGGTGGATGTGCTCTGGCAGATGCAGGGCCGCATCGAAGAGAAGTACGGCCATGCGGAGACGCAGGTACCGAACGTGGAGCGGGCATTGTTTCACAGCCATGCCGGAACGGGAAGCGACATCACGGTGACGACCGTGGAGAAAGGATGGTAGCTCATGCCGGTCAACGACACGTATCTGGATCCGAAAGACAGGGCGTACAATCCTGCCAAAACCGAGGTGGTGATGGTGCGGCGGCAGGTGTTCATCGATTACAAGAAATCCTACGGCGGCATCTCGCCCTACATCAACGGCATCATGGGCGGCACACGGGCGCGCCTGCTGTTCACCTTTTGCGAGAACGCGGAAGGGCACGATTACGGAAAGGTCCTGCGCTTCCAGGTGCCTCGCGTCGATTGCCCGGAGTGTTACGGACGCACGGAGTGGGCGGCGCTTCCAGGTGAGACGCGTTTTTTCATCGACACCCTGTCCACGGCGGTGGAGCTGGCGGGCATCTCGTTCAAGGACCGCCTGCCGGTGACGGTGTCGTGGGTCCGCGCGCACCTGCCGGATCCGGAGTTCACGGAACTGGACACGCTGGTGGCGGGCATGGTGGACAGCGACGATTACAAAAAACTGAAGCGCGGTGACGAGCTGCGGCCGGTGTTCCGTGATGATCCCATCGCCAATTTCAGCGACGTCATGTGGGTGCGTGCGGGCACTCCTAAAAAAGCGTTTCCTGAAGGCTACGTCGCCAGCAAGCATTATCCGGTTTGAAACTATGAGATCGAAGCGATGATTCCGAAAATCGTGGGCGTGGTGGGAGCAGGGCAGATGGGAAGCGGCATCGCCCAGGTGCTGGCGGAGGCCGGCCTGGGCGTCCTGCTCTACGACTCGGTTCCGCGTCAGGTTGAAAAGGGGCTCGATGCCATCCGCTTGCGCCTGGAAAAAAAAGTGACGAAGGGCGACCTGACGGAGGCGCGCATGCAGGACGCCGTCCACCGGGTGGTCGGGGTGAAGACGTTGAAGGAATTACATGACGCGGAGTTCGTTATCGAAGCGGTGGTGGAGGATGCGCTGGAAAAGAAAAAGCTGTTCGAGTGGCTGGCGGAGGTGGTGGACCCGTCGGCCATCCTGGCATCGAACACGTCGTCCATCCCTATCACCGAGCTTGCGGCGGTGACGCGTCACCCGGAAAACGTGATCGGGTTCCATTTCATGAACCCGCCGTTTCTGATGCCGGGCATCGAGATCGTGCGCGGCCTGTTGACTTCCGATGCCACGTTCGACGCGGCGAGAGAACTGGCTGAGCACCTAGGCAAGCAGGCGGTGGTGTCGAAGGACCGCGCCGGGTTTGTGGTCAACCGCATAGTGATGCCGATGATCAACGAAGCCGTATTGCTCGTGGGCGAAGGCACGGCATCGATCGAGGATATAGACCGCGGAGGGGTGGCCTGTCTCAACCATCCGATGGGGCCGTTGGCCCTGTCGGATACCATCGGCAACGACACCACGCATCACATCCTTTCGGTGATGCAGAGGGAGCACGGCGACCGTTTTCGGCCGGCGCCGCTCCTCACGCGGATGGTGGAGGCGGGGATGTTCGGCAGAAAAACGTCTGCCGGATTTTACGAATGGCAGGGCAACACGATCCAGCGCGTCAATCCCGGAGTGCTGGAATTCCGGAATGCGGGGTGACCTATGAGCTACGCCGTCAGTGCGCAAAAAGATATCCTGACCATGATGTACGGGGACGAGACGCATCTCGAGATGCTCGACGCGTTCGCCAGGCTGGTCGAGGACCGGGTGC
This sequence comes from Nitrospina gracilis 3/211, assembly GCF_000341545.2. Lineage (NCBI taxonomy): Bacteria > Pseudomonadati > Nitrospinota > Nitrospinia > Nitrospinales > Nitrospinaceae > Nitrospina > Nitrospina gracilis. The sequence goes on from NZ_HG422173.1 coordinate 1,191,147, forward strand.
TTCCGGCGGAGATGGCGACGGAAGTGGCGCGCGCATCCAATCCCCTGCAGGAGTTCCGCTCGCAGTTGCTGGCCGAGGACACGCTCGATAAAAAAGCGGTGGAGGCGGTGTACGAGAAGGCGCGGTCCAAACGCAAGGTGCCGGACAACGTGTTCCAGCAGATCATGGAGTCCGGCCTCACGACCATGCCGTTTGCAGAAGAGCTCGGTGGACTCGACCTGCCGTTTCCGTTATTCATCGCGTTTCTGGAAACGCTGGGCAAGGCGTCCCCCAGCATCGGCGTGCGTTACGCCATTTCCAACACGGTAGCGGAAGGGCTGAAGTTTAACTACCATGCGGGACGCCTGTCCGATTACGGACGGAGCATCCTGGAAGCGCTGGTCACCGGCGAACACCTGGCGGCGTTCTGTCTGACCGAGGCGTCGGCGTCGGGCTCCAACATCATGCAGGAGATGGCGACGCGTGCGGTGATGAACGGTGACGGCAGTGAGTACACGCTGACAGGCAACAAGTTCTGGATCACCAACGCCGAGTCGGCGACGGTGTTCGGCGTGTTCGCGCGCACGTCGAAAGATCCGCGCCACGGCGTCAGCCTGTTCCTGGTCGAGCGTGCGCAGGAGGGGTGCCGCACGGGGCAGGTGTTCGAGAAGTACATAGTGGAAAATTCTTCGTTCGGCGAGATCGTGTTCAACGACGTCAAACTGCCGCTCGGTCACATGGTCGGGCAGGAAGGATTCGGCATGGATTACGCCATGCGCATGTTGAACTCCGGGCGCATCACCATCGCCGCGCTGGCGACGGGGCTGGCGCAACGCGCGTTCGAGGAATACCTGGAAGTGGCGGTGGAAGGCAAGAAGACCGCCGGGCGGCACTTGATCGAGTACGACCGCACGAAAGCAAAGATCGCCGAGCTCTCGACGGAGATCGACGCGGCGCGCGGCATGACCTACCGCGCGGCGTGGATGAAGGATCAGTACGATAAAAATGCCAGCGACGGCGACCTGCTTTCGCGTTACGTCATCGCCGCCAACAGCGCCAAGCTGAAAGCCGCGGCGGTGGCGCAGAAGGCGTGCCACTACCTCATCCAGATATGGGGGGCGAGCTCGGTGGTCAAGGAAAACCGGGCGATGAAACATTACCTCGATTCGTGGCTCTATTACTTCGGCGAAGCGGTGCCGGAAGTGCTGGAGAACACGCTGTCGCGCATGGAAGTGAAACGCTACAAGGCAAGGAAAGGATTGCAGGACTGATATGGGCACCCACGTGGAATCAATGACGATGAAGACCCGGCCGCTGGACGTAAAACTGCACACGTTCGGAATGGCGGCGGAAGACAGGCAGCTGGCGGAAATCGCCGGGCAGGTGGAGTCGGCGAACCCCGGCGACATCCTCCTGTTGCCCGAATACGCCGCGTACACGGCGGAAGGATCGGACATCGCCTACGAAGCATTTTGCCGCTGGGCGCGGGAGAAACAGATCACGCTCATCACCACATTGAACCGCGCGGCGGACGATTTGCCGTACAGCGAGGCGGGCGTGCGCGCGAACACCCTGTTCATTTTTTCAGCCAATGGCAAGGTGCACGCGCCGCAGGCGAAGGTGACGCCGCAGTCGTTCGAGATGCAGTGGATGGATGAAAAGTCGCCGATCATCAACGTCAAGCCGTACACGCACCTCAACCGCGTGGTGCTCCGTCACGAAGGGCAGGCGTACTCGGCCTTGTTCCTCATCTGCTCCGACCTGTACTTGCTGAAACTGTTCCCGCCGGAGGAGTTGCGGGAGGACGTGCTGTTCTGCCCGGCGAACTTCGGCAACGGCGCGGAGGGCGTTGCGGGCCAACTCATCGAAACCTGCGTGGAGCGCGGCGTGTTCGGTCAGGCATTTTACGCCAACTGTTACCAGAAACCGAAGAGCAAACACCTGCCGTTGACGGTGGCGGTGACGCAGAGTTTCGGGCAGGCGGAGGGCGCGGTGGCGAAGCTGGGCGCCGCCGACCTGGTGCGGCAGGTGGATGCCTCGCATCACCTGTACCATGACGACAGCCATCCCAATTTTCTGAGCATGCTGGATTTGACCCGCCGCGGCGGCTTCACCGTGCCGCATTCGCGCAGTGTGGAGTCCGGCCTCACCGTGTACACCGGCACCTACGACCGCGTGATCGAGATTTAAAGGTTCATCCAACCCATTCAACCCATTCCTGCCATTCAAGCCTCGATTTAAACCAGAATTGGTAAAAGCTTTTTTAAATTTGGAGAAAATTTGAATTATTCGATCCTAATAATTTGCTAGTTAAAAGAAGACCCCTTAACCTGAAAGATATGTCCAGAATGACTTTTGTAAGGAGAGAGGCCTTACCCAATAAAAGCTTAAAAGGGATAATCTCACAACCAAGTTGATCTAACTTTAAAATGAATAAAGAAAACTTATTTCAACTGATTTTATTTGTCGGCATTCTGGTGGTATCTGGTTGTGAAGAAAAGTTCATATTGGTCACTGGGCAAGAATTTAAGGAAAGATTGGAGGAGAGCAAAGTTCATTCGGCCGTGTCTTACTGGTATTTGGGGGATAAGGGGGAGTTTCATTTCTTTGTGGAAAAGTGGCCGACCCGGCAAGAGGGCTTCAAGGTATCTCAGGAACAGGTGGACTTGTTAATTCGCCATCAGCCGTTGAAAGAGGAACCGGAAGGATGGGTGAATTTAAAAGCTTCTCACGTGAAATTTAAATTTTAAGGTAGACATGGAACCAGAAATGCAGATGCTGGTTGGTCTTGGCTTTATGATGGTTGCTTTTATTGTTAGTTTGATTTACATGGGAATTCTTTACACAATAATCAGGTATCTAAAAAAGTACCACTTTAGAAAATGGAAAGATCTGGGTTCTCCATCATCACTTTTTGGAATGGGGTTTGAGGGCGGTTGGAGGCTCAAAAGTTTTATGTCCAGTGGTGATTATTTGTATCTGAGGGATGAAAGGTTAAGCGAAATCATTGCCAATCTAAAAAAAGTCGAAAAATTGTTCGCAGTAATCCTGATCATTTTGGTTGCTCTGGTTTTTTGCAAGATTTTTATATCTGCCTGATTTACAAAAAACCAAAATCGCCTTATAACCTTCCAGATTAGCTATGAAATTAAAAAGGGACCACGGTCTAAACCGTGATCCCTTTTCGTTTCTGGTCGGGGCGAGAGGATTTGAACCTCCGACCCTCTATTCGTGTCTCAATTGGATAAAGCTGTTTCCTTTTTAATTGCCTGAACGGATTTCAAATATTTTTCTTTCACATACGTGGCTGGAATTTCTTTGGGTTGCAAAGTGATAATGGCCCAGTTGTTCCACGGCTTCCAGGACTGTTGAAATTCCACGAAGGACATCGTCGCCTGGAATTCGTTTCCAGAACGCAATATCAATTTCTGTTCGTCCAAATTGTAACCGATCACTACGGCATAATGCCAAGTGAAGAAACCGGGGAATCCCAGCTTTTGCAAGACAATGACGGGGTGCCCCGCGACCACCTCGGTAATAATTGCTTCCATGGTATTAATGGGATAGGCGATACGGCCGTGTCGGCGGGTAGCTCCGACTATGTCCTGCGGCATGCTCCCTTCCCGCCCGGGAGTATATACCTGAGACGATAAATCCTGTGGTGTTACATCCAAGCCCGAATAACGCAGTGCCATAGCCAAGGAGGCGGGGCCACAATGTTTGTTACCCTGAGGGTAAAAAGGAACCTCTTTTAGCTCAACCTGCGTGGGCAGGCCATGGAGCTCTGGTATTAAAAGATGCTTTTCAAAGTTGGCGCACCCCAAAGTCAGGGCTATCCCATATAGCGTGATGCAAAATCCCAAAAACCTCCTTCGATTCAAAGAATTATTCATCGCAATCTCTGAGGTCTATTTGTTTTTGCATCTGACATTGTTCTTCTTGATGCTGATTTACAGTTCTCCCCATACAACTTACAAATTCTGAAAAAACTTTTCTATGGCAAATTTGATTCTGGGTAAGAGGGTCTTCGTGATAAACCCGATAATTTTCTATTACAAGACTTGTATCCGGTTCCTTCATTAAAAATGCTTTATGCAACCAAGTATGATTCCAATGATTTTCATAAAAATTATAGAAGTACCCATTTACAACGAAGGCCCATCCACCCAGATGGGAACAAGTAAAGGTAATTCCACAACCAATGGCCTTGGTAGTAATGACTAATGTATCCACTGCAATCCAATATGCTAAAAATGCATATACTGCGAATACGGCCATTATACCGCCTTGAATCTCGTAATACCCCCCTGCGGGCAATTGATCCAATTGCCCTGCGATTTTGGAAACTTCTTCGTCGGTAAGCGCGTCAATGCGTGCCAGGGCTTCCTCTTGGCTGAGGCCATATTTATGCAACTGTTTTTGAACCTCCTGCCTTTGAATCAGTTTTTTCAAATGTTGGTGGTGGGTTTCGGTTTTGGAAACTGTTTCAGTACGGACTGATCCTGAGAAAGGGGTTGCCCATGCGCATGTAGACATCCAGCACAGGTTCAGCATGGAAATCATGAGCAACACGCTGATTGGTTTCATGATTCGACTCAATAACATCATGCGCCCTCTTAATAAATTTCCCCTAGCACCTTCATCAAGTCTGTTCATAAATATAACCCTCTTGATGACAGTTTCTACCTTTTTAGATTTTGAAATGAGGAAAATATTCCAATTAAGGGTTCTTGGGACCGACAAAGAATAGGGCGAACCAAGGGAGCTTAACTATTTTGGGTGATTTCCAAGGGCTGTGTGGATACATTTTGAGCTAAGTGAGGGCTTTCCGTGAGAAACACCCAGTGGCACATGCGCGGGATTTGGGGATGAAACTTTGCAGGAAACAAGACAGGGTTAGAGAATGGACTCGACTGTGTTATGGGTGTGTTATGAAATGGGAGAAATAAAAAAGGGACCACGGGTTGTGCCGTGATCCCTTTTCGTTTCTGGTCGGGGCGAGAGGATTTGAACCTCCGACCCTCTGCTCCCAAAGCAGATGCGCTGCCAAGCTGCGTTTGGCGATAAATCAAATCGCCGTGTGCACAGTCACTCGACTACGCGGCTTCCCGATTCAATCGCAACAATGTTGTAGTTTGTAAATACCTTCAAGAAAGATTCTGGAGAGATTTTAAAGGGAGATTTGTATTTAAGTAATCATCCGAAATCAAGAATTTTGAAATTTAATAAAAAAATTGGATAACTTTAATTTTGCAATATTAAATATATAAAGAATTATTTTTAGTACTTGTTTTATTTTGCGTTACGTGAATTTTCTTGTGGGATTAAAATTTGACATCAGTAATACAACGAAAACCAAGCCTATTTCGCCAATAATGGTTCTGCAATTGAATGCGCTCTGAGGGCGGGAGCCAGGATTGTGAAAAGAGGAGTAGTATCTTTCGATAGCGATGCGTACGATGCTGCTTCTCATATTGCAGGAAATGCAGGGCACCCTGGATTAGCAAGAGATATGGCAAGGAGCATGAATAGTGGTTCAATTGAAGCTATACAGATTGGCCAGGAATTAATTTGGTTGGGAAAAGTGTTGCCATCTCTTGCAAGGGGTAATGCCCGACTTTTTCTAACAACTGGAACTCAACATCGAAGGCAATTGAGAGCTGTATGGCCGATTATGGAAATGATAATGCAAAACAACTCTGGCCCTTTTGATCCGGATTATAGGCAAATGTTTAGTTATCTAGGGCCAATTCTTGAGCATAAAGTGAGGATAATGATCACATTTTTTGGGCAAGAATAATAAGAATTATTTTTATTATGTAATCAAAATAGTTTTCTCATAATCTGATAGAAGATAATTGGAGAGGAGGGCTTCATATCAGTAGAAAAACTAAACAGAAAATTTATCTGTACAGCCCCGTATGGGCCCCTCTTTACACAGCCTTTTGTGTTGCTGGAAGCTTTCCATTTTTGTTGATTACTTTATTTATATTGAATGTCAGTGTTGCTTCGGATGCTGTGTTTGGATTTTTGGTAATAACGGGAGGGGTTTTAGGAGATTTTTTATTTCGCTTTTTATAAAAAACAAATGTTCCTTTTGCCTTGGATCAATTTTCCTGCTCTTTATGCGTGGCCAATTATTGGAATATTGGTGATTATATATCGTCCTTTCGAATAAGGTCAGATGGTTTGTATTAAACCGTAATCATGTTGTTAAAAAAATCTGGAAAAGGTTGCTTAAAGAAAAATTAAAAACAAAAGGGACCACGGCGTGTTGCCGTGATCCCTTTTCGTTTCTGGTCGGGGCGAGAGGATTTGAACCTCCGACCCTCTGCTCCCAAAGCAGATGCGCTGCCAGGCTGCGCTACGCCCCGTTAAATGTTTTGCAACGGTTTCGCGTCCGATGATGGATGCAACCAGCCGCGCGGTTGTACCAGAACGCGGCCTCCCGCGTCAACCGCCGTGGTGCAGGCCGCCGATCTTCTTGCGCTGTTCGTCGGTCAATACCTGAAGCAGAGCGATCTTCGCGTCGATCATCAACTGGATCGATGCGGCCTTCACCGTCTTCATGCGTTCGCCGACGTTGCGGATGGCACTTTCATCGAACTCACCGCTGTGTACCAGTTTCTCCAGTTCCATGTGCGCGATGCGGTGCTCGGCATGCAGTTGCACGCTTTTCTTCTGGTACTCGAACTGCTTGTCGCTGATGGTTTTCAGCTGATCCTCAGTGAGCCCCAGCGGCTTGGCGAACTTGAGCAGGTGCTTGAACGGATCGCGCGCGCCGTGGTGTCCGCCGCCATGACCGTACTTGCCGTGGCCTTTCTTGTGATGGCCTTTGTAGCTGTGGCCGTACCCTTTCGAACCGTGGCTGTAACCTTTGCCACTGCCTTCTTCCTTCCCGTGATGGCCGGAGTACCCGGAACCGTGCGGGGATTTGCCATGCGGCGAGCCGTGGGTGTAGCCGTGCGGCGATTTCGTGTGGCCTTCGGTTTTACTGCCTTCTTCCGGGCTGGCCGACGCGAGGGTGACCGTCCCGGTCAGCAACAGGGGCAAGGCGAATCCGTAAACGAGAACACGGGGAATGGATGAAACGAAATGGCGCATGGGATACTCCTTTCTCACTCACTTATGAGGCAGTCTGGACTGGGTCCGGAAAGTTGGAACCAAATTGGCACGCCCGGCAGGATTCGAACCTGCGACCTACGGATTCGAAGTCCGGTACTCTATCCAGCTGAGCTACGGGCGCAGAAAAAATGGGGTGAGCGACGGGATTTGAACCCGCGACCACTGGAGCCACAATCCAGTGCTCTACCAGCTGAGCTACGCCCACCATGATGTCTATGTAGGGTATTATATAAAAATAAGGAGTGCAGTTTAAACCATTCATTCCGCCCGCACAAGCAAATATTCCCCGCCAAATGCTTGAAAACGGGGGCCTACAGGCGGTCAGGCGGCATCCCACACGATTGCGGGGGCGTTCTCACTTGATGACGCGCAGATGCGAGCGGTCGCGTTTCGGTTTTTCGCCGCTTTCCTTGTCTTTTTCAGCGGATTTGGCGGCGGGGCGGGTTTGCGGCTGGATGGTGGTTTTCCGCGTGGTGTCCGGTTTTTTCGCCTTGCTCATTTCTTCCATCAAGTCGATGTCCTGCGGGATGCTTTCCTCCCACACCTGGCCTTCGTTGGTTTGGGGATCGTACATGGCCCACACGGAGGTGAAGGGGATAATGCACTTGTGCGGCCTGCCGCCGAACGAGAGGGTGGCGTAGATGCCGTTTTCATCCGCTTCGATGGGGCGGCGGAACCCCAGGTTGAGCACGAGGTTCAGCATGGGGTTGTGCTTGTGCTGTTTGGGCACGTCGACATCCGGCTGGCGCGCATCCAGACACACCATGGCGTCGCCCTGGCTGAGCAGGTGATTCAGCATTTCCTGTTTGGTCTGGGAAGGCGTCTCCATGGCCCCAAAGTTACCACAATTTTTTTTCGGCGAAAAGCGGATCATGATACCATTTGCGTTCACAACGAAAGTTCAATCAGATACAAAAGAAGGACAATCATGATCGCAAGCAAGTTAGGGAAACGAGCGGGTTGGGTGCTGGCAATCTGGCTGGCGTGGGCCGGCGTGGTGGAAGCGCAGGAAAAAACGATCGAAATCCTGCCGCACATCTGGACGGTTCATTCCGAAGGCGGACCGGATGCGAACGCGACGTTCATCATCACCGATCAGGGCGTGATGGTGATCAACACTCGCATGACCGCGGAAGGCGGACAGCACCTGCTGGGCGAGATCCGCAGTAAAACGGACAACCCCATCACGCACGTGGTCAACACGCACCATCACAAGGACAGTGTGCTCGGCAATTCGGCGTTCAAGGAGTGTCCTTCCATCATCGCGCACCTGAAAGCGCAGAAAAACATGGAAACCATGGCCGAGTTGGAGGGATTGAAAAACCTGACCTATCCCAATCTTGCGTTCGATACGAAGGTAGAGCTGACGCTGGGCGGGTACCTTCTGGAGTTGCGGCATCCGGGTCCGGGCCACACCGATGGCGATTTATATGTATACCTTCCCACCTGGCGCACCATCATCGCGGGCGGGTTGGTTTTCAACAAGGTCATTCCGGACACGCGTGACAGTTACATCGATCCGTGGATCGACGCTCTCCAGGAAATGGAAGACGTGGATGCGGAACTGATCGTGCCCGGTCACGGCCGTCCCGGCGGCAAGCAGATCATCATCCAGGCGAAGCACTACCTGATCCTGCTTCGCCAGTACGTCAACCGCGAACTCGACAAAGGATACGATCTCAATAAAACGGTCGAAAACGTGACCGCGCGGTTGATGGAAAAGTACAGCGATTGGGCGCACACCGAGAGGATCAGGGAGAACATCCGCCGCGCGTTCATCGAGTACACCGCGAAACGAGAAACCTGACAAGAACGGTTTGGGCCAAAAATAAAAACCCCTTTCCCGGATCGGGAAAGGGGTTTTGTTTTTTGTACGGGAACGCGGCTTAAACGTCGATGCCTTTTTTCTCCCAGTAATCGCGCAGGTTGGTATCGGTATCGAGAATGGTGTCGAGGTACGTGTGGCCACCCGGGATCATCGGGATAACATGCCCGTGGCTCTTGTCGTTGTAAGGATACTTGACGTCGAGCACGTAGGGTCCCTTATGTTTCATCATGCGTTTCAGCGCCGGTTCGACTTCCTCCGGCTTGCGGATGGACTCCCCCTTGATGCCGAAGGCATCGGCGATCTCCGCGAAGTCGGCGTCGCCGATGTAAGTGTGCCCGCGCAGGGATTTGTAAAAACGATCCTCCCACTGTGCCACCATGCCGAGGTGAGCGTTGTTGAGGACGACGCTTTTCACCGGAATGTTTTCGATCTTGCAGGTCTGCAATTCCTGGATGTTCATGAGGAACGATCCGTCGCCGTCGATGTTGATGACGGGCACATCCGGCCGCGCCACCGCTGCGCCCATCGCCGCGGGCAGGCCGAATCCCATCGCGCCGAGACCGGAAGAACACAGCCATTGGCGCGGTTGCTTGAACCGCCAGAACTGCGCCGTCCACATCTGGTGCTGGCCGACGCCGACGGACACGATCGCCTCGTCCCCGGCGATGCGCTGAAGCTCGGTGATGACGTGTTGCGGCACGATGTCCTTGTCGCTCATCTTGTACGTCAGCGGAAACTCCTGTTTCCATTCCTGGACCTGTTGCAGCCAGGGCCCCATGTCCTTTTTCTTCTCCGCCAGTTCGTTCATCATTTTGAGCGCCAGCTTGACGTCGCCCTGGATCGGCACATCGACGGTGATGTTCTTGTTGATCTCCGATGGGTCGATGTCCACGTGAATGAACTTCGCGTTGGGGCAGAACTCCGAGAGTTTGCCGGTAACGCGGTCGTCGAAGCGAACACCGAGGGCGATGACGAGATCGGCGTGGTTGATGGCGATGTTGGCGTACACCGCGCCGTGCATGCCGAGCATGTGGAGCGACAACGGGTCGTCCATCGGGAAACTGCCGAGACCCATGACCGTGTTGGTGATGGGAATGCCCGTCTTCTTGACGAACTTGCGCAGTTCCTCCGAGGCTTCCGCGGAGATGATGCCGCCCCCCGCATAAATGATGGGCCGCCGCGCTTCCTTGATCAGGTGCATGGCCTTTTTCACCTGTTGCGGCGCAGGTTTCAGGTTCGGGCGGTAACCCGGAACGTCCAGCCCGACCTTGAAATCGGGGATCGTTTCCTGTTGCTGGATGTTTTTGGGGATGTCTACGAGCACCGGACCCGGCCGTCCCGTGGAAGCGATGTGAAACGCTTCGTGAATGATCTGGGGAATATCGTTGATGTCCTGTACCAGGTAGCTGTGTTTGACCAGCGGGAACGAAGCGCCGACGATGTCGGTTTCCTGAAACGCGTCACTGCCGATCACCGGCGTCGGAACCTGGCCCGTGATGGCGACGAGCGGAATGGAATCCATCTTCGCGTCCATGATGCCGGTCAACAGGTTGGTGGCACCCGGACCGGAAGTGGCGATGCACACGCCCGGCCGGCCCGTCACACGCGCGTAACCGCCCGCGGCAAACGAACCCCCCTGCTCGTGGCGGGGCAGAACGTGGCGGATCTTCTTGGTAAGCGTCAGCGCCTGGTGGATTTCCATTGACGCGCCGCCGGGATAACCGAACACCGTGTCCACACCTTCGTTTTCCAGAGCTTTGACGAGGATGTCCCGTCCTTTCATCGGAGGGCTGGCGAGATCTTTTTTGCGGTCGATGTTGACGACTTTTTTTGCTGTGGACGGACGTGTGCGCGACATGGCTTATAACTTGTTAAAAATTAATAAGATAAGTTGAAACCTTAGCCTATAGGCCGGGGCTTGTCAACCCAATCTCCGGGCGCAAACCGGGCAGGAAAAGTGACCTGCTGAGCTGTGGATGGTGATGACGGGATTCGGCTCCGGATACTCTTTTATAACGTGTTCAACCGCAACCTATCAAATTTTTTTTGCCCCACCGCGTGGGGGAGGAAATTTTTATAACCCACAGGCCGGAATTCAGAGGATGTCCTCACTCAACCCGCCCCGGCCCGGTCGCGAAAGGCGTCGATCAGCACCCCTTCCCGCAGGCTGTATTCGCTGACGGTCAGGGTTTCGCATCCGAAAGCGCGCATGGTTTCAAGCAGGATGGCGGTGCCGGCGATGATGAGGTCCTCGCGTCCTTCCTCCAGCGTGCGGATTTGCCGGCGCTCTTCGATGGATTTCGCCTTCAGGTCGTCGTTCAGGCGTTCGACGTCTGAAAGTGGCAGGTGCATGCCGTGGATGCGTTCCGGATCGTACGGGTAGATGTCGTCGCGGATGGCAGCCAGGGTCGTCACCGTACCCGCGGTGCCCACCAGAACCTCGGGTTTGGGCGATCCCAGTTTTCGCGATACGTCAGCCAGCTCGTCAGCCAAAAAGGCGCGCAGGGGTTGGTATTCGGTTTCTGCGACAGGGTGCTGGGTGAGAAACCGTTCGGTGAGGCGGACGACACCGAGCGACGTGCCCGCTACCGCCTCCACCCTGCGACCCCGGGAATAGATGAATTCGGTGCTGCCGCCGCCAATGTCGAACGTCACCATCGGGCGGTCCTCTTCCGGCAGTTTCCAGAACACCCCGGCCAGGGTCAACCGCGCCTCTTCCTCCCATGGAATGACGTCGATCATGAGGCCCAGTTCGTCTTTCGCGCGGTTCACGAATTCATCCTTGTTTGTGGCTTCGCGTACGGCGCTGGTGGCGACGAGTTTCATTGGCACGTCGCCGTACTTCCGGCAACGCTCCTGAAACCCGCGCAGAGTGTCCAGGGCGAGGTCGATCCGGTGCGGCAGGAGCTTTTTTTCTGAGTGGATGCCTTCGCCCAGCCGCGTGATGGCACGCTCCGAGTCCACTTCATGAAACTCGCCCTGTCCGTTGACCTGCATGACGAGCAGGCGGATGGTGTTGGAACCGATGTCAATCGACGCAAAGTGATTCATGAAGGGTCTCTTTATATGGGAAGTACTTTTTCGCTGTCGAGCGTAAGCAGAAGGTAAAGTCCGACGGTGATGAACAGCAGGCACGGACCCCACGCCGCCAGGAGGGGAGAGAAGGTGCCTTTCTGCCCCAGCGAAATGGACGTGGCATAGAAAAAGAAAAACAGGAACCCGATGGCAAGACTGATGCCGATGCAGAATAGAAGCCCACCCCGCCTGCTGGAACGAATGGAAAGCGGAATACCAACCAACGCCAGCACCACGCTGATGAACGGATACGACAGCTTGTGGTGCAGGTCGACGCGGTTTCTGGCCGTATCGAATCCTTCCGATTCCTTGATCAGGATATTCTGGTACATCTCACGTGCACTCATCTCTTCCGGACGTTTCTGGACCTTGTTGAAATCTTCCGGTTTTTCCATGACAGGAAATACCTGTGTTTCAAAAAACTGGGTTTTGTCGAGACCACCCGGAGAGAAAAACCGCATCGCCCCCTTTTCGAATACCCACTGGTCCCCGGTCCACGAAACTTTTTGCGCGTCGATGCGCTGCCGCATAACGGGGTGTTCGCGATCATAGTAAAACAGGCTGACATCATACATCACGTTGTTAACCGGATCGAAGGTTTCCATGTTCCAGATGGAACCGTTGGGCGACCTCAACCATAAATTCTGGTGCGAAGCCTGGTGCAGGTTTTCGTGGCCGCGCACTTTCACGTAAAAAATATAATTCATGTTTTCGCTGGTTTTGGGGGTCACGAACTCGTTGAGGAAGACCAGCCCCAGCGCGATGATGAGTGAAGTGCTCAGGATCGGTTGTGTGATTCCTGTCAAGCTGATACCGCAGGCGCGCATGGCAGTCAGTTCGTTGTTACGGGCCAGTCCCACCAACGTCACCACCGTCGCCAGCAGGATCGCCTGGGGTGCCATGTAAGACAGGATGAATGGAATTTTGTAAAGGAAATAAAGAACAAAATCCCAGAACGTACCGTGCTTGGTGACGAATTCATCGAGCCGTTCGAAGGCGTCGATCACCAGAAACACGCCGACCATGGCGACGACCATCAACAGGTACGTCTTCAGGAACTGGGCCAGGATGTAATGTTTCAGGATTTTCATAAGGGTGCGGAAAGAGTCAGGCGGAAAGCTCCGGGATCGCCGACTCCAATGCGTGGCGCAGGCCCTTCAAATCGTCGTGGCGCTCAAGGGTGGTGCGGACGTAGTTCAGGGTCGGAGCAATACAAGGTTCATATCGGTCGTTGCCAACAACGTGTTTCTGGTAGGCGAAGGTGCCGATGGCTTTCAGGTTGCGTTGAATGGACACCAAATCGAAAACGCGCCGGTATTCGTCTGCATCCACATCCCCTTTTCCTTTTGTTTTTTCAGGCTGATGAAGCGGGTCACCATGTCGCTCACAAATTCCTCCGGCAGGATGTGGTACGAGTCGCGGAGAAGGGATGCGAGGTCGTACTGGCTGGGGCCCATGCGTGCATCTTGGAAATCGAGCATTACCAATCCTTCGTCGTACACCATCAGATTGCGGCTGTGAAAATCCCTGTGGGTGAAGTGCAGCGGTTGCCGGTCGAGTTCGGAGCACAGACGCTGCAGGTGGTGCTGCAATGCATTCCATACGGTGTCGTTCAATTTCAATCTCAACAGGCCTTCGATGTAGTGTTCGATCATGAAGTCCATCTCCGACATCAGTTTGGCTGTGTCGAAACGCAGGTGATACGCCGGACAGTCCGGCCGGATGCGTTGCGTCGCGCGGAACTGCATGTCGGCCAGCATGTCTACCGCCTGCCGGTACCAGGCGCGGCGCTCGCCTTCGTCGCTGTCTTGAAGCTGGTGCTCCAGCGTGATATCGCCACAGTCCTGTAAAAAGACGAATCCCTGTGCCACGTCATAATGGTAAAGATGCGGCACCGGCACGTTCAGGGCTTCCAGAAATTTCTGGACCAGGACGAAATCGTATTTTTCGCCGGGAAAGGGTTCCGGCAACTGCATCAGGATAAGTGAGTCCGGTCCGCGTCCGCGCGAACGGTAATGTGGATGCAGGCGAAAGTAACGGCGGGTGGATGCATCGCCCTGCAACGGTGTGGCCTCCACCCCGGCAACTGATTGCCCGAACAGGCCCCCCAGCGTTTTGGCCAGGTAGGGCAGGTTGAAACGCGGCTCGGCGGAAGGGCTGGTTGCGGTTTTGGAATTCATTGGATTGGTCGATTATGGCCTGTGAATACAGGTTCGGTTTGGAACTTTGCGCAATTATAGTATACTACCAGCCCGTTTGGCCGGAGACAATGAGGCCCCGGGGCGGGTAAAAGAGGGAAAGCCACCCTGCCCACGGTATTTTGGAAGATTTCCTTATAGAATTCCAAAACGAACCCTATCCAGTCGCATCATAAATGGGACCTGCGGGTCCCTTGAATTTTTTACGGAGGAGAACAATGCCGAAACCTGCATATCACATCCTGGTCTGTACGAACCAGCGCCCTCCGGGACATCCCCGGGGTTCCTGCGGCGAAAACGGAGCCATGGAAGTCTTTGAAAAAATCGGAATGGGCATCGAACAGAAAAATTTGTTTGGCAAAGCCATGCTCACCACCACGGGATGCATGGGACCCTGTTCCATGGGGCCGGTGGTGGTTGTGTACCCGGACGGAGTCTGGTACAAGGGCGTCAAGCCGGACGACGTGGACGAGATACTCGAATCCCACATCATGAACGGCAAAAAGATCGAGCGTCTGGAAATTCCCGACGAGATGTGGGGCTGATCCGCTTTCGTTGACGCTGGTATCAACAAGCAAATAAAAAGGGGAAGCTCACTCCTCGGCGGGTTGGGCTTCCTCTTTTTTTCTGCGGTTTGAAAAGTGGTTCCACAATTCCTTCCGGCCGTGGTTGTTCTTGCTGGAATACATGAGCACCGTGCGAACCCCGTCACCGCCAAATTCTTTTTTGATTTTGGCCATCTGCTGTTTTCTCTCCGTCTGCGACAGTTTGTCCGACTTGGTGGCGACCACAACGTAGTCCAGCCCCGCGTCCTCCAGCCAGTCCCGCATGACCAGGTCCAGCTCCGTCGGTTTCCGGCGAATGTCCACGATCAGCACCACGCTCTCCAGACGTTCGCGTTCCTGCAGGTAGTCCTCAATCAGCACCTGCCATTTCTTCTGCACCTGCGGCGGCACTTTGGCGAAGCCGTAACCCGGCAGGTCCGCCAGCATCCACACGTCGTTGATGTTGAAAAAGTTGATCATCTGCGTTTTTCCCGGCGTGGCGCTGGTCTTCACCAGTTTTTTGCGGTTGACCAGCGAATTGATGAGCGACGACTTGCCCACGTTGGACCGCCCGATGAACGCGATTTCGGGAAGCGGCTGGTTGGGAAACTGTTTGCGGGACACCGCCCCGGTGATGAATTCGGCCTTGACGATTTTCATGATTTGAAACGGTTGATCACCAATCCGGAGAGCAGTTTGGGATAGAAGTAAGTGGCTTTTTGGGGGAGCCGCACGCCTTGCTCGGCGAGGCTCCGCACCTGGTCGATGCGGGTTGCGTTCATGAAGAACGCGAGGTCGAACTCGCCTTTTTCCACGTTTTGAATCGATTCCTTCGCCCGGACATTGTAGGTGATGTACTGCTGATGTTCCGGACGTGTGCTGTCTATGCTCAAAAGGTGTTTCAGCACCAGGGTATGCAGTTGAAATACATCGAGCACTTTAAGCGGCTCCGCGTCATCAGCGTTCATGTATGGAACCACGGCATCGATATCCTTCAGTTTAAGTAATGCCGCATTGCCGTTACCCAAATACGCGCAGAAAGCGATCCCTTGATGCCCAACTTCTTCCAATGTAGCAATCATTACACTGGCAGAAGCATTTTTCGGGAAGGATTGAATGTGAAAATAGGGCTCCAGTTTTTTGAGGAAGGCATCGCGGTCAAACGGTTCCGGCGATTTGATCTGCCGATGGATGGGATAGATGGCGAGGGCGTCGTTTTCCATGTTGGTGAGGAACATCAACACGTGCGCCGAGTCGCTCCCGGGTCCGCCGTTTTCCTGATGGTAGGCGAGCGCGGTTTCATAACGGTGATGACCGTCCGCGATGTATACCTTTTTATTCTCGAACTGTTCCGCAATCAGGGCGAGCGTTGTGGGTTCGGTGAGCTTCCAGAACCGGTGCGTCACGCCGTCTTCCTCGATCACCGCCAGTGGTTCCGACTGCATGACCACTTCAAGTGAGCCGTCTACGGTGCGTTCGGGATCGGAATACAGGCCGAACACGGCGCTGAAATTGGCCTTGCAGGCGCGGATCAGTTTGGCGCGGTCTTCTTTTGCTTTAGCCAGCGTGAATTCGTGCGGGCAGATGTTGCCCTTGCTGAACTCTTCCAGAAGAACGCGTGCGAAAAATCCGTAGCGGTTGTACGGCCGGCCGTTGTAGGTGTACTCCTGGGAGTAAACGTAAAATCCCGGCCGGTCGTCTTCCCTCAAAATACCCCTTGCCTGCCAGTCGGCGAAGTCTTTGGCCGATCGGGTGTAGCGGTTATCGGTTTCGGTATCCTGACTGCATTGCTTGCCCAGAATCAGGCGGACCACATTGTACGGACTCCGGCGGTACAGATCGTCCTGCTGATCGGGAGTGATGACGTCATAGGGCGGCGCGACAAGATCGGCCAGCGGCCCGGCATTCCGTTCATCGTATAGCAGTCCGGTGAAGGGAGCGACATCAACCATAACGCGGTCCTGGAAATCGGGTTGAAAACAATATGGGTAGTCAGTTCGGGCAATATAATTTACGCCGAAGCGGGCGACGGAAACAAAACTCATTCTACGCTCTTTGCCGGAATGAGACAATTGCTACTTGGAAACGTGGAGTGGAGTTCGGGTTCAGGTCAGTCCTTCGCACTCGCACAACTCACGGATGTAGCTGACGAGGGAGTGGATCATCGCGTCATCGAAAGTGCTTCCCCATGCAGGCATGCACGGGGCCCGGCCGGTGGAAAGACCCCCATGCTTGATGGCGTGAAACAATTGTTCGTCGGAACGACTTTCCAGGTATACCGCTTTCGTGTGGTCACGCGGCGGCACCACAACATGGCGCGCATTGATGCCGTCGCCCTTTCCTTTCAGGCCGTGACACTGCGTGCAGTAATACTGGTACGTGGCACGGGTCTCTTCAGTGACGGGATAGGAGCGGACGGTTTTTGGTGGTTCCGGTTGCATCGCTGGAGGAGGGGTCTGAGCTACCGGCGGTTTGGGCTGGGATGATTCGGTCTTGGACGCATCGTCGCCGCAGGCGGAAAGCATGAACGCAATCACCAGTATGAGCACAAGGGGATGGGTGAATTGTCCACGCCTGGATCTGAAGAGCCGGTCACGCATCCTCATTCACCCTTCTTGTGAGACATAACGTAGCGCGTCATCAGTTTCAATTGGGTTTCGTCCAATTCATAAACCGGCATGCGGCTTTTCTCAGTGAATTGTTTGGGGTTTTTCAGCCAGCGGTAAACCCACCCGGGTTGCAGGCGGTTTCCCGCATTGATGAGTGACGGACCCGACACTCCCCCGCGCGGCTGCCTCGCCAGGTTGTAGCTTTCGTGGCAGGCGATGCAGCTGTGGTCCCTTTCGAACAGCATCTTGGCGCGCACCCGCTCACCGCGCGCCAGTGGCTTGAGATCGAGCGACAACGGCTCCAGCTTCTTCAGCCTCTGCGCGATAAGAAACGAGGCCAGCGATTCCGCCTCCTGCTTACTGACGGACATGTGCGGCCCTTTGAATTCCGGTTCGCCTTTCAGAAACCCCGGGTCGCGAGGATGCCCCATCTTACGGACGATCTCCGGGTTTTGCAGGTATTCGATGAGCCACGCATGTTGGTATTTGTCCCCGGCGTAAAACAGGTCGGGTGCGGGATGTGTTTCCGCTGGCTCGTCCGCCGAAAGTCGATGACAAGTGCCGCACTTTTTCTGTTCGAACAAAGCCTCATCGGCGAACGCAGGGCCGAGGGCGGTGAGCAGAAAAAGGATCGCCCCCATCCAGTACAACATACAGGTCTGCCAGCGGTGTCTATACATTATTTTCACTCGATCGGCGGCGGAATGACACGCAGCGGACTGGTTTCCGGTTCGGGCGTGAATTCCGGGGTCGGCTCCGAGCCGAAGGGGAAGGTGGGGAACGATTCCGCAGGCGGCGTCACTTCCTCCACCGCTTCCGGTCCCGGACCCGGCGGCGGGGTCTGCATGTCTTCCGGTGGCTGCATGCGTTCTTCGGATTTGACGCGATTCTCGTTCAGGTCGTAATACAGCACCAGGTCTTCATCCCCTGCGGGCTTTCCGAATTTTTTCTCATTCAGTTCATGACGGCTGTCGAAGGGATACACCTCGCGTACAAGCAGGCGTCCCAGCCCGCGCGATTTGAGGTCGGTGTAATACCAGCCGCGGTAGCGTTCAGTCATGCCGTTGAGTGAGTCGAGAAGTTTTTTGTCGAGGAAATTCGCATCGGGCACCACAGTTTGAAGCGCCCGGCCATTCGGAGTGACGGTCTGCTTGATCTGGAACTCTGGAAGGACGCGGTTTTCTTTTTTCAACGCCTGCATGAACCCGTTTGCGTCTTCCACCCTGTGCAGTTGCGGCTCACCCAGCCCGGTAGCGACGGAGTTCTGGTGGCAGGATTCGCAATTGCGCGCCGTGGAGCGGATGGTGTGAGGCGTGTGGGGGGTCCACACCAGGCCCGGTTTGCCGTCAGTGGTGATGGGCACCTCCGCCTGACTGCGCTGGTCGCCCTTCTCAAGAAGGTCGGTGATGAAATACTGGTAACGCGGTTGCACGACGATCACTCTTCCACGGCGGTCGGTGCCCAGCATGGGTTCGCTCCAGCCGGATTCGGTAACGAGGTTCACCCACACTCCTTCCTTCCAGGTGCCTTCAACGCCTTTCGACGTTTGCCTTGCCTTTGTCCAGTCGAGCATTCCGGGATCGGTTGAGGTCTCCTGCGGTTCTTCGGCCGCACCTGTTTTGAAATCTGGCGCGGTGAAGCGTTGTTGCAGAACCGGATCGGCAAAGTTCCATTCGTTCCATTTGCCCGGCTCCAGTCCCGGTTCGCGGATGGCATGCAGGCCCCACTCGTTTGCCGACCAGCGCGCGTGGCAGGCGGCACATTCGACCCGGGTCAGGTGTTCGGTGACGCGGTGCGCCAGTGGGACGGATTTCAATTCGTCGAGGACCGGGATGACGTGTTTCTTGCCGGTGACCTTGGAGAACAGCACCCATTTGCCGTCCTCCTGCTTGATGTGCGGCAGGGGATTCCCCTGTCCGTCCAGCATCACCACGTCGCCCATCTCGATCTTGGTCATGAGGTTGGGATTCAGCTGGTTGGACTTTAATAGTTTCTGTGCCTTTTCATCCGCTTCCACCAGTTTGTATCCTTCCGGCGGTTTGTGATGCACGCCGTGGCAGGTCTGGCAACGGATGGTGACGGCGCTGTGCATGGTCGGATTTGTCGTGGCATCGGCTTTCAGGTCGCCCGCACCGTGACAGTCGATGCAGTGCATGCCTTTTTCACGATGGATGTCGGGAATCAGGAACTCATGCTGGCGTCCGTGCAGGACGGGTTGGTCCGCCAGCACGTCGGCATGCGACGTTTTCGGCCGCGCAGGTTTGCCAAACAGACCTTCGAATTCGTTGCCGACGCCGTTGTTGTTGTGGCAATGCTCACACTGCACGCTGGGCACGGCGACGGTGAACTTGTGGACCAGGGGATAGCCCCGTCGGTTTTCGAGTGGGGTCGATCCGTACCGATAGGCAAACCGCGAACCATTTTTGCGGATGTCTTCCTTCTGCACCTTCTGGATGGCGCGATCGCGGCTCAAAGTCACGCCGTCGTTGGTGTAGATCATGTGGCAGGCGGCGCAGCCCGTCGCACGGTAATCCCCCGCGCGATGCGGTGCGGGCGACTGCAAATGACAGCGCATGCATTTTTTCTTGAGAAAGTCGTCGGCGCGGTGGCCTGTGTCTTCAAACGTCCATGGCTTGGGCTCTTTGCCGCCGCCTTTGGAGTCGTTGAACGGTGAATGACCCCAGGCATAGCGTGTGGTTTCCACCAGGCCCCGCGGATTCGCCATGATGGATTTGTTTACCTGTTCGACCTGTTCCGCGTGGCACTTGCCGCAGGCATTGGGCGCGTGCTCGAGGGAAGATGGGTTCGGGATCATGCCCGTGTGTGCCTGCTCCGGCGTCTGGCCGCGTTCGTTCCCGTTGTGGCAGGTGGTGCAGTCGAAGCGGTGATTCTCGCTGATCTCCTCAATACCCCGGTGGCAGGTGAGGCATCCCCCCTCGATATTGACAAGCTCGATCCGGCCGAAAACGTCACGCAGGCGGAAGTTGGAGTCGCGGTAAAAATTTTCAATGAACCCGTTACTCTCCGCATACGAGTTGAAACGGATGCCGTCCAGCGTGGTCCCCGGTTTCAGCACTTCCTGCGACGACTCGCGTTTGTTGCGGATAAGAAAAAATGGATCGCGGAAATCGTCGGCAGAGAGCGGGATGTCCGAGGCAAGGGGTGGAATGAGCACCATCTTTTTTTCAAACGTGACTGTGGGTTCCGGTTCCGTGCTGTGCGTTTCCGGTTCGGCTGTTTCGGTTTTGGGTTTGCCAAAAAACGGTCGCGGCTCGGGTTGCGGCTCCGGCGGGGTTTCCGGTTGCGTTGCAAAAGGGTTCCACGGGGTGGTCTCCTCCCCCGGTAAGAACGGTTCGCTGGACGCGGGCGGTGGCGGGGTCTGGGTCGGTTCCTGCGTCGGGGTTTCTTCCTGCGGCGGTTGAAATCCCTCGTCCGGGCCAAACAGGTGGCCGCCCGGCACGGCGGGAGAAAACCCGAGGTCCGGTTCCTCTTTCTTTTCTTTAGACGGTTCTGTGCCGAAAGGCGAAACCATCTGGGCCTGCAGGTTCGGGATCAACAGAAAGGCGGGCAGGGCCAGAAAGGCGGCGATCCAGACTGTTCGTTTGAAAAAAGTCATATCGGTTTCAGCGTTGGTTCAGAATCCGGTCGCGCAGTCGGCGGTGCTGGATCTTTTTTTCAAATTCATAACTTTTTCCCAGGTTCCGGTAAACCGGATCATCATACGCATCGTGACAGGGAATGCAATTGCCCACGCGCAGGGTGCGAAGGATCTCCGACTGGTTGAGCGGCCGGGCGTTGGGCTGGCCCGTCCCTGCTACCGGTTCCCCGCGGATGGTCACGGCGGCAGAGGGCCCCAAATGACTCTTCAATGTCTTGAGATCCGTCAACACAAGAAAGTTGTATGCGTCGTCCTCGCCAGAGGAATGGCCCTGGATTTTCAGTTCGCCTTCTCCCAGGCCGAGAGACTCCGGCGACAGGTGACAGCTTGAGCAGGAACGCACGGATTTCGTTACCGAATGCGGCTGCGCGGCGTACATCAGAGTGGACCCAGAGTATCCCAGTGGGTTCGTGAATTGCCACTCATTATATTCGCCTTCCTTGTCTCCTTCCTCATTAATGACGGGAAGGGGATGGCCCTGTCCGTCGAGCACGGTGAGCGAATGATGTGGCTGATCCATTGCGGGTGCGATCTTGCCACGGGGCCCTTTCATGAGGCGGGGCTGGGTCCAGCCGGTGGGGTGGGACGGACCCGATCCCCATGGATTCTTTCCTTTTTCATAGGCCGCCTGATCGTACGTGATGTGGCATCCCTGGCACTGTGGCACCCACGTGGCGTGGCAGGTGGTGCACTCCAACTTTCCCTCGTGTCCCGGCAGGGTGTGGGCGCTTCGTTTCCACGCCGCTTGCGGAATGGGGATCTGCTTGGCTGTGCGTTTGCTGAAAAAGACGAAACGCTTGCCGATTTTTTTCACGTTGGTCATTTTATTGCCGTGAGCGGTGAGCACCATCTCGTCGCCGACCTGGTTCTGGAATCCTTGGTAATGCCGGCTCAGGCGCAGGGCGGGGTCGTTTTCAGATTCGATTTTTGCGGTCTCCGGGTAGGCCGACTCCGTGCCGTGGCAGGTGGTGCACCGGATTTCCACAGCCTGGTGCTGGCGAGAATAAATGTTGCCGTCCCCCATCACATCGAACGCCGTATGGCAATCGATGCATTCCATGCCTGACTTGCGATGAACGTCTTCCACCGGCTGACCGGTTCCGGTGAAATGGAAGTGCCGGCGCTGGCCATTGAATCCGGTTTGGAAAGCCAAAGGCGCGTCTGTTTCAAACTGACTGTGGCACTGCGTGCACACCTGTTCCGTAGGCAATACGGTCATTGCATGCGAGGCCGGATGTCCCGGTTCGTCCTTCGGGATGGTGGGATCGTCACCCGCATACAATCCGGTTTCGTTATAACGGGAATGGCAGGCAGCGCAACCCTGTGAGCGGAACACCCCTTCCGGTGCCGGGGCATCCAGGTGGCACGAAAAACACCGGTCGCGCAGAAGCAGGTCGGCAAAGTGGTTGGACAGCAGCACCGCGTCGCCGGTTTCCTCGGTCGGAGGGTTGCGGCGCACGGTTTTTTTGGCGAAGTAGGGCAGGCGCAGGAGTTTTTCCACCGCGCCCCGATCGAGGGGCGTGTTGCCGTCCTCATCTTCCACTGCATAGATGCCGAATTTCGCCTCCTTGCCGGTTTGCCCCGACCATTGAAAGCGCAGACCGGCAATCATTCCGGCCAGTGTGCCCATCGGCGATTTTCTCACGTGATCCGCCCAGTTGCGGCTGTCGTCAGCAAACCCGGAGTGGCATTGTGCCTGGCCGCAACTCAAATGAACCACCTTCAGGGAGGAGGGGTTGCGTTTCCCCGTTCCCGCGTCCGGATCATAAACGAGTGTGGCGTGTGCGTTCTCTTTTGCTGTGGCTGTGGCATCGCCCCCATGACAGGCCGTGCAACCGAGTTTGAGTGGATGCGACCGACTTGCCGGCTCAATGCCGTTGTGGCATTGCAGGCAGGTTTCCTGGTTCGGTGCGATGGATTGCATGGGGTTCCAGGCCACCGGTTTCGCGTCCGTGGTGTTGGAAGCGGTACCGCTGGGTACGGGCAGAATTGCAGTGGTCAGGGCCATGGCCACAATCCAGATCCAGTTGCGAAGTGCAGTCACCAGCGTCCCCGTATATGAAGGTGGCGCCGGGCCAAGGGATGGCGAAGGACAGGCGGCTTTTTCAAAAAGGGAGGGAACCGCTTCATACGTATTCAATCTCCACGTTGTCGAGATACCGAACCATGCGTTCCAGAGTGGGTTTGATTTTTTCCGGTTCGTTGTCGGCGGCGGTCTCCAGCACCTCACCTAAATAACTCAACTCCTCAAATCCGTAGCTGGCACCCGATCCCTTGATCATGTGTGCGAGGTTCTTCAAGGTGGCGAAGTCGTTCTGCTCCAGGAATGCCCGCATTCGTTCCACATCCTGCCGACGGTCGTCAAGGTAACCGGGGATGAGGGGGCTCAACTCTTTAGGAATGAGGACCGGAATTTTCTCCGGCGATGGGTTGGGCTGGTTCATGAACTCACTTCCAAAACGTTGAAACACTTATCCTAATGAATTTCACGCGGGGTTTTCAACCGGTTCCACGGGAAAAAACTCAATTCCATTGCAATACGGCCAGCGTGTGTGCGGCAAGGGGATACAGGGTGTCTGCCGGATGCAAGGTTTGCAGACGGTTTTCAATGGTTTCGGTATTTAGAAGGACCTCCCAGTTTCCATCGAGGGGCAGGGAAGGCAGATTCCACAGGCACTCCTCCCGGTCCGCGTTCATGAGGAGCAGGATGGAACCCCGTGCCAGGAGCGTTTGATTCACATTGGGACAGGTGAAAAGGCAGGCGAGAGTCCGCATTTCCGGGTCGTGCCAGTCCGTTTCCTCCATTTCCGTACCATCCGGTTTCAGCCACGCGACGTCTTTGAGTCCCGAGTCAGGGTCGGTTTCCCCAGTCAAAAACCGGTCCCGCTGGAATATGGGAGAGGACTTGCGAAGCTGGATGAGCCTTCGGGTGAACTCCAGAAACTCCTGTTTGCCGTGGTCGAGATGCCAGTCATACCAGCTGGTGCTGTTGTCCTGACAATAGGCATTGTTGTTCCCGCGCTGGGTGCGGCGCAGTTCGTCGCCGCCGGAAATCATGGGCGTACCGAGCGAGAGAAGGAGGGTGGCCATCAGGTTTTTCATGTGGCGTGTCCGCCGTTTCAGGATTTCGGGTTTCCGGGTGGCTCCTTCGATACCGTGGTTGCAACTGGCGTTGTCGTTGTTGCCGTCCCGGTTGTGCTCGCCGTTGGCCTCGTTGTGTTTGCGTTGGTAGCTGACCAGGTCTTGAAGCGTGAAACCGTCGTGGCAGGTGATGTAATTGACGGAGGTTCGCGGCGGGCGGTTCTGCGGCTGGTAGAAATCGCCGCTGCCGGCCAGCCGCCGCGCCATGAGTCCCACGTGGTCCGGAGCGCCCAGCCAGAACCGGCGCGCGGTCTGGCGGTACTGGTCGTTCCACTCCGACCAGCCGTCGGGAAACCGCGCCACCTGGTAGCCTTCGTGACCCAGGTCCCACGGCTCGGCGATGAGCTTGACCTGCGAGAGCACCGGGTCGGCGTGCACCGCCTGGAAGAACGCCGCATCGGTAGAGAAGCCGTTTTCATCCCGGCCCAGCACCACCCCAAGGTCGAAACGGAAGCCATCGACGTGCATGTCGGTGACCCAGTAACGCAGGCTGTCGAGGGCGAGCTGGCGTACCTGCGCGTGAGAGAAGTTCATCGTGTTGCCGCAGCCGGTGATGTTTTCGTACTGCGCGGGATTTTCGGGGTCGAGCCGGTAGTAGGTGCGGTTGTCGATACCGCGGAAACAGAGCGTGGGGCCGCGGGCGTCACCTTCCACGGTGTGATTGTACACCACGTCGAGAATCACCTCCAGCCCGGCTTCATGCAGGCTAAGCACCATCTCCCTGAATTCGCGGATGGGGTCGCCGGTCGCGGCGAGACGCAGGTCCGGTGCGAAAAACAGAAGCGAGTTGTAGTTCCAGTAATTGGTGAGCTGGCTATGTACCAGCCGCTGTTCCTCCGCGCCCTGGTGAACGGGCAACAATTCGACGGCGGTGACGCCGAGGGATTTCAGGTGTGCGATGGCGGGTTCGCTGGCCAGTCCGGCGAAAGTGCCGCGCAGGGACGGCGGGATGTCCGGATGCTGGCGGGTGAACCCCTTAACGTGGGTCTCGTAGAGGATGGTTTCCGCCCACGGCGTGTTGGGCAGGCGGTCGCCCTGCCAGTCGAATTCCGGGTCCACCACACGGCAGAGCGGGGCGCAGTCGGCGTTATCCGCGCCGTCGGGCCTCATATTGGAAACGGATTCTTCTTTCAGTCCGGAAGACAGGCTGTGCCAGCGGCGGTTCCATTTGGGCATGCGTCCCAGCAGGCGACCGTAAGGGTCGGCTAGAACCTTGGAGGGGTTGAACCGGTGTCCCTGGTCCGGTGCGTAGGGACCGAACACCCGAAAACCATACAGGCAACCGGGCTTGAGATCTGGCACCCAACGGGTCCAGAGGTGGTCCGGTCCGCGGTCCATGTGAAGGCGGCGGGTTTCGGTGGCGGTTTTGTCCGATTCAAACAGGCACAATTCCACCTGCCTGGCGTGCTCCGAGAATAAAGCGAAGTGAACTCCCTCCGTGGAGGGCACGGCTCCCTGTGAGGGCGGGATGTGGGGTGAACCGGTCATGACGTGCTCCCGCCGAAGGTTCCGCACGGGCGACCCAGAGGTTCATCAGCGGGCCGCCCGTGCGGGATCTCCGTCAGTACACCGGATTGTGGAAATAATACAATGCGTCATCTCCCGGCACGATGGTGTAGTCCGGCAGGCTGGAACAGTGCTCATGCGTGATTTTCCACTGTCCGCTGTTCTTGTTGAATACGTAGGTGCAGACGCTGTGCTGGCGTTCGTCCGTGCTGAGTCGGGAAGTGACGCTGATCAGCTCGTCCACCAGCAGGAAACCGACCTTTTCGCCGGCGTTGCCAGCCAGCACGGTGCGGTTCTGTTCGCATTTCAGACCCTGCAGTTCCGAGATCATCACTTCGTAATCCTTGATCCGGTTTTCGGGCAGGATGCGCTTGTCATCGTTGATGATGACCATGTCCGCCGAATAGAAATTGAATATCTGCCGGGGCTGGGTGCATACCACCTGGTCCACCTTTTTGAGCACGTTGGTCAACGCATCGGTATCCGCCGCGAACGCCTGGCCGGCGGTCACGATCCAGAATACCCCGGTTACGAGCAGGGGAAGAAGGCGATTATATCGTTTCATGAGAAATGTCTCCCAAGTAGTCACTTTTTAAATTTATGAATGAATTGGATTCGTTATTCCGCGTTCCGCAATCCGGTTTCGATTGCGGTGGGCGTCACGGGAAGTTTTGGAAGTAGATGTTGACCTCTTCCCCCTCATATCCCCAGCCGAAGCTGCCGCGTCCTGCAAGAGTGGTGATGATGCCGTTGGTGTCCACCTTGCGGATGCGGTTGTTGCCCATGTCGGTGATGTACATGTTGCCCTTGGAATCGAAAGCAATGCATGCCGGTTGTTTGAGCATGGCTTCCGTCGCCTTGCCGCCGTCGCCAAACAATCCCTGAACCCCGGGCCGCCCGGCAACAAGCTCGACTTTGCCGTCGCGCGTTATCTTGCGGACCGTGTGATTGCCGGGTTCGACAACGTGCAGTTCACCTGAAGGACTGAAGACGATATCGCCTATCGACATGAAGCCGGCTTTCAATGCCGGACCGCCGTCGCCACTGTGCTCGTGGTTGCCGTTGCCGGCGTAAGTGGTGACGATGCCGTTTTTATCGATCTTGCGGATCACGTTGTTGGCGGTGTCTCCGATGTAGAGGTTGCCTTCCTTGTCCATGGTCAGTGACTGTGGATCCCGGAAGGATGCGTCCTTCGCCGGACCACCGTCGCCGGTGTAATCGGAACTGCCATTTCCGGCTATGGTGATGATTTTGCCTTCGGGTGTCACCTTGCGGATCTGGTGATTGATGCGGTCGGAAACGTACAGGTTTCCTTTCTTGTCAAACGCCAGACCGGAGAACTGGGTAATGATGGTGATCTCCGAATGCGACGACCGGCCCGTATATCCGGCGGTCATGACCGCCTCCTGGTAGTCCTGGTCGCCGGTGGAAATCAACAGGCTGATGATGCCGTTGTTATCGACCTTGCGGATGAGGCTGACGAAGCCGCTGGGACTCAAAAAGAAGATTTCATCCTTGTGGTTCAATTCCAGGATGGTGGGAAACACCGAAGCTTCCAGCGCCGGGCCGTTGTCCCCGATGTTGCCGCGGATGCCGTTGCCCACGACGGTGGTGATGATGCCTTCCGGATCGATCTGGCGGATGCGGTAATGCCCCTTATCCGCGAAGATGACATTGTCCTGCTTGTCCACCACGATCCCATGCGGGAACTCCAGGTTGGCACCGGTGGCGGGACCGTTGTCGCCCGCGAAGTTCTTCACACCGTTGCCGGCAATGGTCTCCACCCGGCTTCCCTTCTGGTGCATCTTGCGGATGCGGTAATGCGAGCGATCCACCACCAGCAGGTCGCCGTTGTTGTCGAGCGTGATGGCAAAGGGCAAATGCAAGTTGGTTTCACGCGCCACTTCCGCGTCGCCGTTGTAATCCTGCTGGCCCGTTCCCATGACGGTGCGGATCATGCCCAGCGTGTTGATTTTGCGGATGCGGTTGTTGTTGCGGTCGGCGACGTACACGTTTCCTTCATCGTCAACGGCCACGTCCGTCGGGCCCGCGATGCTCGCCCGATAGGCGGGGCCGTTGTCCCCGATGAAGAAAAAGCCGCCGTCGCCCCCGATGGTGCTCATCAGTCCGGACCCTGCGTCCACCTTGCGGATGCGGTTGTTACCGCGGTCGGCAATGTACAGGTTGCCGTGCTTGTCCACCGCCAGCCCGAAGGGTTTGTCCAGGTTGGTGCGGAGAGCGGGCATGTTGTCGCCGTTGTAGCCTTCATTGCCCGTTCCGGCGTAGGTGGTGATTGTGCCGCTGGGATCCACTTTCCGGATCACGTTGTTCGATCGGTCGGAAATGAACAGGTTGCCCTTGTGATCCACCGTCATATCCGATGGCAGGTTCAGTTTGGCCTGGGTGGCGGGACCCTTGTCCCCGCTGTAGCCTGCTTTTCCCGTTCCGGCAAAGGTGGTGATGATGCCGTTGGTGTCCACCTTGCGTACAACGTGGTTTTCGCGGTCGGCAACGTAGAGGTTGCCTTCCTTGTCGAAGGTGAGACCCGCCGGAACTTTCAGCGTCGCCTCTGTGGCCGGGCCGCCGTCGCCGCTGTAGCCGGATACGCCGGTTCCCACCACGTTGGTGAGCATTCCATTTTGATCGATCTTGCTCACGATGTTATGTGAGCGGCGGGAGATATAAACATCCCCGTTTGGTGCCACCGCGATTCCATCGACCAGCGAAATGGAAACGTTGGTGGCCTTCCGGGGCTTGCCGATTTTCGCCTCTCCCGCAGGAGGCATCAGAAAAACGGCTGCCAGCATACACAGGCCGGCATAAAAGGCGGTTCGGAGTGTTGGTGTCATGCAAAACCTCGTTTTGAAATTACGGACCCGAGGGGGTCCTTCTTTTTGAGTAATGACCCAGAGTATCACTTTCCCGGCGCCCGAGGGCACCCCTCAAATTCCTGTTTGGCCGACCGGTGAATGTTGCACCGGATTAAGAGATTCTCAAGATTAAAATGCCCGTCTGTTTTCTGGGGAGTGGCCCCCATCCAACCCGGGCGCAAATCCTGTAACTCTCTTGAATATTGGAATTTTAACGGATTATACGGAGCCGCCCCCTGATGTCAACGGAATTTGTGGGGTTTGCGCAGGCAGGGTCAGCGTAATCCTCACTGCGGATCAAAAGTTGCGGAAAGCATGGGATCGGTTCTGGAAAAATGATATGATGAATTTCACGCGAAACAAGGCATATCTGTATGAATATTTAAGGTAAGAAGAAAGCTTAACGTATTATGAAAGTACTTCTTATATTTCCACCGGACTGGCTTCCCTCGGAGCCGTACCTCAGCCTGCCCGCCCTGACATCCGTCCTGCGCCCGGCCGGGCATGAGGTTATCCAGCGCGACATCAATGTGGACATGTACGATCTCATGTTCAGTGAACGTTTCCTGCGACACGTGCAGAACCGCATCGATTTTGAACTCCGCCACCTGCAGGTGGTGGCCGACCAGCGCGGCCTGGACCAAGAGGAAGGGGAACTTCGCCGCCAGTTGGAGGTGTGGGACGAACCCAGCTTGCAGGCCCTCATTCGCGACGTGACCGAGGCCAAGCGTATTCTTCGGTGTGAGGATTTTTACGACATCGACAAGCTGGAATGGGCGACCCACATCCTGCATACGACGATGGCCTACATCAGCCTCGGCTATTATCCGGCTCAAATCTGCTTCCCGCCCATCGAAACGGAACTGGTTTACAAACCGTTCATGTCGTCGGAAATCCTGGAAGCGCTCGACGACACTCAAATCAATGTATATCGCGATGTGTACCGGTTCCTACTCGCTGATGTTATCGAGCAGGAAAAGCCGGACGTGGTGGGCATCTCCATCGTCCAGCAGAAGCAACTCATCTCCACGTTTACGTTCGCAAAGCTGATCAAGGAGCAGGCTCCCAACACGCACATCACCATCGGCGGCAACATCGTCACCCGGCTGCGCGACGCGCTCATGGAAAAGGGCGGCCTGTTCCAGTTCGTGGATACAGCGGTACTGTATGAAGGAGAAAGCGCGTTTCTGAAACTGGTCAATGCGCTGGAGGCGGGCGAAACCGACCTCACCCACCTGCCCAACCTCATCTGCCGCACCGAACACGGCCTGCAGAAAAACAAGGATGTGTTTGCGGAGGACATGGACAAGCTGCCGCCGCCGGATTTCGACGGCCTGCCGCTGGAGAAATACTTCGTGCCGCGACTCATCCTGCCGTACCTGGCCACACGCGGCTGTTACTGGGGCAAGTGCACTTTCTGCGATCACTTCCAGGGGTACGTCGAAGGCTATCGGACCAAGCAAATCGGTCAGATCACCGAGGAGATTCGATTTCTTCAGAACAAATACGGCAACCGACATTTCCATTTCACCGACGAATCGTACCCGCCAGCCCTGTTCCGCAAGTTGTCGAGGTCCCTCATAGATAACAAGATCGACATTGCGTGGACAACCCACATGCGCTTCGAGGAAACCCTGTTGGATGAGGAGGTGTGGCGGGTTGCGGCGGAATCCGGGTGCCGCTATCTGCATTTCGGCTACGAGTCCGGCAACAAGCGGGTCCTCGACCTCATGGACAAGGCGACGAACCTGGATGCCATCCGCACCAACCTGCGCATGTCGTCGAAGTTCGGCATCTGGAACCACATCATGGGCTTTTTCGGCTTTCCCGGAGAAAAACCCGAAGAGGCTGAGGACAGCAAGCGTTTCTGCCATGAAAACCGCGAGCACATCCACTCCCTGGGATTCATGACCTTTGTTCTGGGCCGGTTCAGTCCGGTGGCCATGGAGCCTGAAAAGTACGGCCTGACGGCATACAAGAATCCGGAATGGGATCTGGCTCTCGATTATTACTTCACTGTCGATGAGGGATTGAGCATCCAGGAGGCGCTGGAAGTGTTCGACGAGTTTGAACGCGACCACGATCCCAAATGGGATCTGCGCACGGCGGTGCGGGAGTACATCTTTTTGTACGTGGACCGCTTCGGAACCAACGAACTCACGCAACTGCACGTCCGCCCCGACCAGCGTCCCGCCGTTTACAACAACCCCGTCGGCATGGTATAGAACGGAACCTCACCGGGATCACCAACAACGTTCTCTATATTGAAAGAGGAAAGCGAGGGCACATGAGACACTGGATTTGTGCGGTTTTGTTTCTGGGAATGGTGGGATGCGCCACGGCGCCGGTCAACCCGGAAGACGTGGACAACTCAATGGGCGAAGCGCGGAAAATCAAAAATAAGTATGGAACCGGCTGCCTTTCCCTTGGTTGGCCTGAAGGATCGATTTCATATATCAACTGCGTGCTCAATTTTTACCAGCAGGAAAAACCGGACGTGGAGGACCGCCGGCCCGTGCTGGTGGAAGCGTTGAAGCGCGTCACGCAGAAAAACGACTGAGCGCGGGTCAGAAATAGAGTGTGGAACCCGGCCCCCCCAAGCCGGGTTCCATGCGGATTGCCCGACTCGGCAGGAGTCGGACGGTTCGCGAACGGGCGTCTGCCGGTTGTTTGATTCCTCCCCCGGCCGTGTGCTAAACTCCCCTTGCTCCCACCGGATTGAATCCTTCGTGGCAGTACCTGCATCCTAAATGAAACAATTCTTTTGCAAGGTTTCCCTATGAACATCCCCTTCACCAAAATGAGTGGAAGCGGCAACGACTTTGTCATTATAGACAACCGCGACGGCGTGGTGGCGGATACCATCAAGCGCGATTTTGTGGAAAAAGTCTGCCGCGTGAAGGACTCCGTCGGCGCAGACGGGGTGATCTTCATCGAAAACACGGACCGCGCCGACTACAAGTGGGATTTCTACAACAGCGATGGCTCGTCCGCGGAGATGTGCGGCAATGGTGGCCGCTGTGTGGCGCGTTACGCGTTTGAGAAAGGCATCGCCCCTCAATCGCACTCGTTCGAAACCGTGGCGGGAATCATCAGCGCGGAGGTCAACGGTCCGCTGGTGAAAGTCAAACTGACCCCGCCGGAGCATTTGCAGGAAGGGCTGGATATTGAATTTGAAGGGGTCCACTACAAGGTGGACAGCGTCAACACCGGTGTGCCGCACGCCATCGTTTTCTCCGAGGACGTGGAGAAAGAAGACGTGACCACGGTTGGCCGGAACATCCGGTACCACACCGTGTTCGCCCCGGCAGGCACCAACGTCGACCTGGTGCAAAGGCAGAACGGCGGGCTGAAGGTCCGCACCTACGAGCGTGGGGTCGAGGGGGAAACGCTCGCCTGCGGTACCGGGGTGGTGGCCTCCGCACTCATCGCATCCAAACGGTTCGAGATCCCGTCGCCCGTAGAGGTCGAGACCCGCGGGGGAGAAGTGTTGAAAGTGCATATCGAGCCCAATGACAATGGTTTGCCCACGGTGTTCCTGGAAGGCCTGACCAAGCTGACGTTCGAAGGAACCATCGTCGAACTCTGATCCAACCTCAACCCTACGGAATCCAACATGTTTGAAGGCTCCCTCGTCGCCATCGTCACGCCGTTCAGAAACGGCCGGGTGGATGAGCAGGCATTTGAGAAACTGCTCCAGTTCCATATCGACCGCGGAACCCAGGGCGTGGTGCCCTGCGGCACCACCGGCGAGTCCGCCACCCTGACCCACGAAGAGCACCATCAGGTGATCCGGCAGGCGGTCGAGGTGTGCAAGGGCAAAATCCCGGTGCTGGCGGGTACCGGTTCCAACTCCACCGCCGAGGCGATTGAGCTCACCCGGCACGCCGAGGAGATCGGTGCCGACGGATCGCTTCTCATCACCCCGTACTACAACAAGCCGTCGCAGGAAGGGCTGTACCAGCATTTCACCGCCGTGGCGAAAGAGACGAACCTGCCGATCATCCTCTACAATGTTCCGGGACGCACCTCCGTCAACATGCTTCCGCCGACGGTGGAGCGGCTGGCCAAGGAGAACAAAAACATCGTCGGCATCAAGGAAGCCTCCGGCGACCTGATGCAGATCAGCGAAGTGGTGGAGCGTTGCGGTGATGATTTCGTTGTGCTGTCCGGTGACGACGGCCTGCTGTGGCCGATCCTTGCGGTCGGCGGCAAGGGCGTGATTTCCGTCACCGCCAACGTGGTGCCGGAAAAGATGGCGGCGCTCTGCCAAAGCTCCGTGAACGCCGATATGAAAACCGCTCGGCAATTGCACTACGAACTCATGGCGCTCAACGACGCCCTGTTTATGGACACCAATCCGGTGCCGGTGAAGGCAGCGTTGTGGCTGATGGGCATGATCTCGGATGAGTTGCGCCCGCCTCTGGCGAAGCTGTCCAGCGAACACATGGAGCGGCTGAAAACCACCTTGAAGCAGTACTCCCTCCTTTAACAGCGCGTCCCTCGCATCTCCCGGATTCCGCTTGCAAAGGCGCGGGAGGTTGTTGTCCAATAGAATTGAAAACACGAACAGGAGAAAAACCTTGATCAAAGTGGGTGTGGTCGGCGCCGCCGGCCGGATGGGACGCAACATCATCGCCAGTATTGAAGACACCGAGGGCGTCGAGCTCGGCGGCGGCACGGAAGCGCCGGGCAATCCGGAGCTGGGCCGCGATGTGGGCGAGCTGGCCGGACTGAATAAAAAAATGTCGCATTGACCGACGATGTTGCTGCACTGGCGGAGGCGTGCGATGTGATCATCGATTTCACCCTGCCGGAAGTCAGCATGGGCACGTTGAAAGCGGTGGTGGCTAAAAAGAAAGCGGTGGTGTTCGGCACCACGGGATTCTCCGCCGAACAGAAACGCGAGATCGAACAGGCCGCGAAAAGCATCCGTTGCGTGCTTGCGCCCAACATGAGCATCGGCGTCAACGTGTTGTTCAAAATTGCCGGCGAAGTGGCGCGCGTGCTGGGCGACGCGTACGACGTGGAAATCGTCGAGGCGCACCACAGATTCAAAAAGGACGCGCCCAGCGGCACCGCCGTGCGCATCTCGGAGATCGTCGCCGAGGCGCTGGAGCGCAACCTCGATGAGGTCGGCGTGTACGGCCGCAAGGGATTCAGCGAGGGCCGAGGAGAAAAAGAAATCGGGGTGCACACCCTGAGAGCGGGCGACATCATCGGTGAGCACCGCGTGATGTTCGGCGGCATGGGCGAGACGCTGGAGTTGTCCCACCGGGCGCAAAGCCGCCAGACATTTGCGCGCGGTTCCGTGCGCGCGGCCGAGTGGGTGGTCAACCAGAAGCCGGGTCTGTACGACATGCAGGACGTTCTTGGCTTGCGCGATTGATTTAGGGAAAACACATCATGCCGGGCATGAATTTCAAACTGGACCGACGTGTGTTCCTGAAAGCGTTTTCGCTTTCGGCGCTGGCCGCCCTGTGGCCCAAACGGTCGGAAGGCACGGTGCAGTTCCAGAACGACGAACGGTTTCCCTCCCACTACATCCAGAACCGCGACGTGCCGGGATTTTTCATCCGCTCCGCCAACCCGTTTCCCGGCGTCAATATGAACGAATGGGCGCTGTCCGTCAGCGGTCTGGTGGAAAATCCCACTGCATTCCAGTACGAGGACCTGTTCGGCTTCAAGATGATCAGGCAGACGTCGCGCCTGAAGTGCGTCGAGTGCTGGTCCGCCAAGGCGGAGTGGGAAGGCTTCCACATGAGCGAGCTGATTGAGAAGGTGAAGCCGAAGCCGGAAGCGAAGTACGTGGCGTTCTCCTCGGCTGATTCGTATTACGAAAGTTACACCATCGACGAATTGTTGCGTGACCGCGTGCTGCTGGTCCTGCGCATGAACGGCTCCGCGCTTTCCCCCAACCACGGGTTTCCCCTTCGGCTCATCGCGCCGTACAAGTACGGGTACAAAAACATCAAGTACATCACCGGCATCGAGTTCACCGACGACCGCAAGCGCAACTACTGGGCCGATTTCGGACCGTACTCGGTGGACGGCACCATTCAGCCGGGCATCGACCATCCTCTCGACTTCAACAAAAAGCCTTTGCCCATCAACGGCGGCGAGGTGTTTCACTTCTTCGACAAGCGGCCCGATACTCGACGGAAAGGCTGATGACCCGGACGCGCGGCCTGCTTGCGGCTTTGGTGTGGTGCCTTGCGGCGGCCTGCTCCGACAACTCCGTCGAGCAGATCCAGGTCACCGTGCCGCCGGGCGTCACCGTTCCCGAAAACATGGTTTATATTCCCGAAGGCGAGTTCGTCTTCGGCGATCCCTCTGACCCGAAAACCGCACTCGGCAAGCGCGTGAAACTCCACGCCTACCTCATCGACCGCTATGAGGTGACCCGAGGTGAGTTCAGCCGATTCGATTCCGGTTACAAGGTGGATGCCAGCCGGGCGAAGTTTCCCAAGGTACTGGTGGATTACGATCGGGCCCGCGCGTTTTGCGAGTGGGCGGGGAAACGCCTGCCGACGGAACAGGAATGGGAAAAAGCCGCGCGCGGCACCGACCGCCGGAAATGGGCCTGGCTGAATTTCGAACCGCACCCGAACAACGGCTTCTCAGGGTTCTTACCCGAGCCGGTGGACAAACGTACCGAATGGATCAGTCCCTACGGTGTGTACGGCATGGGGCACAACGTGTGGGAATGGACGTCCACCGA
This sequence comes from Nitrospina gracilis 3/211, assembly GCF_000341545.2. Taxonomy (NCBI): domain Bacteria; kingdom Pseudomonadati; phylum Nitrospinota; class Nitrospinia; order Nitrospinales; family Nitrospinaceae; genus Nitrospina; species Nitrospina gracilis. The sequence goes on from NZ_HG422173.1 coordinate 1,226,402, forward strand.
TTACGATTACAACGGCATGCCCGGGAAAGACCAGGGCCGTTTCAAGGTGATCCGCGGCGGCCTACTGCAAAGCCACCTCAAGATTGACTTCACTCCCACCTGGCACCGCAATTACATGGATCCGGAAGCGCGCTACAATTTCCTGGGATTTCGTTGTGCGAAGGATGTTTGAGGAACGAGCGGGAGGAATCAGGGTTTGAAGACCAGACGGCGCAGGGTGTAGTGCATGCGTTTGAGCGATTCGTCGGTTTTGTCGCGGATGACGTGAAGCAGGCCGGGCCGGTCCAGTCCCTTTAAATCCAATGTCCGGTGGAGGGATCCATCCTGTGAAGGAAGGAGGGTGAATTCCAGACTTTGTAAAACCCGGTCCGCCGCGGGATGGGGTGTCGCGGCGCTGATGGATTTAAGGGAGTCGCCCAGCGTTTCCAGCAGGTAGTACATGCCCATGAGCATCATCGAACGGCCGATGCCCATTCCACGAAAGCCATTGGCAACGATCACGAGGTCCAGTCGTGCGTTATAAAAGACGCGATTGAGTGTATCCATGCGAGGTAAATGGACGAGTGAAATGCAGCCCAGCGGATCGTTTTTGTATACGAGGACAAGTACCTTGTGGTGGTTTTCCAGGGCTGTCGGATTGGAGTCCAGCAGGCTCACCAGTCCCGGTTCCAGAAAGCGGAAGCGCTTGAAAGTGGTCATGTCTCCTTCCAGCACCTGCATTTGGGGATAAGTCGCCACCCGGTTTTCCACCGATTGACCTGCCTCGGAATTTAAGGTTTTGTCTTTCACGGTCCGTTCCTGCTCACATTTTTGGAATTATCTTCAGTATAAAGGCTCGGAATTGTTTGCCAACCGGGGTCAATCCGATATTTTCAAGAAGAGTTTTTAAGGAGGCAAATTACAATCAGTTTTCAACCTGAACCTGATCGAGAATTTTGAGGATGCCTTCCATGTCGTAGGTGTGGATGTACGATTTCAGGTGGGTGGCCAGTTCGCGGCTGTCGCCTTCCAGATCTTCGAGATATTTTTTAAGCTGAGTGATGTTATAGAACTCCGCCGCGTCCCGCAGGTTATTCAACAGTTCCTCCGGAACCACAAAATGCGAATAGTCGTCCGGTATTTTCTGCTCGACTTCGGGTTTTATTTCCTCGTGGTATTCAAAGGTGACATTCAGAAGCTTTTTCAGGGAATTGAACACTTCCTGCGTGCGGAACGGTTTCAGAATAATGTCGTGGCATCCAAGCTGGAGGAACCGCTCTATCTCATGTTCCAGCGCGGATGCGGTGATGACGACAATTTTGAAGCGGTCGTTTCCGAATTCCCGGATGATTTCCTGAATGGCGCGTGTGCCGTCCATTTTGGGCATGCGAATGTCCATGAAAATGATGTCGGGAAGGTGCTCGCGAGTTTTCTGTAAAGCCTCCAGTCCATCTTCCGCCTCGATTGTCGTGATGCCGATGCTTTTCAGGAACCGGCACAGGACTTCCCGGTTTTCCTCCACGTCATCGGCAACAAGTGCGGTGACGTGCTGGCCTTCCTGCAACCGGGAAACAAACCGAAACATATCCTGGGCGGGTTTCACCTCCTGAGCCGGGGTGGGCAGCTTGACCGTAAATTCAAAGCGGGTTCCTTTTCCTACCTCGGACTCCACCTTCAAGTCGGAACCCAGCAAAATCACCTGTTTGCGTGCGATGGCCAGACCCAGCCCCGTCCCTCCCGACTTGATACCCTGATCTCCCTGCCGGAAAGGCTCAAAAATCGATTGCAGGTCTTCGGGACGGATGCCCTGTCCGGTGTCCACCACTTCAAATTTATAAAAATGATTGTTCTCCGGTATGACAGAAATGCAGATGCTCCCCTTGTGGGTGAACTTAATGGCGTTGCTGATGAGATTGATGAGTACCTGTTTGAGTTTGGCCTCATCACCGAACACCACGGTCTTTTCCTGTGGAAGAGGAGTGACTTTCAACTCCAGTCCTTTTTGTTCGCTACGCAATTTGAACATGGAGATCAGGTGGTCGAGAAGCATATCCAGGCTGAAAGGAGCGGGTTGCAACTCCATTCGGCCTGCTTCGATTTTCGAGATGTCGAGGATGTCGCTGATGAGAGCCAGCAGATTGCTTCCGCTGGAGATGATGGTTTCCACCGCTTTCCGTTGTTCCGGATCGAGCCTTTGATCGCGTTGCAGGATCTGAGAGTAGCCCAGGATGGCGTTCAGTGGGGTGCGGATCTCATGACTCATGTTGGCGATGAAAGTGCTTTTCGCCATGTTGGCCGCCTCCGCGGCCGCTTTGGCCTGTTGCAGCTGGATTTCGAACTGTTTACGTTCGGTGATGTTGGTACACAAAGCACAAAGGCCGTAAATTTCGTTGTTTGAATCCCGAAGGGGAAACTTGACCGAAAGGTAGGTTTCGGTGGAGCCGTTTTGAATCACCAGCTCCTCGGTTTCCACGGATTGACCCGTCTGAAAAATGTCTTCCTCCTTGAGGAAAAACTGGTCCAGGACACCCCGATTAAAAATTTCTTCCGAGGTTTTTCCACGCACTTCGTCATTGGAAAGCCCGAACAGATTCACAAACTGATGGTTGACAAGGAGAAAGCGACGTTGCAGGTCTTTCATGTAAACAAGGGGCGTCGCGTAATCGAGAACGTTCTGCAGGCGTTGTTCGCTTTCGCGAAGGGCGTTCTCCGACTTTTCGCGTACTTCTATTTCATGTTGCAGGTCGCGGGTGCGTTCTTCAACCTTTGCTTCCAACTCCTCGTGCGCCCGCAGCAGGGCCTGGTCGCGTTCCTGAATCTGCCCCAGCATGACGTTGAACTGGTTGACGAGGAAACCCAATTCGTCTTCCCGGTCCCTTTCAACCCGAATGGAAAAATTCTGTTCCTTGGAAACGCGATTCACGATTTCCGCGAGATGAAGAATCGGTGCGGAAACGGTGCGTTGCACCCGGGCGGAAATGAGAAATGACACCAGCAGGGACAGTGCAAACACGATTCCCGATACAATGGCATAATTTCGAAGGCGCTCGGTGAGCAGGTTGGTGTCCGACTGGAGGTATAGCGTGCCGATTTGTTCTCCATTGGCCATCACGGGGCGAAACAAATCTATTGTGTCGTCATGGTGGAATTCTGCGGAACTTTCAGGGGGTGGGCGGGGGAATGCTTCAGGCCCCTTTCTCTGCCGATGGTAATGGGAAAACAGATTGCCCTGGTTGTCATACAAAGCGGCGGAGACAATGCGGGAATCCGTTTTGAGCGCCTGCAACAGTTCATGTCCGGTTTGTGCATCCTGAAACCGCAGGGAAGCGGTGCTGTGGGCGCCCAGGATCTGCGCCAGACTTGCCAGCTCCCGGGTTTGCGTGTTGCGGAAGGTCTGGATATCGTGGATGCTGAGACCGATGACCGCAAGCAACAGGGCCACGGTGCTGGTCAGCATGATGATGGCGATCAGTTTATGCCGGAGGGAAATGAGTTTCCAGAACTTCATAATCGCTCTTGTAATGAAAATTCGCGATGACTGCCTCCCATATTATTGTAAAGAGAAAATCCGAAAAACGAAGTGTTTATCTACCGTGGGCAAAAAGAAAGCCCCACCGGGGGGTGGGGCTTTCAGTCCTGTTGGAGAGTCTCCAGAAGAAACAACCGGTTGGGTCATTTCAAACCGGAGGCTCCCATTGTACAGTGACTAGACAATGGATCACCTCCTTTCATCCAGGGGGTGGATCATCGGCGCTCAGGGCTCCCTGGCTCCCATGTGCGCAACCCTTTCCAATCTCGATTGAATCATAAAATAGCAATCGAGAAAATAAAATTTGGAAAGGGTTTCACGCGGGCCTTTCAGTACCCGCGCAGATGCTGACGGATCTGCTTCGCCGCCATCTTGAACAGTTGATGTTCCGAGCCGCCCAACACCCCGCCGCTTACATGCGTGTGCACTTCCCACGCGCCAAGCATTCCCTGCTTTCCCATGAGCGCAAACTTGACGACCAGGTGCGCTTCCGCAGAATCGCTCAGTCCCAATGTGAATAACCGGCTCAAGCGGCTTCCCGCTGAATACCGGTCGATCATGAACTTCAACTCCCACCGGGCGTCTTCGGGTTCGAGAGCGACGATGTACAGGGAATTGCGAAACTCCTCCTCCAGTGCCAGTTTCAGCTTGAGGCCGGGCTCGGCGAAGGCGTTCCGGTTTTCCGTCAGGTGGTTCAGGAAGACGGTGTTGCGATGCTCGCTCCAACGCTTGTGTGTGGTGGACTCGACATGCGTGCACGCGTTCAAAAGCAAAGTCGTGATCAACGCAATCCATGTAAAAAATCGGGTCATCGGGTTGGGTACTCCAGAATGCGATCGGGTTTTCGTGTTAACGGGTTGAACGGGTACGGGTTCAGGCATGGTCACATAAAGTCAGGTCACGACAGCCATTCCACCACCTTTTCTTCGAAACCGCTGAACCAGATTTGCAGTTCGATCGGGATCATGCTGTTGAAGTAGGTCAGGTAGCCCGCGGCCAACGCGTAACCCAGGCCGATCAGCAGCAGGCCGCTGAACAGGTTGGTCGAGTGCAGATGAAAGGTGCGACTGCCCAATTGTATGTTCCAGCCCTTGCCGCGCAACATGCGCCAGAACCAACTGTCCTTGCTCAAGTGACTGCAAAACGCGGATAGGATGACCAGCGGCATCCCCAGCCCCACCGCGAAAAAGAACAACAGCGTCATGCCCTGCAGGATGGTTTTCTCCGATGCGGCGAGGATCAGGATACCGGAAAGGATGGGGCCCACGCAGGGCGTCCACCCCATGGCGAAGGTCGCGCCGAACAGAAAGTAGCCGATGAAGGTGGAAGCCGGTGCGTTCTGAAACGTCGCCCCGGAAAATCCCTTGCCGAAGAGGGTCATCACTCCGAAGATCAAAACCAGGATGCCACCCCAGGTGGTCAGCGAAAACAGGTAGTCACGAAGCAGGCTTCCGAGAAAACTGGCCGATGCCCCCATCAAGATGAACAACGACGCCAGTCCACAGAAAAACGCAAAGGAGTTGAGCGTCATGCGTGTCCGCGTGGTCTGCGCGGTGACGGCAAAGTACGCGGGCAGGATCGGCAGGGTGCACGGAGACAGAAAACTGAACAATCCCGCCAGCAGGGACAGAATGCTCAGCAGGAGGATGTTCGCCTTCGGCAGGGTGGATTCGGGTTGAAAAGGATTGGACGCGCTGGCGGAAAACAGACTGCCGCTTTCCGACGAAGCCTCGCCGGACCCACCAAAAGGCGCATCCCCACTGTTGCCGAACGGATTCGCATCGGAAGTGCCGGTGCCGGAAGGTGAATTGGAAAACGCGGCCTGCGTGGTTTCCTTGTAATGCTTGGGCGCGTGGTTGCTGGCACAGCGGAAACCGACATCCGGCCCCATTGAGTCAGGCGGGGTGTACTGGCGATAGCCCGCACGGGAGAACTCTTTCAGCACGATGTCGTAAAAACCACCGGGAAAGTGCCCGGTGTTGGCCGCGGAGTGGCCGCGGAGGACTTTTTGTCCCTGGCCGAATCCGGTCAATTGTTTGTCGTTGCCTTTGTATCCGTTGTAATCGTCCGCCACCCATTCCCACACATTGCCGACCAGATCGTGCACGCCTTCGGGGGTCGCGCCTTCCGGATGCGAGCCGACTTTGTGCAGTTTCAACTTTGTGCGCGAGTTTTTGGGCAGGTGGGCTTTTTGGGCGTCGAATTCATTGCCCCACGGGTATTCGCGTCCTTCCGTGCCCCGTGCGGCCCGTTCCCATTCTTTTTCCGTGGGCAGGCGTTTTCCCGCCCAGTCGCAGAAATTGGAAGCGTCGTACCACGATACCCAGACCACCGGCAGGTCGTCTTCGCCTGCGGGGTACATGCCGTTTTCCCAGTATTCCGGCGGCACCGCGCCGAGGGCGTCCACGTATTGCTTGTAGCGCCGGTTCGTCACTTCATGGCGGTCGATGTAAAACCCTTTGAGGAAGGGTTTCTGCTGGGGCTGTTCGTCTTTGTACAACGGTTTGGGCACCCCAACCGCCAGCAGGTCGCCGGTCTTGTCCACCTTGTCGGTGCCGAAGATGAACTGCCCGGCGGGAATGTGCACCATGTCGCCTTCCAGCGGCCGGTCCGGTTGGCCGCCGTCGTGCGCGAAGGCGGGCGCGGCGGTGAAGCACAGGAAGCAGATCAGATGTGTGATGAATGTGCGCACGGTCATATCCGGTAAGGGAACGGCATCAGGGTCCGGAAGTGGAGCTTTTCAGCGGAGCGCCCTGCTGAACATCCAGCAGATCCATGAAGTAGGCGATGGTTTCCGGCTTGGACCAGTCTTCCGCTCCGGCCAGCACTCCCAGAATCCGGCCTTCGGGATCGATCAGAAAAGAGGTTGGCAGGCTGTGCACGCCGTACTGTTTGCTGATTTCCTGCTTGGGGTCCAGCAGGACGGGAAACGTCAGGTTGTAGGCTTTCATGAACGGTTCGACCACCCGTTCGCCGAAGGGATCATTGGAGACGCCGAGCACGGTCAGGTTTTCCGATTGAAACCGGCGGTGCAGGGCTTCCAGCGAAGGCATTTCAATCTTGCACGGGCCGCACCACGTTGCCCAGAAGTTGAGGAGCAGGTAGCTCCCGCGGTAATCCTTGAGGGAACGGTCGCCGCCCTCCAGCGACTTCAGCGTAAAAGGAGGCGCAGGGATGGTGTCCGATTCCGCCACTGCGGGGGAGGAAACCAAAAGCACCGCTGTGAGCAGAACCGCCAGCAAAAAGAATACGTGCCTGAAATGAAAACGACCCGGCTGGCACAGCGGCCGGGTCGAAATTACCTGACGCATACGCAACGAAACGGGATGACCGGGGCAGGCCCGGCGTGTGTCCAATTACTCGACCGCCTCTATACAGCGTACCATGGGAATGGCTTTTTTCAAGGCGCGTTCGATGCCCATTTTCAGGGTCATCGTGGAACTGGAACAGGAACTGCAGGAGCCCACCAGGCGCAGTTTCACGATTCCATCTTCGATGTCCACCAACTCCACATTACCACCGTCCTGCATGAGCTGCGGTCGCAAGGTGTCGAGGACAGACTCGACTTCATCTTTCATTTCATCAGCCAAGGTTCCGGTTCCTTGTCGTTACGGTTGAGGTCCAGAGACTGGACCTGAGGATCAATCTTCGTCGCCGACGAGGGCTTTCTTCTTCTCGAGCAACTCTTCCTCGGTTTCCTCGTGTTCCGGATCCTTGGGAATGCAGTCCACCGGGCAGACTTCGACGCACTGGGGCTCTTCGTACCAGCCCACACACTCGGTGCACCGCTCCCAGTCGATGATGTAAATCTCGTCGCCTTCCGCTATGGCTTCATTCGGGCATTCGGGTTCACAGACTCCGCAGTTGACACAATCCTCGGTGATCATCAAAGCCATGGTGTTACTCCTCCGCCATTATGAGACAGGCTATTTGTGGATCGGGGTATCAAACCCGTTTTTCAAACGATTGGGAATCGGAGTCCCATTCAAAGAACGCCTGATCCCGTATTTCCCTATTATACACAGAAATCACCAGGTACCGGGCCTCGGGGTAGGTCGGTTGACCGTCAAACAAGGCCATTGCCTTATCTTCCTCCGAAAAGTACGCATCGTGTTCCGGATGGGAATGATAAAACAACTTGATCGCCAGTTTTTTCTGTTCCGCCTCGCGCAGGATCCCCATCAACTCCTTGGGATCGATGTAGAAGGCGGTGCGTGCGTCCCGCACAAATGTTTCGGGATCCTTTTCGTGCAACTTGTTCTGAATGTTGGTGCACCGGAAAAGGATGTCATCTTTATCCGAATCGGGCTTTCCAATGATGATCCCACAGCATTCGTATGGATACTCATCCAGCGCATGCTGGCGCGCTTCTTCCAGCTTGTCGGCTGCCAGTGAGATCATGATTTATTCCCTATTTTGGTTCCCGAAATCGGGGTTTGTCAATGAATTTCTGGGGCGTTTCCGGGGTCCGTAAATTGCCCTCACGGTTGTTTTAAGGCCTGCAGACTCAACCGCTTTCAAACGTGCGAGCGAACCACGAGATTGTCTTCCACCTTGATCTGGCAGGCCAGCCGAAGGTTGGGATTTTTGGTGAGCGCTTTTTTGAGGTTGTTCTCTTCCACCTCGTTACGCGGCGCCACGTTTCCCGATGTGATTTCCACCCGGCAGGAGGAACACAGGCCACGTCCACGGCAGTTGAGAATTTTAAAAATATGCTGGTAGATGCCGATTTTGTTGGCGATCGCGGCCTCCCGCAGATTGGTGCCCGGTTCCACTTCAATGGTGCGGTTCTGTTTTTCAAAATGAAGAGTCAGCATGCTTCCACCTGTACGAAATCACCCAGATGTCCTTTTCCCAGATACCCGTGAAAAGCGCTGCCTACAGTGGTGCAGGCAACGGTCATGTGCACGTACTGGCGTTCGCCGTTGTCGGCCTTCAGCACCCCGACCTGGGTGTACGGGGGGATTTTGCCGCCGCAATTGGCGCATTCCACGGAGTGGGTTTTGCAGATCGATAGCAGACAGGACCGGCACACAACGGGGTTGAACACGTGTACATCCTGACCTTCGTACTCGATGGCGGTCGGCAGGTTTTCCACTTGCGCGCCGCACTGGATGCAGGAATGGGTGTCCGTGGTATCCGGGGTCTGGTCAGTCATCAACGATCTCACCGTTTTTCAGCAGGTTCGAGGCCATTGTATACCAAACGGTGTTCAGTTGATGCAAACTTTTCTCAAATCACTAAATTGGTCAATGACCTTCCCCGCGCCTTTCACGATGCTGAGCAGGGGGTCTTCCGGCTGGTTGACCTTGAGGCTGGTGGTTTCTTCCAGCAGTTTGTCGAGGCCGCGGATCAGGGCGCCGCCGCCGGTCAGGTACAGGCCGTTGGTGTAGATGTCGCCGGAAAGCTCCGGCGGGGTTTTCTCCAATGCTCTCAGCACCGCGCCGGTGATGGCCCCCAGCGGTTCCTTCAATGCCTCGCGGATTTCCTCGTCGTTGACCAGGATGGAGGTCGGCACACCGGTCTTCACGTTCAGACCGCGTACCTGCGTGGTCAGCGGTTTGGGTTGGGGATACGCACTGCCGACCGCGATCTTGACGCGCTCGGCCTCGAAAATACCGACGTTGAGGTGATGCTGGAGGCGCATGTAGCGCTGAATGGCCTCGTCCATCTCGTCGCCGCCCAGGCGGATGGACTCGCCGTAGGCGATGGCGGAGAGGCACGTCACCGCCACATCGGAAGTGCCGCCGCCGATGTCGATCACCATGTTGCCCTCCGGCAGATGCACCGGAATACCGACACCGATGGCCGCGGCCATGGGCTCTTCCACCAGGTACACTTCGCGCACGCCGGAAAGAAGGGCGGCGTCGATGACGGCTTTCTTCTCCACCTGCGTGATGCAGGTCGGGATGCCGACCACCATACGTGGTTTCACCAACCGGTAATTTGTCAGCACTTTTTTGATGAAGTACGAAATCATCTTGTTGGTGACCTCGAAGTCGGCGATGACGCCGTCCTTCATCGGGCGGATGGCCTGCAATTTCGCGTGGGTCCGGCCGTACATGCGTTTGGCCTCCAGTCCCACCGCCTCCACGCGCTGCACGCCGACGCCGTTGTTGCTGACGGCGACGATGGACGGCTCGTTGAGCAGGATGCCCTGGTTGCGCACGTACACGAGCGTGTTGGCCGTGCCCAGGTCCATGGCGACGTCCGAAGTGAACAGATTGACGATGTGATTCCATAAACTAGGCATGCACGTTGTCTCCGGTGGGGGCGATGCGGGTGAGGGAAGACACCAGCAACGCGGTCAGGTGATCGCCGTCCTCGGGATAGGCGGATATTCCGAATTCCAGGTCCGGGCGGTATTGCGTGTCGCCGTAGGAAAAGGCGGGCTCTCCCAGTGCCTGCAGGATTTCCGGTTCAAGCGCCAGGGCCTGCTCCCCGGTCACGTTGACCAGAAGCACGGCCAGCGTGGTTTCGCCCGCCTTGAAGACCAACTTGGGTTGCGGCAGGACCGTGGCCAGACGCGTGGCGGCTTCGTTCAGTACGGTCTCACTCGCTTCAAACCCCTGTTTGCGTGCGAGGCCGTCGAGGTTGGTGAAATGAATGCTCAACACGCTGATCGTGCGGTCGGGGCTGAAGATTTCGTCTTCCACGCTGACCGACTGCACGGCGGCGAAATGCGGCGTGTGCAGATACCGCCGGGCCGGAGGCGCCTCCCTTTCCTGTGCACCCAGCGCCGGGGATTGCAGGGCGAAGGTGGTCATCCACAACAGACGTCCCAGGTCCACCGGTTGCAGGCCGCCCACACGCTGGGTGGCACAGAGGACCACGCCGGCGGGGTCGCGCCTGAAGTTTATCGGCACGGCGAGAATGGAGGAGAACGCACCGACGTTTTCGTTTTTGGCGAACAGCACGAAGGGACGGTTTCTGGTATCGCCGATCAAAACGGGGCTTCCGGACTTCGCCGTCTGCCCGCAGATGCCCGTGCCCAGCTCCAGAGGCAGATCCTTGAGGCCCGTACCCCAGCCACGCGACGCGGCGAGGCGTCCGTCGCCGTTTTCGTCGAACCACACCACGGCGAGGGCGTCCATCTGCATGATGTTTTTCGGGATATGCACGAAGCGCTCGCTCAACGCCCGCAGGTCCGGCGACTCCGCCAGAAAACGGCACCACTTGAGAAGCGCCGCGAAATCCGCAGGCTCGCCCGCAAACGAGACCGGGGCGGTCTCCTGTTCCAGGTGCCACAATAACTGGCTGATCAGCGGTGTCATCATCTTCTGCACCTTGGTGGGCACGCGGTACTGCTCCTTGGAGTCGATGTACAGGATTCCCTTCATGGCATCGTCATCCATCAACGGGATCACCCACAGGGACTTCAGGTCCTCTTTCCTGCGGTAAAGCTCCAGCTTCGGCGCGGTTTCCCGGGAGAAGTCTTTGACCAGCGGTTTCAGGTCGAATGCAACCCGGCCAAGCAGGCCCTGCCCGATCTTGAACGACGCGTCGATTTTAATCTGGGAGCTCAACGACTGGTGCACGCGGAGCGTCAGGGTTTCCGCATCCGGTTGCAGGACGAACAGCGCCGTGGTGTAGGCATCGGCAAGGTTGCAGATGATGTCCATCAGATTGTGCAGTGGATTGTCGGTGGCCATGACGCAGGTTTGTTCCCGGCGGCGCGGCGGGGCGCCGCCACGAAGTGTATTCGGATACTCGACACCGTTCACAGGTCCGGACCGCATTTCTCCAGAACCCAACGGCGTTAAAAAAACGGGTTTTCGGAAGGCGATCCGCAGTTTCAGGTGACCCTAAATTGCAATAACCCATTTAAAATAAATATTTTAAAGCCCACCCGGGAGGGTGTCAATCGTTTTGCAAAAATGGGGGGCGGGGAAGCGGGGAATGGGCGTTTGGTTTGCCGTGCAATTACCTTGACAGAAACTCAAGGGGTGAATATACTCCTAGCCTCTTGCCCGGATTTTTTGTTA